>NZ_WFIY01000004.1:497766-835533 GCF_009729545.1 Acidianus infernus
TTATTTTCAAATTCATTAAAGGCAATTCCTCATCACAGACCTTAGAATACTCTATATGCAATTTGAACTGTGATGGAATGTAAAGTATTGAATATTCGTGAATTTTATAACCTTTTTGTTCCAGATTTTTAACTAACTCTTCCCTAGTATCAGCATAACCAATAATCCTATCGTTGGAATCAATAGCAACATACTTACCAACAAATCTAGAATCGTTTATGATTAACACATAAAATATCTCACAGTAAAAAATAAAAATATTTATATTATGGTCAACAATACGCTAGTGCAATATTTATCTGACCTCCTTTAAGGCATATTAGTCAGATCTGACTGGGGTGTAGACCCTCCTTGAGTGTAAAGTTAGACTTAAAGTTTAGCCAACCATCAATTCGGGTAGCTCAAAGAACTACCATTGGAAGAGTGGGGAACTTTCATGCTGCTTGCCCCTCACTCGAGCTGGAGAGGAGCGTCATTAACGTCTTGGGCTATCCATCAGTGAGGCTTTGCCTCCTTTTGTAATTACAAGAGATTGCAAACTGATTACACAAATTTTAGGATTCGTCGTATGCTTCTTTGAGAAGCTTCTTAGCTAACTCCTCCGGAATTTTAGCAGTAACCTTATAATTCTCGTGAAGAACGTGGATTTCCATATTTGTAGATCTCTCTCCTTGAAGATCAAATGTTAAATATTGCACAGTGCTGAAAGATTCGCCTTGTTCTCTTCCTGCCTCTGGTTCTCCTTGAATAAGTTTAGATCCTATTTTCAGAAAAACAGAATTATATACTTTATTTAAAGTTTTATAGACATTAATTAAGTCATTCATAGAATATGCATAAATGTAAAGAGTAGCTTTTATTTTTCCATTTCCGGGAAGTAAACTAGAATAAATTCTTATTACTTCCTCTATATCATTTTCTTTTTCCAACCTATCAAGATAAATCATTTCCTGAATTTGATGTAGTACAGTATCCTTATTTTCAAAGAGTAATGATAATCTATCTCCTAGTTCTACTCTTCTACTCTTTTTTATTTCAGATATTTTCCTTATCTCATTCATTCTAATTTTCTCGTATTCTCTCCATGGTAACACGTCTTTAATCGTAATGCTAACCAATACTTAACGCCTCCTTTAAAACTTGAATAGGATGAAGGGGCCTTTTGCCAGAAGCCTTGAAGATTTGCAAACCTGCTAATGGACACTCAGTGACAAAAACTTCTGCCTTGCTTTGAGAAAAAACCTCCATCATCTTTTTCCCTATAATCTTAGCTTTATCATAATTCCTTAACCCCCAGCCTCCATCAATTCCAGAACATCCTTTATCAGCTATTTCCACTTTAGCTCCCAAAGATCTCATAATTGCTACTCCCGGTAAGCCAATTTTCAAGTACTTAAGATGGCAAGGGGTATGATAAAGCACTGTTTTATTAAAACTTCTTGGAAGTTTAATTTTTCCTTCCCTATTTAATTTTAAAAGGTATTCCATAGCATCGTAGACCTTAATCTCCTTATTTATTACGTTCTTATATTCCTCAATCATCAATGAACATGTAGGTATTGGAGAAACTACGTCATAACCTTGCTTAATAAAATTCTCAAGTATAGATGAATTAAACTCTGCTACTTTCTTTAGCATCTTAGCGTCACCAACGTCCAGCATCGGAGCACCGCAACAAAGGAAGTTAGCTAGCTTTACTTCAATTCCTAACTTATTGTAAACTTCTATAACGTCTTGACCTAAATCTGGATAAAAATTCTCAATTAGACAAGTGTGGAAAAGTATAACTTTAGCTACCGGATTCTCTATCTTCCCAACCCTAGGTTTAAAGCCCTTATCTGACATCTGTGGCATTGGAGCGTCTTCTTTTATTCCTAGAAATCCTTTAGTATATGGATAAATTTTACTTACAATTTTCTTAAACGGAACATTTACAGCCTCAAATAAATAGTCTCTTAATGATAATCCAGTCTTTTGCTTATAATATAACCAAGCCCAATCCATTAAATGAGCAAAGTCCATGTTGAATTCGTGAGGAGGTGTGTAAGGACAATTATTATAGCACATCTTACAGTGAAAACAGTCCGGTACTATGGAGAATAAATCCTCTAAGGTCAACTCTTTCGGGCCTTTCTTATCTGTAATAGAAAACAGCTTAGGGAAAACGAAACAATAATTAAAGCATAATCTACATCCATGACATACGGAAGCTTGCCTTACAAATTCCGACTTAAGTTTGGAAGAATCAAAAAATGAAGTATCTTCAGGATCTAATGAATACATTACTGCTTACCTTGTAGTAGAGCTAATAGTTGCTTATATCTTTCAGCATGACTTTTCTCTGCTCTGGCTAAAGTTTCAAACCATTCTGCAATTTCTTCAAAACCTTCTTCCCTTGCTTGTTTTGCAAAACCAGGATACATTTGAGTAAATTCGTAAGTTTCTCCAGCTATGGCAGATTGTATCATATCTTCAAGAGTCTTTATCGGCTTATCGGTTGCAGGATCAGTTAAGCCTCCTTGTCTTATGAAATCTAAATGTCCAAAAGCGTGAGCAGTTTCTCCTTCAGCTATACTCCTAAAAACTGCAGCAATATCTGGATATCCTTCTTCATCAGCCTTCTTTGCAAAATATAAGTAACGTCTATTTGCCATTGATTCACCTATAAAGCCTGTCTTTAAATTTTCGGCAGTTTTAGTTCCTTTTAAGTTCATTTTATCACTAAAATAATTTAGTATTAAATGTTTAAAAGCTTTTCTTAAATAAGTTTTTCTTCAAATTAAGAATAGTTTCAATCTAAAAGGTCCGTAGAGACATGAAAGGTATCTAAGAAATATCCAAATACAATAAAAAGAAACTTAAGAAATTAGAGAGTTAGTATAAAATATTTATTTATGCAATAAAAATGATTTAGTGGTTTTTATATAAGAAAATAAAAACGCTTACGGTGGTTTAACGTCTATTGCAGCAACTGGACAAACGTTTACGCAGGCCATACAGAATATGCAAGCTTGTTCGTTTATTGGATCAGCCTTCTTTTCTGATGCAGGATGTCCTGGAGTGTCATACCATTGGAATACGTTTACTGGGCAAGCAGTTATACAAGAGCCGTCGGCAATGCATAAGTCGAAGTCTACTCCAACTATTGTTCCATGTATTCCTAAAACTTTAGGTGGATCTACTGGACCATAAACCTTGTGGCCTTGATGTTCACCTACTACTTGTCTGGACGTACGATAGTTCGGATCTATTCCCAACTATTTCACCGAGAAATAGATTAGATTAGCTATAAAAAGAATGTTACCCCGAAAATTTTCGTGAAATATCCATTAGAGAGAAAAACTATTAAAAAATAAATACTTTCAATCAAAAAAAGGTTATACTTTAGCTTGTTCTCTCCTTTCTTCTTCAACAATATTTACAGTCTTTCCAGCTATTCTATAAGTCTCTGGTCTTTTTACTCTTATCCAGGCCGTGTATATTATAGAGAATATTAGCACGGAAGCTCCCGTTATAACTGCTTGAGTTACTGGGAATTCTGGTGGCCATATTGACTTGTAAAGTACGAAAGCAAAGATTATTGTTGCTATTGCTGGTAAAATGTAATGCAAGAATGGGTGAATTATTCTATTTATTCCATAATGTCTTTCTTTTAGCCTTGCAAATAACACCATAACTGCAGTGTTATTTATGAAGTGAGCTACCATAAACCCTACAAGTGCTATAGTTGTTAGATAATCGAACGTTTCACTAAGTGCACAGAATACTGGCTTAGATGTAGCCGGGCAATATATAAGCTGTGATGGAGAAGTTCCAGCGAAGTACCCTACTATAAACCCTGATGCTAAGGCTAATATACTAGCGGAAATTCCTACAAAGAGCAAAGACTTAGTCGGAGTAACCCACTTAGGATGTACATATGAGAAGAACTTTGGTAATATGCCATCTCTGCCCATAGCAAAGTACACTCTTCCAGCATTTGACTGCATAGCTACGCTGTCTGAGAATGCTGAATTAAATGCAAATAATGCTAATAAAAGACCCCCAGCGATACCTAGATATTCCGTATAAACTACTATTCCTGGAATTCCGCAGCAAGCAAATGAAACCATATTATTAATTCCCCATCCTACTGTCAAAGCGTAAGCGACTTCAGTTAAAACGACACCTACTACGAATACTCCTAGCATTAATGCCTTAGTTATTGCTCTGCTGCTTTTTGCCTCTTCTCCTAATGGAGCTGAGCCTCCATAGCCGATAAAGCTTGTTAAACCGAATATCATTCCTAATCCTAAACCTGTCAGAGGTCCTCCCATTGTATTCCAGTGAGAACCATATACTGAATTCCAGGCAAATGGATTAAACACGTTTATTGTATTGTCTGGAGCCTTCAATATTATTATTAGCGAGGTTATTGCAAGGAAGGCTACCTCAGTTAATGCTGCATATCTAATGTATTTCATTTGCGGTCTAATTCCTATCATAGCTAGGAATATTGGGAAGAGAATGAAGAAAGTTATGAAAGCTATCCATACCCATCCTGGTAAAGTTATACCCCAGAAATAATGTAATACGCCAGGCAATACAATTCCTGCTACATAAACTGGTATTGCTGCAGTGCTAGCTATTTGATAAACTGGATACATTAATCCCGTTATTATTGCTGGAAATGAACCAAAAGCTGTAGCAACGTAACCGTAATAGCCTCCAGCACTTGCATGCCTCTTGGAAAGATGATAAAGAGTGTTAACTTCAATGAACATAGTAATCATTGCTAATAGAAAAGCTAGAGGTGTTAGAACGAAAGCGAAAGCTGCTGCGGAAGTAATGAAAGCTACCGTGTCACAGGCAGGTGCCATTGCAGCTATCTCTTGAGCTATCGCCTCTAAAGTTCCGACTACTCCTTTTTTAAGCCTAGGAACATTTGCGCTCATTTGGGGAACCCTAAAAAATTAGGGTTAGCCTAAATTATTTAAAGTTAACTCTATTAAGAATTTGGTTAGGTTACCTTAATTAACATTCAAACAATTTTGTACAAAAAGTATTATCAGGAAAAATAATTCGTCTTACCTAAAATTTATCTATTTGTGTACTTAACTCTATTCTACAACAAGCTATTAAACTGCATATCTCTTTTTTATCTCCATCTTCCTTTATTTTGCACTCAAAGATACCGTAGTTTGTGGGACAAAATGATGTCTCCTTTACAGTAAAATATTTTTTCATAATAAAACTTACGAAAATTATCTAATAAAATTATCTTTCTAAATATGAGAAAGAATTTTAAGTTTTTATATAAATATTCTTAGAACAATCCAAGCTTATAAAAGAAAATACAAAGTTTTAAGCAAATGAAAATTCCCATAAATGAGTTAAAGGAAATCATTATTCATATACTAGATAAGCGAGGAGTTGAAGACTCGAGTGTAATAGCTGAACATTTTATAGAGGCTGAATTAAGGGGGCATTCTTCTCACGGTGTACAAAGAGTAATTCCTCTAGTTAAAGGTATAGAATTAGGAACTATAGAAAGGAAGTTAAATTACAAAATATTGAAATCTACTTCTTCTTCTCTACTGATAGATGCTAGAAGGAGTATTGGGATTGTGCTGTGGAATAAAATAATTAACGAACTGGAGTTTAAAGAACCTATAAGTATCGTGGCCGTAAGGAATGCTTCTCACATAGGTTTCCTTGGTTATTATACTAGAAAATTAGCTGAAAAAGGTTATTCAGCAATAATGTTTGGAAACGCAGAGCCAGCGGTAGTTTTTCCTGGGAAAGCTGAAAAGCTACTTTCAACAACTCCTTTAAGTATATCAATTCCTTCTAACCCACCAGTTGTCTTAGACATGGCCTTATCCCTAACTGCAAGAGGTAAAATAATAGAGGCACAAAGAAAAGGAGAAAAAATTCCTTATGGAGTCGCAGTAAATGAGAGAGGAGAAATAACAACTGACCCTACAGAGGCTTTAAAAGGAGGTTTACTACCTTTAGGTGGAGTAAAAGGATTCTATTTAATGTTAACGCTAGAACTCCTTACCTCATTCTTAACAGGAAGTGCTGTAGGTCCTGAGGTTAAAGGAGTATTAAATACTGAAAATCCTCCAAATAAGGGCGAAGTACTAATAGTTATTAACCCTAAATTTACTGAGGAGGAAAATCACGGAATAGAATTGATGAGAAAAATTCTGGGTTCATTGCCCGGCGATAGAGGTGATAAATTATTAAAAAGTAGCGGAAATGAAATTAACATTGATGAAAAATTATTTAATACTCTTAATGAAATGGCTAAGAAGAATCCTTATTTTTAATTTCTCTTTGTTTAATGAAAAATAAGGAGAAGAAAACTAGAACTACAATAGTTAATACTAGAAAAGATAATCTTATCCCTATTAAGCTTACAATTCCTCCCATTATTATTGGAACTATTCCACCTAAGCCCATGAGTATTCCAGTAAAGTAACTATTTGCTGCACTTCTTTCTTCATCTTTAAAGTTCCTCCTAATGATTACCAATGAAGACGGATAAGTCAAACCGTGAGGTATGCCTAAAATAAGTAGGGAAATAATATAAAGAATAACGTTGAAAGAGATGAAAGCTAGAAACAGTCCTATAACACTGAGAGCTACGTTTAAGAGTATTATCCTAAATACGTTACGTGGAGCTCTTAAGGTGAATAAGACCCTACCTATAAACGATGTTAAAAAATAGAGAGTAAACAAAAACGTCGCCATAGAATAGCTGGCATTAAAATATTCTATAGCGTATATTCCGCCAAAAACTTCTATAAATGCAAAAGGAATATCGTACATCAAATTGTTAAAGAACGGAGCGAGGAATCTAGGAGAGAATAAAATTTCTCTAGCCTTAGCACTTATTTCTCTCCTTTCATGAGATTCTGGGTATCTAACCTTTAATGAAATAAATAAAACTAGAAAAGCTAAAAAGGAAAAGAATAGAAATGCTTCCCTTAAACTAAATCTTTGAAGTATTAAAGATTCTAGCCCTGGGCTTATTATTAAGGAAAGACTTAACGCCGTAGTATATAATGCTAACATTCTCTCGCTCATTTTTCTATCGTCTAATGATCCTGATAACGTAATAATATTAGGAAACAGAATTCCCAATGAAAACCCTGCTATAAAAGATAAGATAAAGACTAAAATACAGTTAGCAACGAAAAATAATGGAAAAACTACTGCATAAGTAGCTGAGGATATTAAAAATAATTCTCTCCTCCTTAAGTTATCTAACCTTGAGTTAACAAAAAAGCTTGAAATAAAAGATGATATTGAAAGAATTGATGAAAGTACTCCAATTAAAACTGAGGAGAAATGAAAGATATAAGCGGAAATTAGCGGAATAGTTGTAATTAACATATTGTTTGAGGCCCTAATAGCAAAAGTTAGAGTAAAAATCACTGTAGCTAGGTATATAAATTCATTTTTGGGCATTGCTTGCTTTCTCCTTTAAAGATACTTCTTCTATGACTATCTGGAAGAATTTTATAATGTTACCTTCAGATCTTGATAGAATGTCATTTATTAAATTCTTATACGCTTGTCTAACGTTCTCAAGTTCTTCAAACCCTTTTTGAGTTATTTTAACTAAAACAACTCTCCTATCTTTTTCATCTCTACTTCTGGTTATCATTCCTTCACTTTCTAATCTATCAAGAATTTCAACCATTGTTGATTTATTCACTCCTACAAATTCTGCCAAGCTACTAACGTTCTTTTCTCCACTCTTTAAAAAATACAGAGTGGAAACTTCAGTATAGGAAAGCCCTCTCTTTTCAGCTTCCTTTTGTAATAGCTCTCTCAGCTTTCTGTTCCCCTTGAGTATTATTTCCCAATCTTCCAACTCTACCACTCTCTCTAAATGCGGAAATTAATGCTGACATGAAAAGTAATCCGGCGGAAATATAAAGTGTTAACCTTAGTGAACTCATAAACGAAGGGGCAATAGTCTCCACGAAGAATTGGGGATTATCAATCTTTACTGCTATCGAATGCTGAAGAGACGAGGAAAATGCTGATAAAGGATCATAACCTAATAGTACAGAGAATATTACAACCGAGGCAGGGATATTTGCGTTAACGTGAATTCCATATGAGGATAATGCAGAAGATATTGAGGAATCCAAACTTCCTGTCATTGCTGAAATTAATATGCTAAAGTAAAATACTACGCTGAAAGCTGAGGCAGTATTTTGAAGAGCTGCCCTCATTCCGGATGCAGAACCTCTTTTATTAATGGGTACTGAAGCCATCATATCTGCAGTGTTAGGGGCAGTAAATAATCCCATCCCTGCACCTTGAATAAAAGTTATTGCAAAGAATTCGTATAAGTTAAAATTGTAAGGTAATAATGTCAGTAAGAGGAAACCTATACCGCTAATTGTTAAACCAATGCTTGTAAGTATTTTTCCTCCATATTTATCTGAGAGTATTCCACTAATTGGACCAAACACTGCAAATCCTAAAACATTAGGTATTAAATAGATTCCAGCCCAAAACGGAGTGTCGCAGTAAGGCACTCCATGTAAAGGCAACCAAATACCTTGTAATAAGACTAGGAGCATTAATAGAATTCCTTGTCTAGCCAATGATGCTATCATGTTAGCAGTATTAGAAGTAGAGAAATCTTTATTCTTAAACAAGGAAAGGTCAAACATAGGATCTTTAACTTTTCTCTCCACAAAGACAAAAGAACTTATTAGCCCAATTGAAACCACTATTCCAGCAATAACCCAAGGATTGCCCCAGCCTAGAGGTTGATTATTATAAGGTAAAAGTCCGTAAGTCACTGAAATTAGAAGAATCGTAATACCTAGTGCAAATAATGTATTTCCAACTACGTCTATTGATCTTCTTATAGGTTTTTGAACATCCTTAAGAGTTAATGCTGACCAAATAGTTCCTATAATTCCTACAACGGCGCTGAAAACGAAGATGTACCTCCAATTATAAATTGATAAAACACCGCCTATTATTAGACCTGCTACTCCTCCAATTAATCCTGCAACTTGATTTAATCCTAAAGCCTTTCCTAGCTCATTCCTATCAAAGTAGTCAGTAAGCACAGCAGTACTGTTTACCATTAATAATCCACCTCCTACTCCCTGCAGTAATCTAAAGATTATCATTTCCAGTACTCCTAAATTGCCAGTAGAAGTAATAGACGCCAATAGCGCGGAAGCTATTGCGAATATTAGAAAACCTATTGTATAAAACCTTGCTCTACCTTTTAAGTCAGAAATTCTTCCAAAGGTAACTACTAGCGACGCAGTAACAACCATATAACCCAAGATAACCCAAATTAAGTATCCTAAAGAGTCCGGACTTGTTGGATTAAAGTTCAAGCCTTTAAATATAGCAGGTAAGGCGATTATTATCATATTATAATTGGCAAAAGCCATGAAAATTCCTATGCTCGTATTAGTTAAAGCTAATATTTTCTTCCTCTCCATTTTGGTTCGGATACAAACTTTTTGACATCTAACTAATAAATCTTACCACCAAAGATTTTCATAAAATATTTAACCTTATTCTGCCTAAACTGAGTTGTGATTTGCATACAGTATCTCTTATTACCACTAGTTTATTTTGTTACAATATTTTTAATGATAAAACTTGGTTATGGTGGTTTGGCTGAAATAGTTAAATACGAGAAAAGAAAAGTTGTTATTAATCCTATAAGTAAGATAATATTTGAGATAGGATTATTTGTATTTTTAACCAGAGGATTTTATACAATTTTTAGCTTAAATAACGTAGAGCTGTTATTTGCTTTCCCTCTTTTGTTGCTTTCTGCAATCTTTTTAGTTTTAAGGAATAAAATTAAATGCTTGGCTTACTATGTAGGAGCATATTTGCTTATTACAGCATGGGTGGAGATTAATTCGTTCTATAGCTATGGAAGTACAATCTACACTTGGTCATGTGAAATTGCAAGAATTTTTGGATATTCTACTATAGTAACTTATTCTTCCCTGTTTCATGGTATTTTGTTTTCTCTATATTCGCCGACGTTATATATAACGCTTTTAGGCTTTGTTTTTATTTCAACTACTAATACGTCAGAAGTAATTAGAGCTTTTTCTGAACTTAGAATACCGCTAGCAATAACATTAATATTTTCAGTTTTTGTAAAAGTAATTCCTCAAGCCTTACGAAATATGGAGACCTCATATAAAATGACCATATTAAGGGGGTTAGGTTACGGAAAACCGTTCCCAATTAGGCTATTTTACCAACTTTACGGCCTAATGACCGTAATTCTGCCAGTTTTTGTATACATAGTTAAAGGTTCTAGAAACTTAGCAATAGCCTTAGAAACAAGGGGGTATATGAGTAAGAAAAATAGGACTTCTTTAGTAAAAATAGGTTTTCATTTAATAGACTATTTGTTACTTTTCATTTCAATAATATTATTCTATATTTCCTTCTCGTGAATTAATCGTTTAAACTTTGAATATAATATTTCACAGACCTTAAATGATAACCGTAGAAGAAATTTACGGAGAAGATAGCTGGTTTACTTACTTCGTAAGAGGAAATGAAGTAGTTCATGTATCGCAAATTGGAGGAGCAAGAAAAGTAGGATCAATTTCATTAGGAAATAGATCTGTAGTAATATGGGAAGTTCCAGAAAATGAAATAACGAATGGATATTATGTGAATTATAATCCTAAACCTAGGCTATTCAGATTTACAAGACCTAACATTTTAGGAAGGGATTTAACGTTTGACTTAATGTTAAGCAAAACTTTAACTCCCTCACCTTTATTACAGCTAAGACCCAGATTATTTGGAATCGAAAGAATGCCATTATTTACCTTTAGGAGAATTGCTCCGCTTGAGGAGGAAATAAAGAGTAGTGTTCAAAAGTTAAGATTAAGGTTACCCATTATTAATACCGTAGAAGCTGAAGTTGACGCTATGCTAAGGCCTATACCACAGGAGAGAGTTAGGGTTCTAAATTCTTACAGTGAAGAAATATACTCGCAATGGGTTCTGACTAAGGTAATAGAGGCAATAATAGAAATGGGAGGAAAATTGATTGACTCATTTGTACTTAGCATTGATTCAAAAATTGTAGAAATATTATATCATCCTAATCCAGGGATAGATATTCACGTTCTAGTATCAGATAAAAGAGAATATATAAACATAAATAATATTCAGAATTATAAGAATAAGGAAGTTTTACAAATAGATACTGGAGTAAGGACAGTAGGAAAGGTAGGGATTACAGTAAGCTTTGAAGGTAATGCGCAATTCGTTTTAACTCCTAGGAACTTGGAAGAAATAAAGAAGTTTAAAGAAGAAGTTCGCAATGAAATTAGGAAAAAATTATGAACTAATAATAGGCATTTCTAAAGGAAAGCTTGGTAGTTTTTCATTACCCTTAATTTCCCATATTTCAAAATTATCTAATTTACCAACCTCTAGAGGTTTTCTCAATAATCTAACGTCCTTTAAAGGTACTTGTAATTTAATTTTGTTCCTCCAAAATATTATTTTATTTCTTTTTAATTCTCCTTCATATTTTCTTGATTTAAAAGTGGAAAAATCGTATATGACTACAATAAATTTATTTTTATTAATATAAATCCGTTCAATTTCATCTCTCGTGATAGGAAATATATTAGAAACAACTTCTGCAAGATTTAATTGCATGACATGATTTTGGTTTAAAAACCAGTCACTTGGCCAAAATAATTTAGTTCCTCAAGTAGAGTAGTAAATCGAAAGCCATCTCTTTTCTCTTCTTATAGCTTTCATATATCTCCGGAAATTCGTTCTTTAAGTATTCCTCTGGAAGCTCATCATAAGCAATATCAACTTTCTTTGATAATGCCTTCATTTATATCACCATATATAATATACTACTGGGTAAATTTAAAGTCATCTACTAATATATAAACATAATAAAAATTAGTATATAGTATTTTGACTCGACATAAAAAGTTGCTAGAAATTTAAGGAAAAAATATTACCTTTTATTTGAAGAGTATCACATGGTAACTAGATATTGGTTAAGATATTACATAGTATCTTTTGCCTCAATTGCAATTATCGACATTATAGTTTCTTCTATAGTTGTAAGCATACCGTTCTTTTATATCTTTCAAATTATTATGATATTTGGACTTTGGTATTTTATTTCTCCTTTTACAATGATAGCACTCCTAAAGATGAGAAAAGGAGGAGAAGAATTAGTAGAAGTAGTTGATAAGATTTCCAAAAAATTTGGAGTAAAAACTCCTAGAGTATATATATCTTATGTAGACTTTCCTAATGCTTTAGCTTTTGGCAATATTTTATTTAGAGGAATGGCAGTAACTTCGCCTTTATTAGACTTATTAAATGACCAAGAATTAGAAGCAGTAATTGCGCATGAAATTTCACACTTAAAAAATCACGACCCAGAAGTACTGATATTGACAATAGTAGGGATTAATTCGGTATACTCATTTTTAATATATTCATTTCCTCCTTATCTGTCAATAATAATTATTTTCTACTTTTTTGGTTTATTTCCACTATTTTTTGCTATTCATAGAAGAGTTGAAAAAAGAGCAGACATAACAGCAGTAAAGGAAGACAAAAGTTATGCAATACCCCTAGAGACTGCACTAATAAAAATAGCATATTTAAGCGATAAGTTACCTTCGTATATATTAAAGAACTTTCCTGAATTACAGATCTTGTTAATGAAATATGATATAATTTCGAGCAATTACGGAAATGGAGGTTTATTTAGAACTCATCCATCCCTCAGTGAAAGGTTGCGATATCTCAGTAATTACGAATATTAACCAAAATTCATCTTAATTTGAGTTATAGGCTTACAAACTTCCTTTGCTAAATCTTCTGGTGAAGAATAATATTCAACTTTCATTACTTTTCTGTTATCGAGATATTCTGGGAAAGCAGTTTTTAGCTTATCAGTAGAAAATCCTGTGTCAGTCAAAACTAAAGCTCTCTTTCCCATTGCATATGCCATGAAAATTTCTATAGTAGTACCTACTTCACCACCTAATGAAACTAATAAATCAGCCGATCTGACTAGAATTACTGACCTACACCTATATTCACAACCGCTATTTATTCTTATAACGTCTGGAGGGAGTTCTACATCTTCCCTTTCTTCTGGCAATATAACAACAACCTTAAGCTTCTTTTTTACAGCCTCGTCAACAACAACCTTCATGCCTCCCCAATAACCTCCAACTAAGATTGTCGGGTTACATTTGAGGTTTTCGAAGAATTTCCTTATTTTATCCTCTAATTCTTTATTTAGAGAACTATGAACGGCTATTGCTAATTGCATAATATCCAGAAGTTGAATGTTAATAAATTTCTTCCGTAAATTATTATTAATGAACTTATCCTTACAATTCTACATTCAAGGTATCCTTTTTAAACTATTACAAAAATACTCGAGTTCAAACTGCTTCGTGTACACTGTGAGCACAAATTCACCTTTCAGTTTTAGTGGGATCACCGGCAGGATTAAAATTAGAGGAGAATTTAGGAGAAAAATTAAATTGTATTTTTCCTGTGGCTCTATAACTTCTCATGTAGAATACAATTTACCTAAATCAATAGATGAATTATTTAAAATAACTCAAGAGATAGAAAAAGACGCTGAAGAAAAATTACGTGAGGTTATAAACAATTGCGAGTTAATTTCACTATGTGAAACTATAAGCGGAAAAACTAAAGTACACGTGATTAAAGGTAAAACGCTGAACTTAAATGATGAATTAAAAGAAGAAATAAGTTTTGCCTTGTTTAAACATTATGGAGGTAAAAAAGTATTTTTTAACCTAAGTGAAGAGGAAGGAATTCACGTAATTAACGTTATTAAAAATGATAAAAATAAAGTGTATATACAGCTTTTCTCTCCTAACCAATGGAAATTCTGGTACATCAGTGAGGATTACGTCATCGATGAAGACCTTTACGCAGTTATGAAGAAAATTCATAACTCCTCATAAACTCCTGCTCCTATACTAACTTTTCCTGGAAGAGAAGAAGGCATTCCGCCAGTAGTAATTATAGATTTAGCTTTAACATCTAAGTGCGTCTCGCCAAAACAAGCTATAACTAGATATTTTTCCTTTCTCTTAATTATTATGCACTTATTATCTTCTATCCTTATGTCAACGTCTCTAGAAAAGTCGTTAAATAACTCTTTTCTTAATCTTATTAATTCCTTATATAAGAATAGAATTTTTTCATTTATTTTCCAGCTTAGTTTTGATTTTTCAAAAGTAGAATAATCCTGAGGATCGTAATAATACTCTCCAAGTTCCTTCTTCCTACCCTCCCTTAAACCTTTTATTATTTCTGGATCAGAGAAATCCGTAAAGAATAGGAAGGGGTTAGTTTCGCCATATTCCTCGCCCATGAATATCATTGGAATATAAGGAGACAAAATGTAAAGGAAAGGAGCAATTAACGCTTTTTCGCCAACTAAGGATATTAACCTTTTACCGTCCTTCCTATTACCAACTTGGTCGTGATTTTGAGCATAAACTACGAATTTATTACCGGGTAAATTACCTACTGGTCTACCGTGGGTTTTCTTCCTAAACCTTGAGTATACTCCGTCATAAACGAAAACATCCTTTATTGCTTTAGCCAACTGCGTAATTTCTCCGAAGTCAGAATAATATGAATCCCTTTCTCCGGTAAGTAATGCATGTAAGGAGTGATGAAAGTCGTCAGACCATTGTGCATCAATACAATAACCACACTTATCCTTAGGTAATATTATCCTTGGGTCGTTTAAGTCGCTTTCCGCAATTAATAATGCCTTAGGGTTAGCTTCCTTTACGGCATCCCTTATTTCCTCCAAAATGTGTTTTGGAGAATTATCAAATATGCTATGTACTGCGTCAAGTCTAAGACCGTCAATATGATATTCTTTAATCCAATAAACAGCATTTTGCACAACGTAATGTCTTACTTCATCACTGTAAGCTTCATCAAAATTAAAGATAGGCCCCCAAGGAGTTTTATACCTTGTAGAAAAGTAAGGACCAAAGACTGAAAGATAATTGCCCTCTGGCCCAACGTGATTGTAAACTACGTCTAAGATAACTCCAAGACCCTTTTTATGAGCTTCATTTACCAATTCCTTGAGCTTTTGAGGACCACCGTAACTATTTTGAACAGCATAAAGTAATACTCCGTCATATCCCCAGTTTCTATTACCTGCAAATTGGTGAACTGGCATTAACTCAATTGCTGTAACTCCTAGTTCTTTCAAATAATCCAATTTCCTCTTAACTCCTTCAAAATCTCCTCCAAAGGCTCCTACATGCAGTTCGTAAATTAAAGGAAAATCTATTCCTTTCCAATCGCCATCCTCCCAAGAAAAATCGCCAATTATTTGTGACTTACCGTGAACGCCCTCTGGTTGAAACCTTGATGCGGGATCTGGATACTCTTTTCCTCCTAGCATGTAAGTATACATATCTCCAGGCTTTGCGTTATCTACCTCAACTGAAAAGTAACCTCTTTCCTCGTCCTCTAATTCCATTTTTATTACTTCTCTTTCCCCATCTTTATAGAGAACTAAAAATACCTCCTTGTGATAAGGCGCCCATACTCTGAAGAACGTAGATTTGCCATCAAAGTTTGCTCCTATATCCATATACTATAAGGGGAAAGATCGTTATTAAACTTAAGAACTCGAAGATAACTATAGTCTTTGCTATTATTACTTAATACAATATGGCTTCTTATTAAGGAGACAATTACAAGAAAAATTTCGCTAATAGGCTAAATAATTTAAAGTGAAGCTTAATTTTGGCTACATTTATATTTTAGTATGGCTTTTGTACAGGTACCTACAAGACCAGGCTATCCTTATCCTATAGGAGTATCTTTGACAAAAGATGGGGCTAATTTTGTACTATTTTCTGAAAATGCCACTGCAGTGCAACTCTTACTTTTCTCTCACCCTGACGATAAGGAACCTAAGGAAGTAATTGACGTCAAAGAAAGAACAGGAGATCTTTGGCACGTTTGCGTACCCGGGATTATGCCCGGACAACTTTATGCTTACAAGGTTGACGGACCATATAAGCCCGAACAAGGATTAAGGTTTAATAAAAACAAGACTCTAATTGACCCTTATGCTAAGGCGGTTGCTGGTTTTATAAAATGGGACGACTCACTTTTCGGTTACAAAATAGGCGACCCGAATCAAGATTTATCCTTTGATGAAAGGGATTCAACGCCTTTTATTCCGAAGTCAGTCGTAGTAAGCGACGAATTTGATTGGGAAGATGATAAGCCTTTAAGTTTAAGGATACCGTGGTCTCAGACGATAATTTATGAAACTCATGTGAAGGGTTTCTCAATAAAAAGGGACGATATAGATGAGAAAATAAGAGGAAAATTCCTCGGCTTAGCTTCTAAATCTGCAATTTCCTATTTTAAGGACTTAGGAATTACTGCAGTAGAACTAATGCCAGTACAGCAATTTGTTAGAGATAGATTCCTAGTAGAGAAAGGGTTAACAAATTATTGGGGTTATAATCCAATAGCCTACTTTGCACCGGATTGCGGTTATGCAACTGACTGCTTAGGAAAACAAGTAATTGAGTTTAAGAAAATGGTTAAAGAACTTCACGCAGCTGGAATTGAAGTAATAATAGATGTGGTTTACAACCACACGGGAGAAGGAAACCAGTTAGGACCAACTTTAAGCTTTAGAGGAATAGATAATTCTTCGTATTACATGCTAAACCCGCAAAATCCTAGATATTACATGGACTTCACTGGGGCTGGCAATACGTTGAACTTGAGACATCCTAGAGTTTTACAAATGGTAATGGACAGCTTACGTTATTGGGTTTTAGAAATGCACGTTGACGGCTTTAGGTTTGACCTTGCGTCAGCTTTAGCTAGAGAGCTTTACAGCGTTAACATGCTATCAACTTTCTTTGTAGCAATTCAACAAGACCCTATCCTATCTAGAGTAAAACTAATTGCGGAACCTTGGGACGTAGGAGAAGGGGGCTATCAAGTAGGCAATTTCCCTTACCAGTGGGCAGAGTGGAACGGCAAGTATAGAGATACTATAAGGAGGTTTTGGAGAGGAGAACCAATACTTTACTCTGAATTAGCAAACAGATTAATGGGATCCCCTGACCTTTATCAAGGCTCTGGAAGAACACCTTTTGCTAGCATTAACTACGTTACTTCTCACGATGGGTTTACATTACAAGATTTAGTAAGTTATAATCAAAAGCATAACGAAGCAAATGGATTTGACAATAAGGACGGAATGGATGAAAATTATAGCTGGAACTGTGGTTTTGAAGGAGAAACACAAGACCCCAACGTAATAGCTTGTAGGGAAAAACAAAAGAGGAACTTCATGATAACATTATTCATAAGCCAAGGAGTGCCTATGCTATTAGGAGGAGACGAATTAAGCAGAACACAAAGGGGAAACAATAATGCGTTTTGCCAAGATAACGAAATATCTTGGTATGACTGGAACTTAGATGAAAGAAAAAAGGCTTTTAGAGATTTCGTAAAATCGATTATATATTTCAGGAAAGCTCACCCAATTTTCAGAAGGAGGAAGTTTTTCCAAGGTAGGAAACTTTTTGGCTCGCCCTATAAGGATTTAACCTGGATTTCACCAGCAGGTACTGAAATAGACGATAAAACTTGGAACTCTCCAACGCAAACAATAGCCTTTGTTTTATCTGGAGATGCCATGGATGAAGTAAACGAAAGAGGAGAAAGAGTGGCAGATGATACATTTCTAGTGATACTCAACGGTAGTCCAAGTAGTATAAAATTCAAGATACCTAAACTAGGAGAAAAATGGGAGTTAGTTGCTTGGAGTTGTTTAAGGGATCCTAAGGAGAATGAGAAAATAGTTAAGGCAGAGCAGGAAATTCAAGTTGAAGGAAGAACTGCAATAATATACAAGAGAGTGTGAACGTGAGTTATAGAATACAGCTAAATAAGGAATTTAATTTCTCTAACTTAATATCAATCTTGGATTACTTACACGATCTAGGTGTAGAATGGTTATATTTGTCACCAATACTGCAAGCAAGGAAAGGTAGTACTCACGGTTATGACGTTTACGACTTCAAGAAGGTAAGCGAAGATTTAGGCGGCGAAGAAAAATTCCTTGAACTCTGCAAGGAAGCAAGAAGGAGAGGAATGAGGATAATAGTAGATATTGTACCTAACCACATGGCTCTAGAAAATCCTTATTTGCTCGACTTTCTAAGAAATTCAAATTCTAAGTATAAGAAGTTCTTCGACTTTGACGGGGATAAAATAGTCTTACCGATTCTAGGAGAGGAAGACCTAAGTAAACTGAAAATTGTTGAAGAAAATGGAGAGAAATTTCTAGATTATTATGGATTAAAGTTACCGCTTATAGGAGAGGGAAACGATCTCAAGGAGTTATTAAAGAAACAAAACTACGAGCTTGTTTACTGGAAAATGTTCGATAAAATAAATTATAGGAGATTCTTTGACGTAAACGGTTTAATAGGAATAAGGCAAGAAGATGAGGATGTATTTAACGAATATCATGAGAAAATTTTTGAACTGAAGGAATGTATTGACGGCTTAAGAGTTGACCATATAGACGGTCTATTAAATCCTAGAAAATACCTTGAAATGCTAAGGGAAAAAATGGGTAATGACAAGTACATAGTAGTAGAGAAGATCCTTTCACCAAAGGAGAAGTTGAGAGACTGGAAAATCGACGGAACTACTGGCTATGATTTTATGAGAGACGTGAATTTACTTTTTGTCAATTCAAAAAATGAGGGAAAATTTAAAGAAATATATGAGGATTTCGTAGGCCAGAAGCTAGACCTAGAGGAAGAAAAAATTAAGGCGAAGATTGACGTAATAAACCAGCTCTTCTATGGTGACGTGGATAGAATATTGAGAAAATTGAAGGAGTTAACGGGGAAAGAGATTAAAAAAGAAAGCCTAATAAAATTCTTATCGTGCCTTAACGTTTACAGAACATATATTACAGAGGACGAAATTGAGTGGGAAGATATTGAAGAAATAAAGGAATGCGCTGATGAATCTATCCTCGATTTGATTAACGAAAGAAAAGGGATGATGATATTACAACAGCTTGAAGATCCGATAATGGCTAAAGGTTATGAAGATACTCTCTTTTATAGATACAATCTGCTGGTCTCACTAAACGAGGTCGGAAGCGACCTAAAATTTGGCATTTCATGTGAAGAATTTCACGCTAGAAATATTGAAAGAGAACTGTTTTGGCCAAACACTATGATAGATACTTCAACTCACGATACAAAGCTCAGTGAAGACGTAAGAGCAAGAATAAATGCTTTAAGTAATTTTCCAGAAGAATGGAGAAATTTAATTAAGACATGGAGTGCTATAAATGAAAAATACAAGGTTAAAGGATATCCTACAAGGAACGACGAATATAGATTTTATCAAATTCTATTAGGCACGTGGAGCTGTTATTCAAAAGAGTATGAGGATAGATTAGTAAATTACATGATTAAAGCAATAAGAGAAGAGAAAACTAATACTTCTTGGTTAAATCCAAACCAAGAGTACGAAAATGCTACAATCAACTTTGTAAGAAGAGTTATTAAGGATAAAGAATTCTTATCATCTTTTATTCCATTCTTTAAAAAGATAAATAGAGTAGGTAGTATTTACTCAATAGAACAAGTAATACTGAAGCTTACTTCTCCAGGATTGCCAGATATCTACCAAGGTAATGAAACCCTAACTTACTTAATGGTTGACCCAGACAATAGACGGAAAGTAAACTTCAACACACTAGCGGAAATGCTTAAAGAAATAAAATCTGAGGACCCAGTGACTTTATTTAAGAACGAAGAATTTGGTAAGCTTAAGCTATACGTAACTTGGAAGTTGCTAAACTTAAGAAGAATAGGAAGGAATTATTCAAAGGTTATAGGCCAATAAAGTTTAACGGGTGCGGATTTGAAAGAAATGGACTAATCACTTTAGTTACATTTTATCCTTTCGAGAATTTTGAAATTAAAGTAAAAGGAAAATATTTGGGCATTATAGATTCCTCTACTCATGAAGATATAATAAAAAGTAGAGAATTGCCTTTTGGGGTTTACGTTAAACAGTAGAGGGGTAAAGAATCTACTATTCCGTTAACTCCTACTAAAATTAGAGAATTGCAGGTTAAGAGCATATTACCAGGACCTGGCATTACAGGGGTTTGAAAGCCCTTAATAAGATAGCCTTCAGAAGATAAAACAAATAAGTATCCACTAGCGTTCTGTATAATTATCTTACCTTCATATATTTCAGGATTATCTACAGTAAATCCAGTATTGAAAGTCCAAATAATCTTTCCAGAAGTTAAATTTACTGCATAAAGTATACCTACTGGAGAATCGTGATAAACAACGCCGTCAAATATAGTAGGTGGTGGAGATTCAAGATTAGGTGGAATCTTTGTACAACCTTCATCTATACACCATAAGATTTTCCCGCTAGTAGCATTTACCGCGAATAATATTTCCTTGATTGAAACATTAGTCCTTATAGTATAAGCACTTACAACTACTCCGTTACAATAAGCCGGTGACGAATCGTCTAAACCGCCTAAAGAAGGATAAATTGATGAAAAGTTTATATACCATGCTGTCTTTCCATTAGTAGCATTAATAGCCCAAAAAACGTACGGATTTGCGCTTCCAAAATAAACTACATCGTTAACTAGTAGCGGAGATGACATGCTATCATAGGAAGTTATATTTTTGCACCAACAAACTTCTCCATCTAGATTTAATGCAATAACTTGTCCGTTTCCATTAGCTTCAATGATCTTACCGTCATAAAACGCTGGAGTAGGCATGTCCTCTCCTAAGGTTTTATACTCCCATAAAATTTTACCATTAGTCGCATTTAACGCTATTATAGCGTTATCACCAGTGCCTCTTACATGACAATTTTGGAAAATATTGTTTCCAAGACCAATTATTACTATACAATTTATCACTATAGGTTGAGTCATTATTTGATTATTAAATTTTTCAAACCAGACTATCTCTCCATTAGATATATTTATGGCATATACACAACCTTGACAAGAGCAAAGTTGCCTATTAGCTAAGTTCATTGGACCAGAAGTAGTTACTAACAATAAGCAGTGATATACTGAAGGCGGAACTATAATGGCAGTAGTAACATTTAGGATGAAAAATCCTGCCTTTATTGGGATAAAATACACGTGGGAAGGAGATCCCTCAAATAATGTTGTATTTTTATCATAAGGTGATGTGAAAGATATTTCATATATAGTTAGATTGTACATATTGCGAATTTCTTTAGAAATAGAAGAATAAGAAGACTGCCTTTGATTATTATGATAATATAATAAAGATGAGAAAGAATGCAATATTATAATTAATAAAAAAATTAATATGAGCATAATTATTACGACTAACTTTCTTTTCATTGCCTATATAGATTATATAGAGGTTATAAAGATTTTTATTCACAAAAAATAAGAATCTAACTGAAAAGAGAAAAAATGTGAAATATATGAAATCTAAGCCCACATTACTTGAAGCCTAGCACCTCAGCATAGTTTGCTAAATCTAATAGCCCGTGGCCTGAAAAGCTAACTAACACTGTTTTCTTTTCTCCTGTTCTCTTTGCTTCATCAGCAATCTCCTTAATTATTGGTAACGCATGACTGGTTTCCGGTGCTGGAACCCATCCCTCTATTTGAGAAAATAGCTTAGCCCAGGCAAATGCCGTTTCTTGGTCGTAATCTCTCGCTTCAACTATTCCTTTGCTCATCAATAGAGATAAAGTAGGTGCAACTGCGTGATATCTTAATCCACCTGCATAAACTGGTGGGGGAATGAAATCTGCGCCTATTGTATACATCTTAAGCTGAGGCAATATTTTTCCAGTATCCGGATAATCATATTTATAAACTCCTTTAGTCATTTTAGGAACTTCTAGGGATCCTGAGGCAATGTATTTTCTCTTAACTTTTCCAGAACGCAACTCCTCTCCTAAGAAAGGAAAAGCTGAATAATTTGATCCCCCCACCTACTACTCCTATGATCCTCTCCTATCATTTCCATTTGAACCTTAGCTTCTTGTCCTGCAATTGTTTTAAAGAGTATATCAGAATTCATTACGCTTCCTATAACATACTTTCCGCCATTCTCTAGAGCGTATTTAACTGCCTCCGTTATTTCTATTCCAAGAGAGCATAATTTTTGATGAGAGGTTTTAGAAACTGTTGTAAAAAGGTATTTTAATGCTGGCAAGATAATACAAATTATGAGCAAAATAGTAGTTGGGTTAGCAACTATATTAGTCTTAATTTCATCAGCGATGTTACCAACTATCTTTATGGCGAATTCGTCATCTTCTACATATTTTATGGATTATTCGATAAACTATCACTCTTACAATTCAGGAAAATACTTTACCACATCCTATAAAGAATCCTCAATAAATTTGAATATAACATCAACAAAAATAAATAGCAATAAGTATAATAATACAATCATCATTACGGGCTATATATTCACTAACTATTCTTCACCGCTCATGACTTCAGTTAATAATGAGACAATACATTATGTTTTCAATTTCACTTCAAAATATCCGTTAGCTAAGGAAATAACAATATTTAACTTATCAAGTTTACTAAACATGACGCTTAATATTACTAATGAATTTAAGATATTCAATATCACAGTTAATTATAAAATAAATTATCAGCCAAATGGTACTGAAAGTGTAACCTTTAACGGTAAGCAATATACTTTAGACTCATATAAAGCATTCTTATACCTAAGCGCACTTGGCAAAAATAAGTATGCTAACATAACCTACACGTCAACTATGATAGGAAATATATTAACGTTCCAAAAAGGGATACTTTATAAGCTTTACTTAACTGGTGAAAGCCAGAATAACATTACTTTCTACAAATTCCTAAATACTTACTCCAAAGGTAATGAAACATTATGCATATTGCTGAAGAATACGAATATAAAATTAGACAGCGTTATGATGCCAAATAACAACCAAGAAAATGTAAATTCGACACGGCAAGAATCAATTAAACCTGAGGAGTTTTTAATTCCAGCAGGAATAATAAGTTTACTTGCAGCTGCACTAATTTTGGCAAGAAAGTTCTAATAGCAAAAAGATATATCTTTGTTTTTATTATTATATTCTCATGAGCATAGTTATAGCTAAGAATCTTACTAAGAAGTATGGAGAATTTGTTGCTGTAGACCATATTAATTTTGAAATAGAAAAAGGGGAAATTTACGGGCTTTTAGGACCTAACGGGGCAGGAAAAACTACAACAATAAAGATGCTCACTGGGTTAACTCCGATAACAGAGGGAGACGCAATAATCGCAGGAATTTCTGTAAAAAAGAAGCCAAGAGATGTTAAAAAAAGAATAGGTTGGATATCTTCGGAAGTCATTTTAGACGACGAACTAACTGCCTGGGAAAACTTAGAAATTCAAGCAAAATTGCTAGGAGTAAAAGATTGGCAAGAGAAGGCTGATCAGCTTCTGGAATACTTCGGAATAAAGGAATTCAAGAACAGAAAAGCAGGAAAATTCTCAACCGGAATGAGGAAAAAACTTGAAGTTTCAATGGCATTACTTCACTCTCCAGAAATAATATTTATGGACGAACCAACTATAGGGCTAGACGTAAATACTAGGGCTTCCCTTTGGAATTTAATTAGGCAAATAAATAGGGACTACCAAGTTACAATACTGCTGACTACTCACTACATGGAAGAAGCGGATATGCTATGTAATAGAATAAGCATAATTAACCATGGAAAAATAATTGCTCAAGGTACGCCAGAAGAGCTTAAGGAAAAATATGGAGGAGATGTAGTAGAAATAGAATTAAAGGATATTAAAAACAGTGTTATTTCAGACCTAGAGAGCGTAGGAAAAGTAATAAAGAGAGAAAATGGAAAAATTGCAATTAAGGTAGGAAACGCTGAGGAAGTTTTATTAAAGATAGTAGGTATAGTAGGTCAGAATAATATTAAATCCCTCAAGATAAACAAGTCGTCTCTTGACACTGTATTCCTTAACTTAACTGGAGGAAGTTTAGAAGAAAACGAAGAATTTGACGCAAGAAGATTTTACGCAATGCTAAGGAGGGCGAGAAGATGATAGAAGGTCTAGAAGCTTTATACATGAGAGAAGTTAAGAGGATTTATAGAAGTATTTACATGTGGATCATGATAGTTTCTCAGCCAGTGATGTGGTTAATATTCTTCGGTAGTTCGCTTTCCGGCTTACCTAAAGAAGTACTAATTTCATTCTTCCATACTACAAACTACATTGCATTTATTCTTCCAGGAGAGCTATCTGTATCAATGCTTTTCGTTGGAATGTTTTCCTCAATGAGCTTAATACAAGATAAAAGGTTCGGTTACATGAAAAGAATCTTTATAACTCCAGTACCCAAATATTACGTCTTTCTGGCAAAAGTCTTCGGAGGAATAACCAGGGGTTTATTGCAAGTGCCAATATTAATAGGAACTGCAGTAGCTATGGGCGTTTCCCTTAATATTAATTTAATAAGTATATTAACACTACTGTTGTCGTTAACTTTCTTAGGCATGGGTTTCTCGTCACTTTACGCAATATTCACAATAAGAACCTCAGATTGGCAAGCACCCGGTGTTATTGCAAACTTACTTAACTTACCTCTAATGTTTTCCAGCACAGCACTATTTCCAAGAGCTTTTTTCCCTTCATGGCTAGCCGCAATAAGTGATGTAAACCCAATAACCTACTCAGCAGAACTTGGTAGACAAGCCTTACTAACAGGAGATCCTAATTGGTATTACCTAGGTTATCTAGCGGCATTTGGTTTAATAATGCTAGTTGTGGGAAGTTACTTGACAAATAAATACATGCAAGCTGAGTAATTAGAAGGTAAAGTATTCTATTATTATTATTATTTTTTATGATATTATTATATGTTTCTATCAACGAGGTCAATAGCATCACCTATTCGGTGTTTCTAGGCAATATAGGGCATAATTTTAATGCTTGTATGAATTTAGTTAATTCAATTTATTTTACACTAATAACTTTATCTACAGTAGGATATGGAGACATAGTACCTGTTACTCCTATAGCTAAACTATTTGTAGTAACATTTGATCATATTTGATATGAGAGCTTTATTAACTACTAGCTTATCTGGAGCGAATTCTAGACTTATCAAACGAATTGCAAAGAATACAAGAAATAAGGTAATTCTTATATGAAGCAGTAACCTTGAACTTGCACAGAATTTTGAAAAACCAAGAAAATCTCATGTTAGTCTCCGATAAATACGAAGCTGAAAAACTCTCAGAGATGGATTCGAAAACATATGCAGTCAACTTAATTTCAGAAAACGAAATTTTTATCTAGAAAAAGTGAAGGTAATAATAGTAGATATACAAAACTCTTCTGATATGCTTTACGTAATTTTAATTCTAGTAGAGATCACAAAAGACGCAGAAATCATAGCAATAGTTCATAACGACGATCTCGGAAAAAGGCTAGAAAGCGTAAAGAAGTTTAAGGATATTAAGTTTATTAATCCCAGAAAAAATCGCTGGAGAATTACTTAAGTCGCCTGAAGAATAATAATTCCTTTTATCATTGAAAATTTTTCTGACAAATTTTAAAGCATGAGTTTACATATTTATTACATGATTTATGTAAAGAGAGGTATCTACCCTGGTATGTATGTTCTAAATACTTTATGGCGGAATGCAGGAAAGAAGCGTAGCATTATTATCTAGAGGACCAGGAACTGGAAAATCAAAAGAGAGGTTTTAGAGGCCCAGAGTAGAACACATTGTAGACGGAATTATTAGAATGAATTTAGACGAGATAGAAGGTAAGATGTATAGGGCAATAACTGTATGGAAGATGAGGGATACAAACATCTCAATGGTTAGACAATAACGGAATAGTAGTTGAATGGGATAAATATCTTATAACAAAAGTATTAGCTTATGTTTACCAAAAGAAGAAATGAAGAAAGCAATGAAAGAAGAGGAGGAAGAAGAGTAAAAAGGAGTTAACTTTTTAAAAATATAATGTCAGTACCTTTAAAAACTATTGAAAGAGAAGATATAAGAAAATTGGAAACAGCACTCCTATTGACTGCTTTATATTCTAAGGAAACAATTGATACTATAGAAGAAGAAAAAGAAAGAATAACATCGATTGACTCGTTATATATAGCAGCTGCATTTGCTAGAGAAAAAGCTGGAATCCCAACTTCAAAGATAGCAGATGAAATAGGGATTACTGAGGATACAATAAGAAGGCATTTAAGAGGAGAAACAAAAGCTAGACAGTTAATAAACACATGAGAAAATAGAAAAAGAAGGTTTCGTATTTAATCTAGGAGTCTCAAACGATAAAATAGGGAAGAGTTAAAAAACTACTCAAAGAAGCATTAAAGGAAATACAATAATATTTTTATTATTTATTATAACTACTTTAAATTACTCATCAAGTTTTACCTAATCATAAATAATATGTATGCGGCCGCCGGGATTTGAACCCGGGACCTCCGCCGTGGCAGGGCGGCGTCCTAATCCATGCTAGACTACGACCGCATTATTTATCTTTTATTATTAGGATTTATAGTTTTCTATCTTCCTTAAGTCGATGACACAACGCTAGAAGAGAATATAGTAAGTTGTTATAGATAATTTATCATATATACTCTCATTAATTTAAGTTTCTCCATACATTACCATCAAGACTCTTCATAATTGCATTAAACTAAACCTCAAGAATGTATAATAATTAGTCAATCATCTAAAATTATCAAAATTAAATAAAAGATAAAAAATAAATTAGCTTTATGCTACTTTCCTAAATACAAGTACTATAGCAACTATAGCAATTATTAATGCTATTATTCCTAGTATTAGGCCACCATATACTAGAGAAGTCAGGCCACTTATCTTAGAGTTGTCAGAACTTATCTCTGAATTTACATTTTGAAGCGATGAATTGACACTACTTACTTGAGTCTCTAGGCTTGAAACCTTACTACTTAAGCTGTTTAATTCATTAGTTAAATTATCTATTTCATTAGTTAAAGTCGAATTAACTGTATGTAATTCTCCAGATAATGTCATTAAAGTACTATTTATTTCGCTTATCTCTTCCTTTAACATAGATATCGTCATATTAAGGTATGTTATATTATTCTTAAGTAGAGATATTTCGCTATATAACATAGTCACTGTATTATTTAAGCTATTTACTTCAGCCTGCAAATTATCAATTATTGCTATGTAATTAGGTTGCACGGATACTAAAGTTACGAAGGTATAAGTATTAGTTTGATATTTTCCAGTAACATAAATTTCTAAAGTATAAGGAACTGTATAGTTTGGTAAAACTATTGTTAAATTATACTGACCATTTCCAATGTATTTGGCAGTGGATGTAAATTGCTTACCGCTAATAGTTAAATAAGAGCCCGATATTGTTGCACCTTGGACTGGAATACCAGACACAGTAGCATTTATTATAATTGATAGATCGGTACCCATAAAGGCAGATGCAACATATACTGGTTCAGGAGTACCTGGTAGTGACGCAGGCTTTGCAGGTTCTACAATTCCCATATCTTGGAAGCATACTGGCGTTAATACAAAGGTTATTGGATGAGTAGTTAACTTCACGGTAACAGGAGTTATGTGGTCAGCAGGAACTGTAACTTCTTCGTATACTAGTTGATATCCAGGCTTTACTGCAGTAACATTATACTCGTTAGTCATAGTATAAACATATGGAACTACTAGTGTAGCTAAACCTTGCGAGTTAGTAGTATTAGTAAATAGTAACTGTCCACTAGTTACATTATATATACTTACTGTAGCACCAGGTAACGCTACACCATTAGAATATACATATACTAGGAACTCTATTTCATTAGGACTTATGACACATATTGGAATAGTTTCTGAAGAGCCGGCTACTGAAATTGTTACATTATATTGACCCGGTATAAAGGCAGATAGTTGAGTACCATTTGCCTCAAATAATGTAACTGGAAACGCGTAATTAGTCGCTGTAAACATATGACTTGCATTTAACTGACCTATTGGAACTCCTGCTGACGTCATCCTTATATCATAAGGACCAGATATAGTAACTGCTACAGTGCTATTTACTGGAGCTATTGGATCATAAACTGATATATTCAATATCAATTCCTTTGCATTTATTAATGCTATATGTTCACCAGGAACTGGTGAATATACTGTCAAGGCAGTACTACTACCTAGCGATAGAGTAACAAATAGCCCAAACATTAATATTCCCAATACAATTAAATTCATATATTTAACCATTAAGGATCACCTTTTATACATAATCTGATAAACAAAAAATTAAAAAAGCTTATCATAACTTATTGACTTCCTGTCGACGTACTAAAGTAGTACTCTCCACTGAATACTTTTCCTACGAATCCTATAGTGGTGAATGGCTCATATGTTAATGGAACTACTATAGCAGTTATTGTAATATAGTATGTATGTCCGTTAAGTATTGGCTCTAAGAATAGCAAGTCGTACGCTGCTACGAAGTGTGGAGATGTGGAGCTAAAGTTAAAGTATATTTCATATGTGTATATTGGGTGACACGGTTTCGCAGTACAGTTATAGATTGTTAACACTAGATATCCAGAGTAATAATATCCTGGAATATTAGCTGCAACTGTTACTGATAATTCTCCATCTATATAGTTGTATATAACTGGGGATACATTGTATACCACGTTAGGAATCTCTGTTAGAGTGAATGTAGAGTTTGCTGATAATCCATCAACTACTACACCAACCTTGAAGTATTTACTTGGTTCTAGTGGCATTATGTTTGATAGTTTACCTACAATTATTTGCATCTTGGTAGCTGGGTTGTATATTGCCAAGTAAGAGTAGTTCAATGGATATGCTGTTACAGGAGTACCTTTGCTATTAGTTACCTCAACGTATAATGTTGCTGTGAATACTCCACTGGATGGAGCAGTTTCAGTTAATGTTATTGGGAATACTGTGCTATTGTAGTGTAGTATAGTTCCATTATATAATATTACATATATGCATGTTACAGTAGTTGTGACTATGGTAGTTGGAGATAATTCGCCCAAGCTCTTATCACTTAAAGTTACAGTTATTGGATATGTTGCATTAACATTGACGAAGTAGAATATCTGGCATCCTGGATGTATTATATCAGCAAATGGAGTAGCAGGTGCGTAATAGAAGGCTTGAGATGGTGGAGATATAGCTACAGTGACACCACTAGATACTAACTTTGTCATATTAAGAACTGTAGAGTTGGATGCTATATCATAGTAGCACACTATAACGTACGAGTTGTTTAGTACAGTTAATGCTTGGTTAGGAGTTATGTGTAATATATTCTCTAATCCTATTATGCTTATCTCGAAGGAATAGTTCCAGAATGGTGGCATTGGAGACATCTGCTTCATAACATTGCTTGTTAATAGTGCAGTTATGTTGCTCGGGCTTAAGTATATTCTCTCCATAGTGCCATTAGCAAATTTTACGTATATACCCATTATCTTTCCTACTTTAACTTCATGGCTTGGAGGATAGTATGGTGGAGTATTTGGATAGTATATACTTAAGGATGCACACTTATAGCCTGGACAAACTCCTAATATTAGCTCTGAATCTCCGGATAAGTGCTGTAAATATACATACTGCCCAACTTTATAGTACTCATGAGATGTTGCGTTGTAATAATAGGTATTAACATACCCAGCTAAGGCATAGTTGTATCCATAGTCATAATCTATTATTTGGCCACAGAAGTACGGACTAGATAATGGCACACACTTAGGCATATATAATAATGGAGTGTAAACTTTAATGTTATTGCACGTTATAGCAATTTCCCTATCTACAGGACCGAAGTAGTACTGTACTGCGTAGTCACTATCGTTATAGACTAATAGGAGCTTTGCATCTTTTAATTGACAAGGCTTAATTAATACATATAGCATATCTCCGCCTATACCAGTAGTATTAGGCTTTACAGTTGTTGGAATATAAGTTAAATTATCTACACTGGATAACAAGAACTGTATTGAGAACTTGTAGACGAAGTTGTTGAATCCATTGTTCGTGGATACTTGGCATAGAGCTAGGTATGGGAAGTTGATACTTACTACTTTATTGTTACCTACCATTAAGGTTGCAGTTAATCCATTACCGCCATGACCAAAGTTATTGTACCATGCTTCATTTATTTTACAATATGGGTTCCATAACTGGTTAGCAAATGTTGGACACTTATGTGCATAAGTCCAGTTGAGCATGTCGTCTGCAGCACGTATCGTAACATTTACTATCATATATGGTACTGAATCTGGACCGGATGTGTTAGGTAATTCTGGGTTAATCTGATTACTATAGAATGTCTTATAGTGTATGCATATTGCTGGTGGAATTATAATTGGGTGGAAGCTACCATTATTCAAGGTAGTTGCAACTGTATCGTATGGATAAGTTGTACCTTCAACGCCCGTTACGTATACTGTACTAACGTTGCTCCATAAACCTAAGTCTACTAAGAGTATATAATTCACTGCAGTGGATGTAAAGTGAATTGTTGTAGGAGATACTGCAGATGCCACACCGGGTATGCTGGTTTTTATGTTTTCTAATTCACAGATGAATAAATTATTGAAATAGAAATACGCATGTAGAGTGTATTCAGTATATGGATAAGTTGTCATGTTAGCGCATAACTTAACGCTAAAGTTGAATTTTATAAGGCCTTCTATTCCTGGTAACGCCGGAGTTGCATTTATAGATAATGTTAATGTAGTATTATAAGGTAAGTAAGATACGTTAAAGTATAAATCGCTTAATTCTGCGCTAGTATTTATATATTGTGCATTGGGGAAGTAGGAGTTTACCATTGCTAATGTCCTATAACTATAGTAGAATGGCGTTGGGGGAGTTGTGTTAAATAAGTAGCAATTGCCAGAATTATATGGTGGCAATGTATTTGGAATGACACCTTCCGTAGTCCTTGCAAAGAATTTTGAAGTCACATTTACTATTTGATTCACTGGTGTCATACTAATTCCATATTCTTTCAATAATTCATTGAATCCTGTAGAGTTATAGTAATATATCTTACCCTTGTATATTATTGACTGATTATATACTTTTAATGGTAATGTAGTATTAAATGGTGGAACGTAAGTTAGGTTTACTGCAGTTAATGTTACACCATTAGCTTCTACTATTCCAGAAAATCTACCAGGTAAGCAATTTCCTCCGGTTGCCGGATTAATTACTGCAGTTATTACTCCTTGATTACTTGCTAAGAACGTTGGAATTAATATTGCCAAACTTAATGCATATATAAAAACTAGACCAGCACTTATTAACTTCTTGGTCGTGCGATCCATACTAGATCTGTTGAAAGTGTTATCATATTCCATATTAAAAACTTACGACTACAATAGTATACAATAGAATAATTGTCTTTTATCAATTATTAGCTAAGATAAGTATAAAACAATGAATAAAATTAAGGTACTATATAAGAATTTTTGCTTATTCGAAGAGCTAAAACGAGAAATAATTTAAGTATATTTCGTGTTTACTCGTGGCTTAACTTCTCACAAGCTTAAGGGATCATATACCCTTCGAGGGAAACACTACTACCCTCTCACCCTTGTGAGCACTCATCAGTTGAGAGATTATCATAATAAAAAATACACATAGTGTAATACTATCTACTAGCTATATAAATAAAAAAGTATAACTATCCAAAACGGTATTTAGAAATGATTATAACGAGTAGTTACGTGAAAGTGTTGTAGCCTGCTATTTGGAAACCAGAGACGTAAATGCATTCACCCCACATTATTTCTACTGTAACTCCTATTGGATCATAAGGATACTCCACTGGGCAGAAACCGCAAATTTTACAGCCTACCCACATTGCTTTAGCTTTTATTTCCCCAAATGGAACAACGCAAGAGGTAGATTTTGGGACATTAATAAGGCATTTTGTATATCCCCATTCTGTTTCATTATAATTTCCTTCATATTTCGGTAAAGGTTTTAAGAACCAACACCAACTACTTATAAATTTAGGAGTTATATAGGGTAACTTTATTGGAATATATTTTCCATTACATATTTCGTATAGTTTGATGTAAATTTGACAATTACAATTAATATATATATTTAGCAAATAATTATAAACTTTACATGCGAGAAAATTAACTTTGGTTTTAAGTGCTAAATAACTACATGATGTTAGAACTCCTAGACCTATACAATTGGCTGTCCTAGAAACATATCCGTGAGATACATTAAGTAATATACATTGGAATCCCTCGAACGGCCATACACCAGAACCTGCATCGAGAAAGTAATTTCCAAACTCAATCTGACCGTAAAAAGACCCAGAGTATATCCCCACAGTAGTTCCTACATCCCCACGATGTCTGCATCTTGTTCCGAACATACAAGTGAAATGTATAGTAAGGTTTATGCATAATGGCTTATGGCTCTGTTTAAGAACAATTAATACTGCATTATTAATTCCGCATGGTTTCCAATCATTTGTAATTGCAGAAGGATTATTGCATATCTGCACAGTGCTAGGATTAGTATAGGACGTGTAAGGAGTCTTCAGCACGTATACCCAATATGATGGGTCGTATGATGATGAGCTACTCTCTTGTGAATGTGGCATTGGATCGGCATAAATTATGTTTCCTAGTGTTGTTACCATTGCCAGCTTATTGAAGTTACCTATTTGATATTCTAAAGCGGGGTATTTATTCCACGTAGTTCTAGTTGGCTGCGGATCTATTATTTGAATATAGCCGCCTTTATATCCTAAAAAGTAAGAGATATTTAGCGGAATTGGCGGAGAAGAGTAGTATACTAATAGCGCCTCGCCAGTTACGTTACAGTAATAGAAACCTATAGGAGAATTCTCAGTATTAACTTCGCTCATCTGTTCTTCTACTTCTATCTGCAATGGTTGTATTGCATTTATGTTCTCTTCCTCCTTTGAAGTTGTTGATGTTACAGTTAATGCTAATGGTAAAAGTACCGCTATCATCACTATTAAGAGAAATACCATACCTATAACTGCAGATAGACCTTTCATGTCTGTTTGGTTTATTTTAAAAATCTGTGAGAATAGCGAAAGTAATATTTAATTATTACCTTACTAATTACCCAATTGTGAAGCTGATCCTTAATTTAAATAAGTACACTGCTACTGTTATACTTTTCTTATTATCTGTTTTATCTAGGTTAATGGGAATATCTTGGATTTATCAACTTATGTATTTTATTTTCACCGTCCCAGACTATTCAGTTCAAGGATTCTTGCTTAACATCTCTATGATAATAATTCTCTCTTTTCTAATAATATTAATGGGAATAACAAAAGTTATAATAATATTAAAAAATAGAGTATAAGATTTTGGCTTTACCACTCGCCAAAGTATTTTTCTAATGCTAAATCTCCTTTACTCCACATGAAGTACTTCACGAATAATTCTTTCTTTATAGAATTAACTGGTGAAGGCACTGCGGTAGAGTGTGTTCCCTTATACATGGTATTATCGCTTACTGCAACTCCATAGCCCTCTAAAGGATTATCTGCTATACAAACCACTGCTGGGTCATATTTGTCAATCTTAGTTTGTACTCCTAATCTATTAGCTAAATGTTGTGCAGCAATTCTTCCAGTCTTTACTGCTAAATACGCCAATTTTGGAACTGTCATGGAATTTGCATCTCCTGAAGCGTAAACGTTATCGTATTTTATTGAGACCATGTTTAAATCGGTTGGTATGAAACCACCATCGTCAACTAAATCTGGAGTAGAATTCTTTAATGCAGGATTCCCAGTATATGGTGGTAATATTATTGAAAGGTCTGAAGGTAGTTTATTACCTTTTTCGTCTATTATTTCTTGTTCAGTGATTTCTCTAACTCTAAAGTTTTGAACTAAAGTGATACCTAACTGCTTATACATTTCCCCTACTGCTTTTCTCGCTTCTGAAGATAAGTCTGATAAGTACTCTCCTGGAGAATAAACAGTCATCTTTACTTTATCAAGTATTCCTTTCTTCTTAAAATATCCGTGAAGCATTAATGACATTTCGAAGACTGGCCCTTCACAAGCAGCATCAGAGAATGGAGCTAAGTTCTCAGGAACTTTAGGCCTTGGATTACGACCTTGATAGAAATAGCCTGAGCCTATTGTTACATTTCCTCCTTGAAAAGTAGCTAATCTGTCCCTTAATTTTAGCGCGAAATCTGGCTCACAAACGCTGTAACCATATTTATCCCAGCCTTTTATTAATTCTGTTCCTAAGTGTGCACCTATTCCAACAATTACGTAATCGTATTCTTCCTCCTCAATTGAGCCGTCAGGTTTTTTATATATAACTTCGTTGTTTTTTGCGTCTATTTTTATTACTTTTCCTTCTTGGAATTCTATACCTTTTTCTGGTAATGCTTGAGATAAGTCTAATTTAAATTGATCTACATCCTTTACTCCTATAGAAACGTGGGGTAAATCTAACCTTAGCCAACTAAATCTGCTCTCATTTATTAATTTTATTTCAGCTTTGCTTCCTACTAACCTTTTTAGTGTATATGCAGGAGTTAAAGCCCCGAACCTTCCTCCTAATACTAATACTTTAGTCATTTTTATCAAACAAAACTATATGTTTGAACATAAAAAACCTTTTTTATGTAAAGTTATATTTTCCAATTAATCTAACTTTTTATAAAAATATGAAAAATTAACATTCAAAAGTTTGACATAAAATTTCCTTTAATTTCTCTGCATGATTTTCCCAAGATAAATCCTTCGCAGTATTCCACGCATTAACGCTCATTTTATGCCAGTTTTCTAAAGTTTCATTAATCCTATCTACGGCTTCTTCCCAATCTCTTACTACAAATCCATTTTCACCCTGCTTTATTAGCTCCTTACTTCCTAGACCTTCGTTAACTATTACAGGTACTCCGTAAGCCATTGCCTCAATTACTCCCAATCCTGGACCTCTTTCATTAAAGCCAAACCTTACAAGGACTAAGGCTTTTGAATATAGCTCTACGAGTTTTTCCTCGCTTATTTTTCCAGTTACTGTTACGTAATCTCCGTACTTTCTTAAGAATTCTTTTAAAGTATCTTCCCTAGCCCAAGAACCTGCCATCACCATTTTACCTTTTATTCTCTTTGCTATTTCGCCGTAAATCTCTGGCTTTCTTCCGGAGTCCCAAGTTGATACTGCCAAAACAATTCTTTCTCTGCTTTCTGGCAATTTACTTACCGGATAACAGCCCGGGTATATTACTTCAGATTTTATTCCATATTCCTCTAAAGTCTTCTTATTCCACATGGAGTTAGTAATAATAACCTTTGCATTTCTTAATACTTTTTCTTCAATTTTCTTAGGTAAAAAGTATTTCACCCCTTTCAAGGGTAATGATGTTTCGTGGAGGTAAACTGCGTAATCTTCTCCATAACGTAATTTCCTTACGTAACCGGTAATTCCTGCAAATTGGTCATGATAAAGAGTAGGTCCCCTAATCTTTGTTGCTCTTAAAATTAAGTCAAGGTCTACTGTTGCTTCCTTTCCTCTATGTTTTGCATAAATTGAAGTTATAAAAGAGAAAAGAGGAGTAAAGAAGCCTTTTTCTCCCCTTTTCCTAAGTATTAAATAATTTACACCGTCTAACTTATAATTTCCTCCAGCATCCCTATAAATTATTAATTTCCATTTAGTATTCCTAGCTTCTTCTATAGCCATTTTAGGAACAGCACTATTCCATAAAAGTCTTACAGCAATCTGCATTAACAAGAAGAAAGAAGAAAAAAGAAAATAATAAATTAAGCTAATCTTGCACCGCAATTTATACAGAACTTAGCTCCTGGCGGATTTAAGTAACCGCATTGCGGGCATCTGATTTGTTGAGGTGCTTGAGGAGCAATTGGTTGTTGAGAAGCAACTGTCGGAGTTATTTGTTGATTAATAGGTTGCGTTGTTGGCATCGGTAAGTCGAATAAACCGTCATTAATTTCCTTATCTATTTGAGTTAATAATCTTCTATTTATCAATTCTCTGCCTATGGGCCCTATGTGTTCTTCTTCAATTATTATCCTGAACTCAGATGGAGAGCCAGTAACTCTAACTATTAATTCTTCTGCATGATGAAAATGACCTTTCTTTAGTCCTCTAATTATGTAATCTTGGTATTGCGGATTACCAATCATCATTGGCTGCATAGTCGATTCCCAGCCTTCTTGCAAAAGTATGCTATTAATTTCTTGAGCTAACGCTTGAAGGTTTACATATCTTCCTGTATAGAGTTTCTGCATATTATATTACCCATTTATTGATTTAATAAATCTTCGTGAGTTTTTATTAGTTTCAACTTTGTCTCTTCTCTTTTATTATTAAAGCACTATGTCATGGAATCTTTATCGTCGTTTATATTAGTAGGTGCAACAATTATTTTAGGTGTTATAATTTTCTCATTATTTGCATCATATGGCGCTATCTACGCTACAAACGCTTTAGAAGTTCAAGACGCTCAATATTATTCTTCTGGGCTTAGAATATCCGCTGGCTCCCCAGCAGGGAACCAAGTACCTATAATAATAAACGATTTTAATTATCCAAATGGTTGTATATATCTCGTTGCATTTTTTATAAAGCCTTGTTATTCTAAGTCTGCGTCAACTGTTACTCCGAGTTGCTTTGCATTAATAAACTCAACGTCGCCCACAGAAATGACGTTGACAATACTCGGTTTAAACAGTAATATAATATATGAAGGTAACGCCGATGTATACAAAGCACACGTAGGAAATTTAGAATTAGTTTGCACTAAGCCAGGATATTATACAGAGTTATGGATAATAATGAAGATAGATTGCAAATTCTTTAGAATAGGCTACTATGTTATAAATTAATGTATGCGGCCGCCGGGATTTGAACCCGGGATCAACAGCTTGGGAGGCTGCCGTCCTATCCAGGCTAGACGACGACCGCAATTAATATTATATTTATGTTTTTATATGTTTTTCTTCCCTAAGGCATTTACTCCTCTAAAATCCTTTTTAATATGCATAATCATTCTGAACGCAGAATTCTTGTAGCTTATTAACGACTAAAAGAAGACACTATTAAAAGCTTTAGTTTTTGCATATTTAAATATGAAAAGTAAAGAATCAGAGCAAGTTCTAGTAATCTTCATAACTTCCCTATCTTTCTTTCTAAGTTACTTTTCTAGGATTGCTTGGAGTATAGTTTCAGTTTATTCTTCTCTTAAGCCTACAGAATTGCAAGATAGTATAATATTTTCCTTATTCTTTATAGGATATGTAATAGTTCAAATTCCTTCTGGCTTTATTGCAAATGGTTACCCTAAGGTAACTTCTATAATATCACTCTTAGGGCTGTCTTTTGCTTCTTTTCTTTCGGGTTATGCGAATTCGATAGTTTTTGAATATTTCTCAAGTATTTTAATGGGATTATTTGCAGGCTGGATTTATCCTACTACAATTAGAATTCTATCTTGTAAATTTTCTGGCAAAGAATTACCAATAGCAATAGGTTATTATAGTTTAGCGTGGCCGTTATCTATAGTATTAGCAGGAGTAACTTTGCCTTATTTAAGTATCAATTTTGGCTGGAGGTTCCCTTACTACTTAATTTCAATAATATCATTGTTTACAGCTCTATCTTACTTGCCAATGCCTATTAAAAACTCTAAAATTGAGAGGAAATCCCTCTTCTTGGTAGCTAAAAATAGGAACGTTATAATAGTCAGCTTTTCAGGTTTCCTTTTCTTTCTTTCTTATTGGATAATAACACTTTATGCATATAAATACTTCCTAACCTTAGGAATGAACTCTTATATTGCAGGCTTAACTTACTCAATGCTTGCTTTAGCCGGAATTCCTTCAACAGTAATTGCTGGTTATATAATAAGAAAGATAGGAATCAAAAATTCGCTAGCATTTTTTGAGGGGATATACGGCTTGCTCACATTTAACCTCTCATACTATTTATCTATGATTCAAATCTTTATTATAGCGAGTATTATGGGATTTGTTAGGTTTATAATAACACCTGCTAATTCAAGTGCAGTATCAGTAATTGACAGAAAGAACGCTGGAAGCGTTTCTGGTTTTGCAAACTTTTTCTGGCAAAGCAGTGGTATACTGGCTCCATTAATTGCATCTATCATTATAACTTCCTTAGGATTTAAGTTACTTTGGTTATTCTCAGGATTTATAATAATACTCTCTTCAACCATTTACTTATTTTTATTAAAAATTAAGGAATGACATCCTTATTAACCCCTTTGAGAAAGGTAAAAATGGAAAGGGAAGTAAAAATATGTATCAAAAATCTCTATTTAAGTCAAATAAATCCTTCTCCGTAAGAAAGAATTTAACTTTAGGAAAATCGCGTTAATGCCCCTTTATGGGGCTTACGTGAAATAAGAATTGAAGATACAGAAAAACCATTTAAGAGTGGAGATTATAGAATGGATAAGTACTCTCTTAAGGACTATTACTTATGGAAATTGCAAGGAGACTTAGTTTACGTCTTGGATATAGACGGAAATATAGCCGGCGTTATTGATATAATAGAGAATAACGATAGCTTGTTAATTGATATGTTAGCTAGAAATATCCTAGTAAAGGCTGAAAAAGTTGGTAGTAGAATGTTGGATTTTGCGGAATATTTAGCTAAAATTAAAGGTAAGAAATTGGTAAAACTTGAGGCTTTAGATACTGCAATAGGATTTTACAAGAAGATGGGATACAAGGAAGTTTATAAAAGATTTGATAGAGAATGGGGATTGCTTACAGTAATGGAGAAGGAAATTGAAAAATACGTGACAGAACCTGCTTACTAAAGTTACTTATTTTTTGTAATTACAGTTCCTCTAGGCCAAGTTAATAATGTTATTAAAACTATGAGCAAAGATGAATATCCTAGAATATTTCCAAACAAAGGAGAATTTGCTAAACCAAATATTTGAACTAAAGTACCCATAGTTATTGATCCTACGCCACCAACAACACTACCTAAATTGTAAGATAATCCAGTTAGCGCTGACCTAACTTCTGGTGGGACGGATTCTACTATCAACAGAGGTGCTAGTGGCCAAAATCCAGTAGCTATTGAATATACCAGCAAACCTATAAGCATTAGTTCTGCTGATTTTACTATTATTGGCAACATCATTGGTAAACCTATCATTTCCCCAATAACGCCATAAATTATTAGTTTCCTCTTATTTATGAAGTCTGCAACTCTGCCATATACTATGAAAGATATTGCCAAGAAAATATTAGCTACCGTCATCATTAAACCTATAAAGTCCTTTGATAAGCCTAAATATTCAGCTAATCCTGGATAAACTGCAAATATTGAATAGTAAGAGAAAAACATTCCAGATATCACGATAGAGGCTCTAATTAATATCTTAGTATATTCCTTGACGTTTGTATTGCTTATAGTCTTTCTAGAAACTTTAACGTCCGTCACTTTCAAAATAATATAAGGTAATAATATAATAGGAATTGAACCAGTAAGTAAAAATAACCTCCAACCAATACCGCCCATTGATTGTGAAAACACTATAAAAGCCACTCCAGTTAAGGCGTAACCTACACCGTAGCCGGCTTGAACAATTCCATTAATTAGCCCTCTAGCACTTGGAGGAGCTTGTTCGTAAGCTATTACGGTTCCCGCAGTCCATTGAGCGCCCATAAATAATCCTTGAAAAGCTCTTGCAATTAATAAAATTACTGCATTAGGAGAAAATGCCATTAAGCTTTGAAAAGCGGAATATCCTGCTGTTCCTATTGCTAAAATTGGTTTTCTTCCTCTTCTATCAGCTATTTTACCAAATGCATAACCTCCTATTACTCTAAAAATTAAGCCTAGAGCAAAGAGTAAAGTTCCTTCTACAGTGTTTAGACCCAAACATTTTTGGAAATAGTAATAAACGTAAGTTACTATTAACAAGTCGTAAATGTTTCCTGCCCAAGAAAAGAAAGCTGAAATTGTAGCGTGAATGTACCTTTGCATTGCATTTTTACTAACCTAACTTTAACACTTATTTTTGACTTACTAAATTTAAAAAGACTGTAAGCTACTTCTTTTTATTATTTTAAAAGAAGTTTCTAAATTTTAAACTAATTTTTCATTTTTATATACTTGACAGTCCTTAAAATACTCCAGGATTTTCTTATCCCATGTGTGAATTATAACCTTATTTCCTTTCTCTAGCATTCTAATAATAATATCTACAACTCTCTTCTTATCCTCATCAAGTAAAAATTCTTCTGGAGATTCAATAACAACTAATGCCTGGTCCTTTAATGAGTTAACTTCCAGTATAAGCGTTGCTAAAGATTTTATTGAACGAGAACTTAAAGAAGTTATTTGAGAATCTTCATAAAATACTAGTCCTCCTTTAATACTTATAGGCAAAGAAAAATTGTCATAAAAGGAACTTTTACCTTCCTTTATCCTATTTATGGCTAATTGACAAGAATCAGAAAATAACTGTGCAATTTCCTCATTGTTTAATGCCGATTCTTCTGCATTTAAAATGAAATGTCTTCCAGGGGGAATATATAAGAGTTCCTTAAAACCTAAGATTTCAGTCAGCTCATTCTTATATTTATCAAGAAAAGGCTGTATCAAAGCCTCCATAATTCCTACCATGAAGTCCTCAAAAACTTCGTGAGAATTAATTGCCCTCTCGTTGACTTCTTTTGCAGTAATTCTAAGTACCTTGTTTAATTCTTCGGCTTTTATCTCTTTGTTTAAACCTTTATTCTCTGGCTTAAATTTCAAATTTATTTTTACATTAACTTTCCCATCTTTATAATAAAACTCTGATTCCAAATTTAATCCTTTTACGCTCGATAATTTATATAAATCCATTTGATTAAGGCTTTTTATCTCGCTCTCTTTTACACTAATTTTACCTTTACTTTCTATTTCTATTTTAAGTAATTTATTTATCTCGTTATTGATATCAATTTCACAAGAAATATTTAAAGGATCTTTTAACGAGAATTCTCCATTTTTCCACTCAAGTCTCATAGACGTGTTTATTTTATCAAGAATTGAAGGTAAGGCGAATGCAGGATTTATATTCCTAAAATTAAGTTCCCTTATAATCGCTGATATTTCATAAATTACATAATATAAATTTCGTAGCTGATCGGAATAGTTCCTTGATAAGTGAAAATAAAGATTCCAAGCTAGCATTCGCCTAATTTTCAAATATCCAGAAGGATCTAAGATACTTAAAGAATTAATAAGGTCTTGTAAGTCAAAGTAGCCGTAATATAATTGGCAGTTATAATCCAAATTATATTTACCTTTTCCATTAACGATTATGTTAATAGCCATATCTAAAGTATTAATAGCACTTTATTAAAAACGCACATTAAATCATTTACATTCTGAGTTTGTTTAAACCTTAATATTAATCATTATGAATATCCTAAAATATTTAAAGAACTCACATAATTAGACACGCCTAGGACTAAAAAATTCTTAGTTCTATTTTAAAGTTTAATGAAAGATTTGAAAGATTTAAATTAATAAACCTTTTATTTTAACATGTGTTGAAATGTCTTTATGAAGCATTACATTCACGCTACAATATCGTCCTCCTTAGCTTGGGCAGGCAATATTTATGATTTGCTATTAATCACCTACGTTTATGGAGTACTTGAAAAAGTATTCAACTTAAATTATTTTGAGATTTCCATACTTTTCTCTTTAGGTCTTATAGGAAGAGTAATAGGAGGCATGGTTTTCGGAAAGTATGCTGATACAATAGGAAGAAAGCCAGTTTTAATGATAGGAACTGGCGGTTATGCTCTATTCCAAGGTTTAATGGCCTTTTCCCCTAATGTTATTCTTTTATTTATTTTTAGATTAATTGAAGGTATATTTATGGGCGCTGAGTGGACCGCGGGAACTGTAATAGCTTACGAACAAGCTCCAAGATCTTTAAAAGGATTTGTAACCGGTATAGTTCAGGCCGGCTACGGAATAGGATATTCTCTCACTGGTATTACATATCTAATATTCGTTTCTAACATAGTTACTGACTGGAGAATATTTCTATTAACTGGAGCATTGCCTCTTCTTCTTCTACCTTACATTCAATTGAAAGTGAAGGATACAAAGGAAGGTTCGAGCAAAATAGCTATTAGATATAGAGACTACATGGGAATTTTACTTAAGGCAACTTTAGGAATGTCTGGAATGTTCACAGCATACTTTGCAGTCTTTGGAAATTATACTGAAGTTGCTGAAGTTGATCATCTCCCAGACTATGTACTTGGCATATTAATGACTATAGCTAATCTAATTCTTGCTTTTTCCTTTATTCTCTTTGGAAGATTAGCTGATAGGTACGACAAAAAGAAATTAATTTATATTGGCCTAATAGGGCTGATGGTAGGACTTCCATTTGCGGTCCCAGTATTATCTATATTGATTAATGTTATAGGAATGTCCCTAGGTGTAATAATTTTTGCCTTCTTTACAGGATTCTGGCCTCTTATGCCATTATTATTAGCTGACGCTGTTCCTGCAGAAGTGAGAGGCTTTCTTTCTGGATTTGCATATAATGCTGGAGGTTTCGTTGGTGGTATAGCGGATATAATTATAGGCTTGCTTACTTCAATATATGGAATAAATACAATATCAAAATGGGTAGATGGCTTCGGATTTGCTTCAGTACTTTTAGTATTGGTTAGCGTAATAACTTGGCCAAAGAGCGGAGCAAAAGCAAGAGTAATTATGATAGAGCAATAACTATCAATAATTTTTCTTTCTAGTAAAATAACATAAAGATACTAGACTTTACCTTCTTTTTGTTGTCCTTGTATTTCTTTAGAGAATTCTTCTATGACTTTCTTTAACTCATCAACAGATGTCTCGTCCTCTAAAGTTGATACGTCTCCTAGAGGCTGACCAGAAATTACGCTTCTCACTACTCTCCTCATTATCTTTCCAGACCTAGTCTTTGGTAATTTGCTTACGAAGTATAATCCGCCAAACACTACTATGGGACCCAAGTTGTTCTTAACATACTCTATTAACGACTTTCTCAATTCTTCTGATGGTTGATAGCCCTGCTTTAATACTACCGCAGCTACTGCAACTTCGCCTCTTACAGGGTCTGGTACTCCTATTACTGCTGATTCTGCAACTGCAGGATGAGAGATTAATATGTCCTCTATTTCTCTAGTTCCTATTCTATGTCCTGCGATCTTTAACACTTCGTCTGCTCTTCCTAATATATAGAAGAATCCTTCTTCATCCCTGACAGCATAATCTCCAGGATAATATACTCCAGGGAATTTGGAGAAGTAAGTCTTTACATATCTTTCTGGATCTCCCCAAACCCCTGCGAGCATACCTGGCCAAGGTCTCTTAATTACAATGTATCCCTTTTCTCTTGGCTTTACCTGCTTACCGTCTTCAGTAAATACATCTGCATCAACTCCAGGTAATGGCAATCCGTTAGCGCTGGGCTTAAGTAGATAGTTGCCTAAACCCGGAGTTGCAGAGATCATTATTCCTCCTGTTTCAGTTTGCCACCATGTATCTACTATAGGTAAAGAAGAATTACCTACGTTCTTAAAGTACCATCTCCATGCCTCAGGATTTATTGGTTCTCCAACGCTTCCTAAAATCCTTAAAGTACTCAAATCGTGCTTCTTTACCCATTCTTCACCATACCTCATTAAAGACCTAATTGCTGTAGGAGAAGTGTAGAATACAGTAACTCCATACTTCTCTACTAATTCCCACCACCTATCTGGATTAGGATAATCTGGCACTCCTTCGTACATTAGTACTGAGGCCCCATTTTGCAATGGACCATAAACTATGTAAGAATGCCCAGTTATCCAGCCTATATCTGCAGTATTAAAGAATACGTCGTTGTCTCTTAAGTCGAAGACCCATTGAGTAGTCAAATAAGTCCATAACCCATATCCACCGTGTAAGTGCAAAATCCCCTTCGGTTTTCCTGTAGTTCCAGAAGTATAAAGAATGAATAATGGATCAGTAGATAGAGTTTCCTCTGGTTCTACTTTCTTATACCCAGTCCTCTTAATTAAATCTTGATATAATACGTCCCTTTCCTCATTTAATTCTATTTCTTCATCTCTTTTTATTACGAGTACTTTCTCAACTGAAGGAGTTTGAGAAACTGCCTCATCTATTATTCTTTTTAACTCTACTCTTTTACCTCTCCTCATTGTATGGGAGGTAGTTATAACTAACTTAGCCTTTGCGTCGTTTATTCTATCAATAACCGCTTGAGTAGAAAATCCTGAGAAAACTACGCTATGAACTGCCCCAATCCTTGCACAAGCCAGCATTGAAATTGGTAATTCTGGCATTAAAGGTAAGTAAATTAGAACTCTATCTCCTTTCTTTATTCCCAAATCCTGGAGTATTTTTGCAAACCTATTTACCTCGTTATAAAGTTCTCCATAAGTTAATTGCCTACTTTCACCCTTTTCGTTCTCCCAATAAATTGCAATCTTATTTCTCCTAACTTTTACCTGCCTATCTAAAGCATTGTAAGTTATATTAATTTTACCTCCAACAAACCACCTATAGAACGGAGCGTTTGATTCGTCTAAAACTTTATCAAATGGAGAAAACCACTCTAAACCTTCAGCCATTTCTCTCCAGAACTTTTCCGGCTCTTCTAGTGATTCCTTGTAAAGTTGCTTATAAGGAGGCTGATAGTATCTCTCCTCAAATGGAAGATTTTCTGACATGACAGACTTTAAAGTCGGACAATTTTTAAGAATTTCCCCAAAGAGTTTGAGTACATAAGATTTATATTTTATCATATTACAGAAAATCCGCCATGACGGAAGAAAAAAGGGCAAACCCTGCTCCTTTAGGATTATCTGGGTTCGCTTTAACTACATTAGTTTTAAGTACGTATAATGCTGGGTTATTAACTTCAGGATCAGGTGTAGTGTTAGGCTTAGCAGCGTTTTACGGTGGTCTAGCACAATTATTGGCAGGAATATTGGAATGGAAAGGAGGAAATACATTCGGCTATGTAGCATTCTTTACATATGGAGCTTTTTGGGAATGGTATTTTTTAACAGCTTTAGGAATATTTGGAAATATAACAGCACAAGGAGTAGGCTTAGTATTAATAGCCTTTGGAATATTTACGTTAATAATGTGGTTCGCTACGTTTAAAACTAACCTAGGATTATTTACAACTTTCCTCCTATTATGGATAACATTCTTCCTCTTAGGCATAGGTTCACTGACGTGTAATACTTTACTTGTTCACGCAGGCGGATATACTGGAATATTAACTGCTATTGCTGCATGGTACACTGGATTGGTCCAAGTTGTTGCTGAAAGTTTAAATAAGAAAGCTCCTTTAGGAAGAGCTCCTCTATCATAAAACTTCAAATATTTTTATAAATAAGTATTCAAGTGCTTGAACTAGAGAAAGCAGAAGACGTAAAAGAATTAGCTTTAAGAATTAATGAAGAGACTAATATGGGAATTGATCTAAATAAGATAGTTTTCTTGCGAAGCAAGAATTCTAAGACTACGGCAATAGCTAGAACATTAACTTTGCCCCCTCAGTGGAGATATGTTCTTGGAGATAATGTTTTATACATTATTGAAGTAGTTTCAGAGAAATACGATAAATTAGAGTGTAGTGATAAGGTTTTTGTAATAACCCACGAGCTTATGCACATTCCAAGAACTATGAAAGGTTTAAGGAATCATAATTATAAAGGATTTAAACAGATAAGGAAAATTAGCAAAGAATTAGCAAAAGTGTTATGCTAAGTTCTCAGCTAATTGAGTATCTGCTAAGTCCTCTTCATACTTCTTTATTCTTACCTTTTCGACCCTACCGTTCATGTAAAATAAAGCCTCCCCTACATCTAAAGATTTAACTACGTCTGCAACTTCTTTTGTTTTTAAAGGTAAAATCTCTCTATACACTTTGAGGTCAACAGGGTGAACTACCTTATGAAGGAAATAAACTTCGCTCTGAGTTAAAACGTCTTTATTTACCCTAGCAGACCTTTGGCTAATCATTATCATTCCAATTCCTCTCTTTCTCCCCCTTAACGCAAACCTAGTAATTTCTTCACTTATTTTAGTCCTTTCACCTTGAGGTATGAATTCGTGAGCCTCTTCTAGAACTAGAAAAACGTTAGTCCTATAAACCTTTGATAAATTCCAGAACGAGTCAAGGAACTTAAAAAGAAAATTAAAAGCCTCATCACTCCATTCATTCATATCAATTATTACTGACCTCTTCCTTTCTAGCACATCTTTTACTACAAACTCTGGATCTAGGTTAAAATCCTCTATCCTTAATGCGTCTTGGAAATCATATTCGCCATCTGGATCAATAACAACTATTGGAAATCCCTCTTTAATGAGCTCTTTACCCAAAATTTTTGCAGTATTAGATTTTCCTGAACCTCTTATGCCAAGTATTGCTATGCATTTTCTTACCAATTCTGAAGAATTTAGAGGAAATCCTAAATCCATAATTTAACGTTAATGGACGAGGATTAAAAACCAAAACACTATATATTACAATTTTCTTTCTCATTTTTATCGTTAATATCAATTTTTATAAAACTAAACTTATACGAATATCTATTTAATATTCTAAGAAGTTCGTATAATAAGCAAAATATTTAAAATGCGGAATAATACTATTTAATTTGAGATGTCAATGGTTAAGATTTATAAAAAGGTAGACCTAACCGGAACATCTTGTGCAGGACCAATAGGAGAATTGATGGGATTAATGGACGAAATAAAGCAAGGCGAGGCAGTAGAGGCTTTACTCAAAGACGAGGATACAAAAAACATGGTTATAAGCTGGGCAAAAAGTGTAGGATTGAAAATATTTGAAGAGAGAAAAGAAGGAAATAATTTCGTAGTGGTGGTTGGAAAATGAAGAGAATAATAATTGCAGGCGGAGGAATAGCCGGAACCATTGTCGCAAATAGGTTAGCAAGACAATTATCGCCAGAGCTTGAGAAAGGAGAAGTAGAAATTATAGTAATAAATGCCTCGGATAGACATATTTATCAACCCGGCCAACTTCTAATTCCTTTCGGAGTTACAGATACGGGGGAAATAATTAGAGACGAAAAAGAATTACTTGATCCAAAGATAAGATTAATAATAAAGGAAATTAGTAAAATAGACGTTCAAAACCATTCCGTAATAACTGCAGACGGAACTGCATACAATTATGATGAACTAGTAATAGCCACTGGGTCACATTTGCAGTGGGATGAAGTACCAGGCTATAGGGCGGTTTACTCACCGTGGGATTTAGAAAGTGCACAAAAATTGAGGGAAGTTTTACAATCCTTCACGGGAGGAACTGTAGTAATTAACGTGGCAAAATTGCCTCACAAATGCCCAGTTGCACCTATGGAATTGACTTTAATGCTTGACGACTACTTAAGGAGAAGAGGATTAAGAGAAAAGACTGAAATAATATATACTTACCCAGTCCCGGGAGTTTTCGGAATAAAAACTACAAATGACGTGATGATAAAAATATTTGAGCAAAGAGGAATAAAAGTAATATCTCCATTCAACGTAACCAGAGTTAACCCAGAAGAGAAAACAATAGAATCCCAAGAAGGTGAAAAAATAAAATTTGACCTAGCATTAGGAGTTCCACCTCATAAAGGTGCTAAAGTGATAGAAGATTCTGGTATTGGTGATAGAAGAAACTGGGTTCCTACTGATAAATTCACTCTTAGAATGAAGGATCATTCAGACGTTTACGTAATAGGTGACACAACTGATTTGCCAATTTCAAAGGCAGGATCAACTGCAGATTTTGAGTCTTACGTAGTTGCAGGAAATATAGTTAATGACATAAGAGGAAATAATTCTACAAAACTGTTTGACGGTTCGGTATTTTGCTACATTGCTACTGGATTAGACTCAGGAACGTACATAAGGTTTAATTATAACTATCCTCCAGTGCCTCCTCCTCCATCATATGTCCATTGGTGGGGGAAGTTACTTTACAATAAATTATACTGGACAGTAACTGCAAAAGCTATAGTATGAGGTGATGAAGACGGCTGCAGTGGAAAAAATAACTTCTAAAATAGATGAGAAGAAGGCTGAGGAACTTTCTAAGTTTTTAGATTATTTACCCACAATTAACGATTTCTTGGAAAAAATTAAGGAATTAAAGGAGAGCGGAGCTTTAGATGCAATAATAAACTTTTCTTATGCAATAAAATCGCTAAAAGACGCATTAAATGACGATTCTATTCAGAATTTAGGTAATATGCTATCTACATTCATGGCACTCTTATCCACCACTAGCGAGCACACCAATGATGTTAATCAAATAATTAACCAAGCAAACACTATTAGCTATACAATAACAAAGCTAAAAGAACTAAAGGAAAGTGGAGCATTCGACGTATTGGTTAATTTTGCCTATGCACTAAAGAGCTTAAGAGATGCACTAACTGATGATGCAATAACAAATATAGGCACTACATTATCTTTACTTTTAGATTTCTTGCCTAGAGCCCAAGAGTTCTTAAATTATGCATTAAATCCGTCAATATTAAAAATAATAAAAGCATTAAGCAGCGATGAAGCAACTAAATTGCTTGCCAATCCTCCTAAGGTTACTTTAGGAGGGATAGTGAAACAAATGACGGACGATGACGTACAAAAAGGAATAGGCGTATTATTCACAATAGCTAAAATTATAGGTAAGAGTTATTCTCAACAAAAATAAATACAAAAATAATAAAAATAATTTATTTTCTATTAGTTTTTTATGGCTTATTGCTTTATTTCTTCTCTAATTTCTCTAGTAGTTCTTTTGGTGCGTCTTTTTCGCTAACTGCTCCCCTACCAGTCTTACCGTTGTCGTCGTAGGTAAACGATATCATTTTGCCAACTCTCCAAACCTTCTTTATCTTCGAAATATCTACTTCCTTCTCCTCTCCCTTATACTTGAACTTTACAGTAGTCATGTGAGATTACTTTGCGTCATTCCTTAAAAACTTTTTGGCGATATTAGGGAAATTTCTCACAAGATTATCTTAACTCTTTCCCTAAAACCTTCTTATCCCTATCTACCTTGACGTTTAAGGTAACGTAAAATTTTCTGACATTACAGAAATGCGAAAAATTTGATAATCCAACGATATAGATTTCCTAGTGGAATGCAGAACAGAAAAGTGCGAGAAAATTATGAAATTCTTAGAGAGAAAAGAAGGAACATTACAACTAATAAATAATGCTCCTAAGGCTTACCCAGGATTTAAGAATTACGTAAGGAAAAAGATTGAGGAAGAGGAAAAATTATTGAAAGGAGTGCTATTTGCGGAAGATATCATTTCAGCAATGCACAGTGGATATAAAAATGCATTAGCCGGCTATTTAAGATCTGCGGAAGAGAGCAACAGATTTATAATTGAAAGAGCTTCATTATCAATATTTGTATCCGCAACAGAGGAGAAATACTTAGAACTTCTAAAGGAAAGACAATGGCACGTATTAGTTGACGAAGGTTACATTATAAGGGCTGCAAGTGAAGGAATTGGAAGGATAAAGAAAGCCACAGGAAGAACGCTAAAACTAAATAAATACTCAGTTTACCTCATGGGTGCTCCTGTTTGTAGAAAACATTTGAAGTTCCAAAAATACTCAATGAGCATAGATGAGTTAGAGGATAAATTAAGAGTGAGGATATCTGCAAAATGTAAATTCTGTCATAGGCAGGCCGATTATTTTACTTTAGCCATGCCAAAGGCTAGCGCACTAATAGGCTTGGCAGAATACATAACAGGGAAGAGTACAACAAATTTAATGAGAATTTATGCTAATATTTCTAGGGTAATTCATCCTTACGGGTTTACCGACTTAGATAAGGATAAAGTGTTCACTCTATGGGCTAGGGATTTCTTAAACATTATTTCTGAGGTTAATAATCTCTTTAACCTTGTCGACAATAGCAGAGGCAGCGGTAACAACGGGAAGCTTACCGGAAAGCTTATCAAGAATGGGAAGAGTTGAAAGAATCGTACAAGCAACATAAATAGCGTCTGCATAAGATTCTTGGGCAACTTTAACTGCATTTATAACTAGTTCGTGAGGAGTTGAAGCTATTGCATGTCCTCCAGTTCTACCTAAGGCTATTGAGCCAACTACTTGAAATCCAAAGCCTTGAATCCATTTTATTTCATAATCATGCCTTCTCTGATTATAGGGAGTTACTACATAAACTTTCTTTGCTCCCAATTCTCTTAACCTATCTATTATAGCTTCAGTTGAGATAACTACTGGCTTTGAAAAGAACTTCTTTAACCTATTCATCCCATCTCTGTAAAATACTCCGTAAGACCTTGCATAAACTATCACATCGCCTTTCTCGACTTCATTCTTTATTATAGATAATTCCTTATACATTCTTTCTTGTTCGTCTTTTCTAATTCCGTGACCTGGATAATATTTCATGTAAAATACTTTAACGTCGTTAAATACCAGTTTAATATCGTTAGGCAAGGTAGGGTTTTCCTCAGAAAGTATTAAAGATATCATACAAAGAGGATAAAATTTTCAGGAATAAAACAGTTCTGTGGACATTATTTTTATAAATCATAGAGATCCGTTTCACCCTAATGCTGGTGGTGCAGAAAACGTAATTTATGAGATTGGGAAGAGGTTGAAAGAAGTTACTTGGCTATCAGAAAAAGTAAAAGGAAGACCGGATTCTGAGTATATAGATGGAATAAAAATAATTAGAAAAGGAAATAAGTTCACTTTACATTTTTACTCTCTGATTGAAGCTAAAAGACACGAAATAGTGATAGACAGTATAGCACATGCTGTACCTTTCTTCTCTTATCTAGTTAATGATAAGGCCGTAGCACTAGTTCACCACGTTCACCAAGATGTAGTAAAATTTGAACTAAATCCTATTTTAGCAGAAGCAGTAAGACTTGCAGAAAGAAGAATAAGGAACTATAAATATATTATCTCAGTATCTAACACTACAAAGCAGGATTTAATAAAAAAACTGGGAGTTGACGAAAATAAAATAACTGTAATTTACAATGGAGTTGACCATAACAAGTTTAACCCTGGAATAAAGAGTGAAATTCCTATAGTTTTTTGGATAGGAAGGATGATGAAATACAAGAATCCTTTTGACGTAATAGAGATAAAGAGAAGAATAAAAAATAAGAAGAATGTAAAATTCATAGTTGCAGGAGGAGGAGAGCTCTCAAATGAATTTAGTAAAATAGCAAAAAAAGAAGGAATACAATACTTAGGAAAAATTGATGAGAAGACAAAGATCGAGTTATATAGGAAATCTTGGGTAATATTGTCTACCTCTTTCATAGAAGGCTGGGGAATGACCATAGTTGAAGGAAATGCTTGCGGAACTCCTGCAATTGCTTACTCCAGTGGCTCTTTACCGGAGATAATAAAGCAAGGAATTAACGGTTTTATTGTACCTTACAAAGACGTTAACATGATGGCAAAATACATTGATTATATAACAGAGGATGAAAACATTATGAAGGAGCTGTCTAGAAAAAGTTATGAAGAATCGTTAAAATATGATTGGAATAAGACCGCAGAAGAATACAGAAAATACTTAGAAAACATTTATTATAGGTAAACTTTATTGATCGCCATTAATGAAGAGCGTAACTTTGAATAATTTACCTTCTTTCTTTATAATATACCTCATTGTAAATCCTTCGCAACGTCTAGTAACTTCTACCTCATTCTCGCTATGAAAAGAATAAGTAGGCTCACTACATTGAGTAGCAATTTCATTTAATTTCTCGTTTATTTCGTCCTGATCTCTTGCATAGAATTCTATCTTGGCATTATTGCCTTCAAAAGTGGATCTTATCATTTTAGTTGATATAAAATATGCTACAAGAACTGCTAAGGCAGAATTAACTGCTGATGAAATTACCAATACTACTGGCAATAAATTACCTAAAAGCGGAACATAAAGTACTTTAAAACCAAGTAAAATGTAAAACGCTGAGGCTATAGCTGAAGTTATTCCTACACTAATTATAGCTGAAGCTATTTTCCTTTCAATTGTACCTGAAATAAAACCTATTATTGCCCCGCCAACTAAAGGAAGCCACCAGGTAACTAGCGATACTGGTATTAAAATTTTTATACTCCTCATCGTTAATACCTTTGTATTTATGATAATTAAATATTTCTAACCAGCTTCTAACCTTTTTATCGTATTCGGTATAAATCCATTAAGTGAAGTAAATCTCTCAACATTAACGTCCTTTAGCCTCATTACTACAACTTTTCCTAAAAGTCCTCCTAAATCAATAACAGTTCCAGGTTCGCTATCTACTGGAATTACTCTAACTCCAAGAATCTTATTTAGGGTTATACCTAAAGAAAGCACATCCATAATCAATCCAATAACTTTATCCTTTCCTTGCTTTTTACTGACTCCTACCATATCAATACCGCTGTTGCAAACAGAAGATAAAGCAAGCAATGTAAAGAAGTCAACATAACCTTCTAATGCTCTTTCAGCCATAATAGAATCTTCACTAACCGGAATAAACGCCGAGCTTAATCCTCCTACATGGGAAGTCGCCATTGAACCGCCTTTTTTTATTGCATCCATTAGAATCGCTAATGCCGACAAACTTCCGTGCCCACCCATTCTCTCTATACCCATTGCCTCAATTATTCCTGCAACGCTGTCACCAACCTTGGGAGATGGGGCTAGAGAAAGATCTACAGAACCAAAAGGTACTCCCATCTCCTTAGAGACTGCCTTACCTATTAATTCACCAAGCCTACTTATTTTAAACGCGGACCTCTTTATTATATCATGTAACTCCTCAAGTGAGGAAGGGGAACTTCTCTTTATTGCGTTTTCAATTACTCCTGGTCCGCTTACAGCAACGTTTATCATCATATCTGGCATTCCAATGCCATGATGTGCAGATGGGACAAAAGGGCTATCAGGAGGAGCATTAGATAGTATTGAGACCCTAGAGGATGCCTCAGGCTTCATATTAAAAATTTGATCAACGAACTTCTTTACAGCGTCGGAATTTAATCCTGAGAAAGTTGATGCGGCATTTATCATTCCAGTTAGCCTTCTTGTAGAGTTCATAACTTCTGCCAGAGTGTTTATGATAGATAAAGAGCCTTTAGTAAATCCTCTATCCGCAAATGCCGAGTAACCGCTTATATAATCTATTCCGTTTTTCTCTGCAAGTTCTTCAAGTTTTTCGCCTATTTTTATCCCGTTGCTTTCTCCAAGTACCTCTAGAAAGTACTGTACTGGAGAAACTGCAACTCTTTTTGTAACTATTTTTACTCCATATTTTTCACTCACTTTATCTACAGAATATGAAAATTTTTCTAAGAGAGAATTGAGGGAATTAAATTTTTCCAAAGTTTTATTAATGTCGTCAGAAATGAATGGTAAAGTATTTACACTTAACGTAACTGACCTTATATCTAAGTCCTCTTCACTTAGCATTCTCACAACTTCAATTATTTCATCTGCAGAATATTTCATTTTATATCCTCTCCATGTATTTAAAAACTTCCTCGTGATAAACTAGAACTTCAACATTAAGTTCTTTTCCCTTTTGCTGTAACTCTTTTCTAAGTTCTGACAAGGGAACTTTACTCTTTGATATATCTACAAGCATTATCATTGCAAATATTCCTCTTAATACGGTCTGTGAAATATCAACTATATTCACGTTCTCTTCAGCAAGTTTAGACGAAATTCCTGCAACTATTCCAGGCTTATCTGCTCCTACAACGACTACAATAGCATTTTCCATACACTGAAAGAAAAACTAGCATTTTTATACCTTGCTTTGCTACTTAATTTATGCTTGAGGATATTTTAGAAGAATACAAAAAAGCCTGGGCATTAGGTCACGCTCTGGCATTAATGAGTTGGGATCTTGAAACATACATGCCGCAAGAAGGATCAAAATATAGAGGAGAAGCAACAGCGCAGCTCATTACACTAAGAAGGAACGAAATAATGAAACTTGCGGAAAAAGTGGATAAAATAGATGATAGTAAACTCGACGATAAAGAAAGAGGAATTATACGTGTGCTAAGGAGAGAAATAAAATATTATAGAGCAGTACCTAAGGAGGTTGACGAAGAATTAGCTAGGCTAACTTCTGAAGCTTTCATAGCCTGGTCAAAAGCAAAAAATGAATCAAATTTCTCAATATTTAAACCATATTTAGAAAAAATTGTAGATTTAAAAAGAAAGATTGCCGAAAGCTTAGGTTACGAGAAGCATCCTTATAATGCACTATTAGACCTTTATGAAGAAGGTTTTACAGTTGATGACGCTGACAAAGTATTTTCTTCGTTATTACCAGAATTAAAGAACATATTAGATAAAATCTTGTCCTCTGGGTATTATCCTGCGCATCACCCACTAGAAGATATGACTTATGATGTAGAAGTGATGAAAAAAGTAAATGATGAGATAATAAATATTCTAGAAATGCCTAGAAGTAAATTTAGAATTGATATTTCGCCCCATCCATTTACACAAAGAATTTCTGCAGACGACGTTAGGATAACAACTAGGTATGAAGGAAAAGACTTCAGAGCTACTATGTTTTCAGTAATACACGAAAGCGGCCACGCAATATATGAGCTGCAGATAGATCCAAGCTTGGAAATAACTCCAGTAGGACAAGGAGTTTCAATGGGAGTGCATGAATCTCAATCAAGATTCTGGGAAAATATAATAGGTAGGAGTAGAGAATTCGTAGGAATCATTTACCCATTATTAAAGAGATTCCTTGACTTAAAATACGATGAAGAAGAAATTTATAAATACTTTAACGTAGTAAGGCCAAGTTTAATAAGAGTTGATGCAGACGAAGTCACTTATAACCTACATATAGCAATTAGATATGAAATAGAAAAAAGGCTAATCGCAGGAGAACTAAAAGTTGACGAAATACCGTCCTTGTGGAACGACTTAAGCGAAAAGTACTTAGGAATAAGACCTAAAAACGATGCTGAAGGTGCATTACAAGATGTACACTGGAGTGGAGGAAGTTTTGGTTATTTCCCTACTTACACATTAGGTAATATAATTGCAGGAATGATATACGCAAAGTATAATGTTCTAGAAAAAGTTAGGGAAAGGAAATTTAATGAAATCAAAGAGTATTTAAGAGAAAAAATTCATAAATATGGAGCAATCTATCCTCCTAAAGTTCTCTTAACTAGATCATTTGGAGATGCATACAATCCTGAGTACTTCATAAAATACTTAAGAGAAAAATACCTAAATAAATAACTTTTTGTTTTTATCCTTCAGTAGCATAGATTATAATATCTACGGCCCCTGCATAATTACACATAGGAGTTTTAATCACTATACATAAGGTTTCATTATTATGCGGAGATATTTCAGAAGGTACTGGAGCTGCAGAAATTAAGGTAAAAGGATGAGAAACACTAACGTTAGTAACTTTCACCGAAAGTAATGGGTTATTGTTATATAAATAAATTTTTAGAGTAATATCTTGGTCTCCGTGGGCAGAAATCGTTGTATTAGAGTACGATACATGTAACGAGCTCTTTATTCCAAGAAAATTTGAGTCTATAGTAACGTATACACCATCAATATCCACAGAATAAAAATATCCTTCGGTATACAAATAATATACAACAGCTAAAATAATTACTACTATTATTAAACCTGCTATTGAACCTTTCATAAGAACACACTATACTTCAAAAAATAATAAAATTATGTAGAAGAAACTATTCTATCCAATTCCTTCATTAGCTTTGACTCAACATGTTCCGTCCAAACCATTTCTGGAATATCAATTGCCAATAACGGCAAATAGATTATTGCCTCAACTGCAGTAACTGCTAAGTTCTGAACCCATTTACCTATTCCGACAGTTACTTTTAATCCTTCTGGGGTCTGTTCAAACGAAAATTGTAAAGCTCTATCTGCTGCGAATATATCTCTAAGTATACCACCTTTTTGAGCCTGTATTATTGCTATATTACCTTCTGTCTTTTGTTGAACTTTCCAACCATCGTTTTGTAGATATTGAGTAAATTCTTGAATTATTGCTTGTAAATTATGTTGGCCAGGATATATTTTTTCCTTTTTAAATACTCCCATACTATATTGTAAATATGCATGGTTAAAAAATTGCCTAAAATTAAAAAAGGAAGCTTACCTATAGAACTAGACATAGTGGAACTGCTAATAATGTATCCAAATATTGACGAATCTATTCCTACAATTACTGGCCGGTCTTTACCTAAATCTACACCTACTTATTAACTAATTGAGCGGTAGTAACGTTAAGTACGGCTATATGATTGAAGTCTGGATTATTATATAACCATCATAGTATACTGGCTGATCAGCTAGCGACGCATGATAAAGTTTTAGTGAGACTCATATTAATTTTCCAGTGGATAGATTAAAAGCAGCTACTGTTCTATTAATGTGCGAAGAAACATAAATTATGCCATTATGCACTAATGGACTAAATCAGTTATTGTCATCTCCAGAATGACCATATCCTGTTATATTCTCTTATTATTTTACCGTTAGTTACGTTTACTATTAATAATAATAATACTTGCCTAACGTATATTTGATTTAAATAAACACCGTGATGTATTGGATATCCCATAAAGCTATCAACTAAATTGAAGCAATAAATTGCCGGTACTGCATCTCCTACAGAAGATCCATAAGCAAAAGGCACCTTAATTATGTATGCAGGAGTTCCATTATTTGCATATAATGTAATTATAGCAAACATATTAACTGGATATCCTGGAGAAAATGCAGTTATTACTAATGCATAATTGTTCCCTACCTAAACTTGCAATGTTGGCACTTCCATAATTCCAAATTAACTGACCATTGGTTGCATTTAATACGTAAACGTTTCCATCTCCATTATCAAATATTACCATATCTTTATCTTCTGGAGTAGGCATTGCTTGAGATTTTGTTATTTAAGACCGCATATCGAAAAATTATTAGAAAAACTATACTATATATGTAACTATGACAAAAAGTGTAAAAGATAAAATTAAAGATACAGCAAAATTCGTAGAAAATAGTGCAAATAAAGCAGGAGATAAAGTAAAGGAAGAAGCTCATAAAATCTCATCAAAGAAGAATGAGAATAAATAGCTAAGTAAAATTTACCAAGATGATCAATTATCAATAATAAAATAACTTTTTAATAAATAATTTAAAATAATAATTTATATACAATTTATATCAGTGCTCCGGCCGGGATTTGAACCCGGGCCACAGGCTTGAGAGGCCTGCATACTTGACCGGGCTATACTACCGGAGCGAGATATAATTAGTAAGCTGAAATATTTAAAACTTTCTGACTTTAACTTATTCATTTTCCAGAAAAACTTATTTATTTTACCCCGAAGATTTTCGGGATGCTATACGTAAGTTTTAAGGTAAATCACGAGGACTGGTCTAAGGGAATTGATTATTCTAGGAATTCATTATCGGTATTAGATATAAAACCTTCCGCTAATGGAGCAAGGCTTTTAATAGAATTTAAAGGAAAAGAGGAGGATGCAAAAAAGCTTAAGTGGAACCTTTCGAGAGTTTCCAAATTCAAATACCTAGGAACTATAATAGTTAATGAACCGATAGAACGCATATTGTCTAACTATATTATAATGAATGGTACTGCAACTAACGACGGAATGTATTGGACAGTAATTCTTTCAGATTATACTGAATTAAAGAAAATGTTGAGGGATTTTGTTGAGCACCATATAGAAGTCAAGGTTGTTAAGGTAATTAAGGTAAAATCAGAGGATGTATTAACTGCTAGGCAAGAACAGATTTTAAAGATAGCTTTTGAGGCTGGTTATTTTGATTATCCTAAGAAGATCAGAATTAAGGAATTGGCGGAAAAACTAAATATGAGTGTTTCAAATTTATCGGAAATTTTAAGAAGAGCAGAAAGAAATGTTATTGAAACGTTTTTTAGGGAGAGGAGTTAATGAAACACGGAGGAGTTAAGTGGATAAACGGAAAACCGGAAAAGTTAAGGGATTTCAGCGTTAATCTCAATCCTATTTACCCTGATTTTATTGAAGATTTAATTAATGAAGCAATAAAGGAAAAGGTTTATCTTTATTATCCTGACAACTACGAGAAACTGAGGGAAAATATTGCTGAGATTTATGACATTGATGAGGAATATATAGGAGTATTTAACGGTGCTAGTGAGGTTATAAATTTACTAGAACCTAGGGTTGTCCCAGAGCCTAATTATGTTGAATATAAAAGGAGCTATATTTATTTTGCGGAAGAAAGAGAAAATTATTTTATTTATCACCTACAAGGCAATAAAGTCATAATAAGTAATCCTAATAATCCTACTGGTGCAAAAATAGACCTTAAGGAAATTGAGGAATTCCTAGAAGAAGGAAAGGATTTAGTGGTTGACGAATCTTTCGCAGACATAAGTCTTGTAGATTCTGCTAAGAAATTTGTAAAGGATTATGATAATCTTCTAATAATTTCAACTTTTACTAAATCATTGTCAATTCCTGGCTTAAGGATTGGATTTACTATAGGAAAGAGAAGTAAAGAACTTGAAAAGAATTCGCCTCCTTGGAGGATTAATTCTATTGCTTATTATGTATTATCCAACGCTAATCCTAAGGAAATTAAGGATTTCTTTAGAAAAAGTAGAGAAATTGTGACCTCCCTCTTGGAAACCTTTAGAATTAATGGAAGAAGAGTTACAGTATATAAATCATTTGCACCGTATGTTCTAGTAAGATTTCCCATTAATGTTAGAATCATTAACTCATATCTTAGGAGTAAGGGGTTCTTAATTAGGGATTGCTCTAACTTTGTAGGCTTAAATGAATTTTATGGTAGAATTTCCTTGAGAAAAGATTATCAAGAGCTAATAAATGAAATTGATGAATTTTTATCAAATTCATCAATTTAATGCCACCAGTTTAGAAAGTACACAATTTAATGGGATAAGATTTATAATATTTTAATAGAGAAATAGAAGTCGTGGATCTAAGATTATTAAAGTTCATGATAGTTGGAGGCTTAGGAACATTAGTTAATGAAGGAGTTTTCCTTCTCAGTGCTCACAGTATGCCTATTTTCTTTTCCTTAGGGTTAGCTATAGAGCTTTCAATAATATTTAATTTTATACTAAATGATATTTGGACTTTTAAGGATAGAAGAGTAGGAAGTTTTATTAAGAGATTACTTAAATTTCATGTATCGTCTTTTAGCGGTGGAATAGTACAATACATTACAGTTATTCTATTGCTGGTGGTGTTCCTTCATTTTTCAAATTTATCCGAAATTCTGCTCTTTCTATTCTTCTCTTACATAAAGGCGCAGTCGTTATTTCTTGCAGTAATTAACTTTATAGGAATTGTTTCAGGCTTTGCCGTAAGGTTCATAACTAGCTTAAAATACGTTTGGGCTTAGCTTTCCACGGTATAATAAACTCTTTTCCTATTTTTACCTCTATTCTCTATTTTTATAATGTGTATCTTTCCTACTTCTGAAGTGTTTTTAACGTGAGGACCTCCGTCAGCTTGTATATCGACTCCAGGTATTTCTACTATTCTCCAAATAGGTATACTAGGAGGATTTCTTTCAGCGAGCTTTACTATTCCAGGAATTTTTAAAGCTTCTTCTCTGGGTAAGAAGTACACTTTAACTTCTATGCCCTTTGAAAGAATCTCGTTAGCCTTTTCGACTATTTGAGGTATTAAATCCTTATTCTCTAAATTAAAATCATCCTTTGCGTACTCTGGAGAAATATGCCCTCCAGTAATTAACGCATTAAATTGAGAATATGCAACTGCAGCCATAACGTGAGATGCAGTATGTAGTCTCATCATTTTATACCTTCTATTCCAATCTATTACTCCTTTAACGTTATCGCCTTCCCTTAATTCTCCTCCTTCTATTATGTGAACTATATCATCTCCTTGTCTTTTCACTTCTTTTACGTTAAGTACTTCGCCGTTATTTTTTATTAGCTTTCCTACATCATTTTCTAAACCTCCACCGCCTGGGTAAAAAGCTGTTTTATCCAATATTACCTCATTTCCATTAACCTTAGTAACTTTTGCCTCAAATTCTTTTATATAAGAATCTTTTAGATAAAGTTCTTCTGTCGCCACATTATTTATGTCTTCTTAAGTGAAATATTAATTATTCCATTTTTCTCTGAGACTGAAAGAGTGGAAGGGTCTATTAACTCATTTACATATATAATTTTCACTATAGAATTAGAATCCGGATCATAAATATATATATGAGAATTATCGGCTCTTACTAGTAACCTTTTAGTGTTTATTTCCTTTCCTCTAAGGTCTACATATATATTAACTAAACCGTTTTTATTAAGTATGTCCACATCTGGGTCTTCAGCAGATGACATCATTATTTGTCATTTTGATTTTTAAGTTAATAAGACCGAGTTCTCTCCTTTATATAGTATTAACCGAGAATAATTAGATTAGAATGCTTGGAAAAGATTTCCAAAAATATTGGGCAGGACCAGAAGAGAAGAATGGAATAGTTTCGGGAATTAAAGGTGCGTTTAAACCTAAGGAGCCACTCAAATACAGATTAGTTCAAGCTCACTATCAAATTAGTTCAATGATTAGCAGGCTCGACGCTTATATTTCAAGAATGCAGGAAAGAGATAAGACTTTATTTGAGAGAGTTGTTGAAGCTCAAATGGCTAAGGATACTGCAAGAGCAGCAATGTATGCAAATGAAGTAGCAGAAGTTAGGAAAATAACTAAGCAATTAATAATGACTCAGATAGCTTTAGAACAAGTTGAACTAAGATTGGAGACAGTAAGTGAGTTAGGAGACGTATTCGTTAATTTAGTTCCTGTTGTTGGAGTAATAAATGAACTAAGGAACGTAATAAGAGGTGTAATGCCTGAATTATCAGTTGAACTAGGAGAACTTGGAGAAGGTTTACAGGAAGTTGTAATTGAAGCTGGAGACTTTACTGGAGTATCTGGAATATCTGCCGCACCTACTGCGGAGGCAAGGAAGATATTAGAAGAAGCTGCCGCAGTGGCTGAACAAAAGATGAAAGAGAAGTTCCCCGAATTGCCAGTATCTTCCTCTACTATCTCACAGAAAGCATAAGCTTATTTTTTAATATTTTTACATTTTTTCGTGTCTTCTAACTTTTCCGTAACTCCTTGGGAAGTAAAAGGAAAGGTTGATTATGACAAACTTATTGTACAGTTTGGAACTCAGAAAATAACGCCAGAATTAAAGGAAAGAATAAAGAAAATTACCGGAGACTTACATGTAATGTTAAGGAGAGACGTGTTCTTTTCTCATAGAGATCTTGATTTAGTTCTAAAAGACTATGAAGAAGGTAAAGGGTTTTTCCTTTATACTGGTAGAGCTCCTTCTCTTGGCATGCACATTGGCCATTTAGTACCCTTTATTTTTACCAAGTGGTTACAAGAGAAATTTAAGGTCAATCTTTATATAGAGATAACGGATGATGAAAAGTTCATGAGAAATCCAGAACTTACCTTAGAGCAAACTAGGCAATTTGCTTATGATAATATTTTAGATATAATAGCTGTAGGTTTCGATCCAGACAGAACTTTCATTTTCCAGGATACAGAATATATAAGAAATATGTATCCTTTGGCAACAAAAATAGCTAAGAAGTTAACTTTCTCCGAAGTCAAAGCAACGTTTGGTCTAGAAAATTCATCAAATATAGGAATAATATTCTACCCTGCATTACAAATAGCTCCAACAATGTTTGAGAAAAAGAGGTGTTTAATCCCTGCAGGAATAGATCAAGATCCTTATTGGAGATTACAGAGAGATATTGCAGAAAGCCTTGGATATTATAAAGCGGCACAAATTCACAGCAAATTCCTTCCTCCATTGACTGGACCAGAGGGTAAAATGAGTTCTTCCATTCCAGAAAGCGCAATTTACTTAACTGATGATCCAAAAACTGTAGAAAGAAAGATTATGAAATATGCATTCTCTGGTGGACAACCAACTGTAGAGCTTCACAGGAAATATGGAGGGAATCCTGAAATAGATGTGTCATTTCAATGGTTATATATGTTCTTTGAAGAGGATGATAATAAGATAAAGAAAATAGAAGAAGATTATCGTAGCGGTAAAATGCTTACTGGAGAACTTAAGCAAATTCTTATTGATAAGTTAAATAAATTCTTGGAAGAACATAGAGCTAAGAGAGAAGAAGCTAAGGAATTAGTGAATACGTTTAAATATGAAGGAAAATTAGCTAAGGAAATGTGGAATAAGATTCATGAATAGGTTTGAGGTTTATAAATGTTTAATTTCTTTAAATGATATACCACTAAATTTGTAGATATTTTTAGCTCTTTAGCAATTTTATAAATTGAACTTCCGCTCTCATACATTAATTTAATTTTCTCTATGTCTTCCTTTGATAACTTTCTCTTAGTCTTTACCAGATTATTCTTTCTAAGAATCCTTAAGACAGTATTAGAATTGAGTCTCATTTCTTTACTGATTCTATTTGCGCTATAACCTTGTTTTGCGAGCTCTATAATTTTATTAACTAACTCTTGCTTTAATTTACCCCTAAATTCAACGCCTTCTAAAATTAGAATTTTTCTTACTTTACTATAGCTCATATTTAATTCTTTAGCTATTTCTCTTATAGTTTTCCCATCTTCATACATCTTTTTAATCTTCTCTTTTAATTCCTCTTCTTGCATATGCTTCCGTTTTCCCTATCGTTTTTAAATTTTTTCCAGAATCTAAGAATATTCTGATAGAACTCTGAAAGAATTGAAGGCAAAATTTATATAGAGAAAGTTTTATCATTTCATGTGTTTTCTTACCTTTTAGGAGTTTTATTAGGTTTATCGATGGCAGCTCCTCCCGGCCCAATTAATGCAATAATGGCTAATGAATCCTTAAGGTCCAAATTACATGGCAGTAGTGTAGGATTTGGTGCCATGACTGCCGACTTTATTTTCTTTCTGATAACCTTTGAGGTAAGAAAATTCATTCCTGAAAATCTTCTTGTCGTGTTTTATTTTATAGGTGGAGGATTAATGGTATTCTTATCATACACAACATTAAAGGCTAAGGTAAGTAATAGAAGTAAAAAAGGTAATTACTTTACGGGACTAATTATGGGGATTACTAATCCTTATCAAATAAGTTGGTGGATTACAGTAGGCTTATTTATGATAAATGAATTCGGAATTTCAATTATATTGCCATTCTTTGGAGGAATAATAATATGGATCTTTGCATTTACTACTTTCATAAATAGGCTAGGAAACAAATATGCAAAATACGTGAAAATTTTCTCGTTTATAATTCTTCTAGCTTTTGGATTATACATGATTTACGAAGGCGTCATAAGCCTCTTATAATTTCACTTAAATCTTTACACACATCTTCTGCTCTTTTAACAAGTTTTTCTATTACCTCGTTCTTGTTAACAAAGTACATATACTTTGGCCTTCCGCCTTTACTACCATTGCTTTTTTGTTTTTCTATTAACCCTGCATCAGCAAGTTTCTTAAGTATTAAACTTGCTCTGCTTTTACTAATCCCTAGCTCTGACGATATTGCATCTACATCTTTTCCTTCTTTGCTATTAACGATTTTCATGAATGCATCTACATCTGCCTCAGATAAACCGTAAGCTACCATTAGAAATCTTCTCAATATGATACTTTTTTCGCTAATTTCGATACTCATTTAAGTTTCACCATTATAACTTTAAGTTTTTATTCTTTTTAAAGTTTTATGTAATATCACACCTAATTTTTTATAAAAGTATCTCCAATATTATCTCATGGATAATACCAAACTAGAGGAAAAAATCCTCGAGATATTAAAAAATGGAGCAAAAACCTCAGAAGAAATAAGAAATGAATTAATTCAAGAAAATATAGATTTTACGCCATTACAGTTTAGGGAAGTTTTAGCTAAAATGGTTAGAGAAGGAAAAGTCAAAAAAATTCCTAACTATGAGAGGAAAAAGTTTTTATTTAGTATTTGACTCTACAATTTTCATTACTTTATCAGCTATGGAGAGGAATTCTTTAGACGCAGGAGAGTCAGGATATTTTAAGAAAAACGGCTCTCCTAAGTCGTTAGCCTCAGCAATTTTAGGATCTAGTGGAACCTGACCTAATAGTTCCACTCCCATATCTTCAGCCATTTTCTTTCCTTTTCCTTCGCCGAAAATATAGTACGGTTTATTATCAGCAGGGCATATAAAGTAGCTCATGTTCTCTATTACACCTAAAATTTTTGCATTAATTGTCTTTGCGAAATTTACTGATTTACTTACTGCAAGAGTTGATACTTCTGAAGGTATGGTGACTATAATAAATCCAGTTAAATTTGGAACTAGTTGGGCTACAGATAGTGCTTCGTCCCCAGTTCCAGGGGGCAGATCTATAATTAAATAATCTAACTCGCCCCACTTTACATCTCCTAGAAACTGCTTTATAGCGGTGTGCTTTATAGCGCCCCTCCAAACTACTGGCGTATCGTCTTTAGGTAATAGAAAATCTATTGAAACTACTTTAATGCCAAAAGGTCCATTAACTGGAATTATTCCTTCATCATCTGCAGTTAAAACTTGACCTCTAACACCTAACATCTTAGGAACGGATGGACCATGAAAGTCTACATCTACTATTCCTACTTTCTTTCCTGCAGCAGCTAAGGCCATTGATAAATTTGACGATACGAAGGATTTCCCTACTCCTCCTTTTCCGCTTAATACTGCAATCTTATATTTTACATTTTTCATTCTCATCTGAATTTTTAAATCAGCACCTTGAATTTGGGGTTGAACTTTTCTTAGATCTCTAGGTTGCCTTTGCGGTTGCTGTAATCTGAAAGGATTTGAACTCATCCATTATTTATTCTCTGTAAGACTAATAACCTTATCTAAAGTGAAAAGAAGATCTTGAACTTTTTCATCCGATAACCAATCTATTTCCTCGCATGAGTCATTCATTATTCTATTTACAATTTCTTCCGCAGTTCTATTAGTAGTATTTATCTGGCAAGGTCTTTTATCTTTAAACCAGTCAATTGCTTCTTGTAGAATTACACCCAATATCTCAGCCTCTACGTTTTCTGCTACTTTTATCTCATTCCATCCTCTTCTTTTTAATTCCTCATAAAGTACAAGGGGGTATTTTCTTAAGATTATTACTTTGTCTGCATAATCTATAAGTGATGGATAAATAGTTTCAATTACTACATCTTTTTTGCTACTTAAATAAGAATTAATAACCTTCGCGACTTTTTCATCATCAATATTATAAGTATTACGTAAGGGATCATAAGACTCGTAAAGTTTGTTTTGAATAATAAATGATGAAACATGAAAATATTCTAAAGAAAATTTTGTTGAAAGTAATTTACTTACAGCAGTTTTTCCTACTCCTGGCGTTCCAGATATTACTATTCTCGTCATTACCTTACTAGTAGGAATTCTACAATAAATAATGTTAACGAAATTGCAATGAGGAGAATTTTAACTTGCTTATCTCCTTCACCTTTAGCTATATCATACAATCCATAAGGCAGCATAATCGTTCCAATTATCATTAAAATTTCTTCTATTAAATTCATAATGTGTATCTTCCTTCTCATCTCTTTTAAGCCAACTGGCAATAAAAGCTAATATTACTCCTCCTAAGATTCCTCCTATATGTGCAAAGTAATCCACATTAGGTAATATATCACTTAGAACAAAAACTATTATCAATATAAGAAATTCATAAAAATAGAATTTTCTATCTTTTAGCATATCGTAAATTATATAAAAGGAGAGTATTCCAAATATTCCTCCAGAGGCTCCCGCAGAAGCAGTATTTGGAGGAAATAGGAAAAGACTAAAGATATTTCCTAAAAGACCAGAGAAAAGAAACACTACGTACTCCATTTTGCCAGCCTTAGAACCAAATAAGGAATAGATTACTAGAAGAGCTATAGTATTAAATCCTGCGTCAAGAAGGCTATTTGTAACAAATATCGAAGTTAAAAGCGAAATATAATCGCCTTTAAAGACTAAATAATTTACTTGGATCAAATAGATAAAAATGGAAGGGTAGTATATGCTAGTTAATAATCCTATTACGTAACCTAGAACTACTAAAAAAGCTAATATTAAAGTCTCTCTCATAATACATGAGTTAGATACATTAGTACTAAAGATAATGCTATCATCACTGCCCATATTTTTACGTTCCATCTCATAATTTTCATTCCGTCTAAAACCCAGAAAGGCAATAAATTAAAGAACGCAACTACGGAGTTGAACATTGCTATATAAAAGAATAATAAACCTACTAACGATTGTGAGAACAAATATGCTAGATAAAATATAGCTGAGATGACTAAGTTTGTAGCTGGACCTGCAGTAGCGGTTATTCCATCTAATTTTTTGTTAGCTCTGAAGAAGTTGCATGAAATTAAGGTGTAACCAGAAAAGAAAACTATTGCTAATCCAAATAAATTGATTATTGAAGTGGCTAAAAACCCAGAGAAACTTAAGGAGAATCTGGAAAAACAACCGTATTTTCTAGCTACTTGCCTGTGAGCTAATTCATGCGGTATCACAGCTATTGTTGCGGCTATTAAAGTAAATAATACTATAAGCAATGAAAAATAAAGTGGATATCCTTTTATGATGCTATAAATTAGTTCTCCAATTCCAAAAGTTGATATAGAAAATATTGCAAGCAAAAACGCTACGACCTCATTAATATTCCTAAACCGCCATTCTAGTTCATCAAGCTTACTCAAGTTTATCTAGATTCATTATGACTTATAATATAAATTTCTGACTCAAACATTAGCTTTATTCTCCTCATAGTTACTTACATAAGAAAATTGAGGAGCCTCGATCTTCCATATTAATGCGTTATCTTCTACATTCTTAGCTATTAGGAATTTTTCATTATTTTTACCTATAATTTTTTCCGAATTTGCATTAAACTTCTTTTTAAATATATTAAATGTCTCAAAGACAACGAATTTATAGATAAATGGCATGGAAAATTTCATACAATCTTTTGTTGATGCATAGTTTAAGAGCTTCTCTACTGCATAATTAAAAACTTGAGGATCAATTATTAGCACTTCGCTTATTTCATCATAATTTGTGATAACTGCGAACATTTGTTTTGAAGTTAAAGAAGATGTTATCCAAAATTCAAATATTCTAGAATAATATTTGCATTCCTCAATATTAGATATTGGTTTTATATAAGTGGAATAATATTTTGTACCTTCATTTAGGAAATCAATAACAATTTCAGCAAATGTTCTCTTGTCTATTCCTAATCTATTAAGTTCATTAAATAAAGAGCTTGAAAAAGAAACTAAGTGACCAGAATTACTTATGAAGTTTACTCCTTTTTCTTCTTGCTGTAGTTTATCTATACTAATTTCGAATAACACAAAAAATTAATTTATATCAAATCCTTATATACTTTGCATATGCCTCGGCTTCTATTCTCATATTTTTAGAAAGGAGTTTTCCTAAAAGCTCTTTATCATCTTTGCTTGGATTGTATTCTTTTAGAATTTTTTCCACTTCTTCCAAAAGGTTTAATGCTTCATCAAGCGAGCGCATAAATTATTTTCCTTTCATTAAGATAAATAGGTTCCATTCATAAAACCGGTATTTCCCAAACGATTTTATCCTATGTAAGTTTTCTTATAATCATGAAACGTTCAATTTTTATAATAGCCGTTTGGGTTCTTATTGCATTACTTCTAGCTCCCATTACACTTAATATTCAATCCCATTTTGTTTATAGTGATTCTCCGTTTTTAACTACTCAATATCAAAGCGTCAAAGTGGAAAATATTCTAAAAGAGTATTTTAATTACACTAAAGAGTCAGAGCTTTTTGTAATAATTAACGGAAGTTATAATGAATCACTAGAAAAAATTAACGCTTCGTTACATTACCTTTATGACGCAAAGCTAATAACACCTTATGAGTACATTTCGCAAGTCAATTCGTCTTATATGTCGTTTGTAAATCCAATAATAAAAGAATATGAGAAGAATTTATCTTATGCTATAGAGCTTTATCATAATTTGACAGTAGAAAGAGAAGAATTACTGAGTAATTTATCTTGGTTCTATTATCAGCTAAATGTAACTTTTAAAGAAGGGCACAATGTAACTCCTTCAAGCTATGTTACTATGTACGAAGAATACTTAGAAGAAACTCATAACCCAATACTTGCTGGTGTAAAAACTTTTGATGATCCGTTTATTTTACTTTTTTCTATAAATAACTATACAAACGAGTCTCTAATCAAAGAAACATTGGACACTTTCTCAAACTATTCCTACTTAATTTATAAGCTTACTGGAAAATATTTTCCTTTATGTGCATTACAGAATACGTCTGTATACGTTTTGCATGAAGTAGAGAGTAAAATTCCTCCGCCTCCTATAAGATTATGTAATTTTCATAGGGGAAATACGTGGATATTTATAGTTCAAGTTCCAGATAACGAAAGTTTAACTAATGTTGAGGAATTTATGCAGAATACTCCAGCAATAGTAACTGGTCATTTTGCAATTTATGCACAATCCGCATACTATACTCAGCAGGATCTTAAGATAATTGATTTAGTAACTATTATTCTAGTGGGCTCATTACTTGTAATATTACTTAGAGCGTTATTTCCTATAGTTTTCCTAATTTTTAGTGCAGTTCTAGGAATAGAGATTGCTTATAGTTTACTTTATTTAGCAACTTTTGCTGGATACAAAATTTATTATATATCTGGTCTAGTAATTCCTCCTATCGTCTTTGGTATAACTATAGATTACTCCATCCTCTTTATGTATAGATATTTTGAGGAAGTTAAGAAGAATTCAAATAATGCCTTAAGGATGGCCTTTAGAACAGCCGGCAAAGGAGCAATATTTAGCGGACTTAGCATAACAATTGGGTTTTCTTCATTTCTGCTATCTCCTTCTCCCTTACTTAAGAATATAGGAGAAGCTCTAATAATCGCCTCCCTTTCAGCTCTAATTCCTGCAATCTTATTTAATTATACTGCACTTAAAATTGTTAGCTTAAGGCTTCTTAGTTTTCCAAGGAAAGAAGTTCCTAACCCTATAGATGTAAGACAAAAATACTTAAGAGACGTTTCAGAATTTTCAATTAAGCATAAATTTTACGTAATAGGGATAATGGTAATCTTAGCCCTAGTCTCTTTTTCAGTGTTTTTTACCCATACTACTACCGTTAATTTTACCGAGATAGTACCTTCAAGTTCAGAAACGATAATTGGTGAGAATATACTTTCTAATTATTTCAATTATAGTATAGATTACATAATAATAAAAGGCAATCCTAATTTAACTTATGATAAAATTTACAACGTGAGTAAGGAAATTATTGACTGCGGAGGTTTGGCTTATGGACCTGCTTCATTTGGAAAATTCATTACTAGAAATTTAACTTATTTAGAAAATATTTATTCTTCACATAACTATTCTCTTATTGAAGCTTACATTCCTTATCCAGTATTTAGTAAAGGGGCGATCTCTTTTACTCAAAAGTTGATCAATCAAGGCTATATGGTTGGAGGAAGTAATGCGGACAGAATAGATATAGTAAATAATACCGTTAGCACATACTATGGATTTACGTTACCTCTCACAATAATTTTGATAACAGCATATATTGCTTTAGTACTAAGGTCAATAGTTGTTCCAATTAGATTATCCTTAACCTTATTAGTAAGTTCTCTAGTAGGAGTTGCAATAATGTTTGAAGTATTCAAGGAAGTCTACTGGCTTTCTCCGCTTATAGTGTTTGCACTTTTATTTAGCCTAGGTATTGATTACGATATGTTCATAATATTAAGGATAAAAGAAGAGAAAGGAAAAGACGAGGATGAGAGAATAATTAAAGGAGTAACATATACTGGATTAGTAGTAACTGCTGCAGGCTTAATATTAGCTGGAGCTTTCTTTTCATTAATTTCCGCGGATATGCGCTTCCTTGAAGAAATAGGCTTTTCTGTAGGCTTCTCTGTCATTTTCGATACTTTCATAGTAAGACCAATATTTGTTCCAGCAATAATGTCAATATTGAAGAAATATAATTGGTGGCCATTTGCTTCATGAAAGGCTAGAGTATTTCGTAGCTATATTAAGTACTTTTTTTACAACATCTACTGGTTTTTTACCAAATATATAAGTGTTAGGTTCCACTCCTTTACCTCCTAAATGAACTACTGCATCCAAACAAGGCCTAAAAACCATTGAAACTGCAGTCTCTATTATTTCATCTGTAGCATAATCGTGCGGACCTACTATTGCATATTTCATCTTTAACTCATCCATGCATTTTTTAACCTTCTCGTCATATTTTATATTCATAACCGATCTAATTTCAGGATATTTTCGTGAGACGTAAAGTAAAATATTTCCTAAATGCTTACTTGCTCCCCACATAGGCTTAGAGGCTGGAGTTGGAATATTTCTAATCTTAGTTATTCTACCGGCAACTGCTATAATATCGTCTAAACTTTTAGGATTTTTCCTAGCATATGCTATATTACTAAGCACTTCTGGAATTAACGGAGATATTATCTCGTTTTGAATCATTGATAGTGCGACGTTCATTTCTTCTTCTTCGTCTTCTCTATACAAATTCTCACATATACTACAATCTTGGGGGATTTTTGGATTTAATTTCCTATGAAAAGTGCAAAATCTTAATTTGCTCAAATATGAGAGACCTACTGAGGTAAAGAAATCCATGACATTCTTTATATCCCCAGAAAGCAAAACGTCAGTAAGCATATCTAGAATATTATTAATCTCATCATCAGTAAGACCAAGATCGTAAAGTTTTTCGAGGTAAAACCTATCTTGGATATCAAGATATTGCTTTACTGCAGGTTGTGTAACACCTAAAGTTGAAGCTATCTTACTTTGGCTCATTCCGAGGTTTCTTAATCTTTTAGCCTCTAAAGCTCTAATATTTGGTAATAAAACATCAGTTATTAATGAAAGGGGAGTGTCAAGCACGATTATTAGATTAGCTAGCTCAAATAAATGTGCTTTCAATTTAAAGATCTCAGCAATAGATGGAAGTTTACATGAGATAAATAGTGACGAAGGAACAATCTCTTTCGTAATTGCTGGGGCAGTTAATTTTACTCTAAATCAAGGGAGACTGAATTACTTGAACAGTATAATAGAAACGAGAATATGCAATTCAAAAGGAGAAGAAATTATGAGAGAACTAGAATATAAACTAGCTAATGAAATTAATGCAGACATAATTTTTATGGATAGAAAATTTTCTATGGATAAGAAACTAGGTATGCAGATTCCTAAGAATTCTATAGGCATAGTTAAGGATTTTAATAGAGAAGAAGTCAATATAAATGAAGAACCTCCTTGGATTACAATAAATAAAGAGGAGGACTTCTACACTGGATACTATAAAATTACAAGTTGGATTTTTAGATATGAAACAAATTTAGATAATCTAGAACTGCTTCAATGCTTAATTTATAATCTATCACAAGAGCCAATTCCAGAAGCGTTAGGATATAATTATCCGTTATTTTTAGCAGACAAACTTGTGAAATATTACCGAGATAAGTATGCAAAGGTTTTAGATTTTACAAGTAACAAGGAATTATCTAGATATAGGGATTTTAGAAGGATTGTTGAACATGTCAGAAGGTTTGTTTGAAGAACAAATAGGAAGATTAAGGGAAATGAAAGTTATAACTAGACAAACAGCTGATGGTAGGGGTTCAGTTAGTTTTAGAAATTTCATAGTAGAATTTCCTATTAATACTAAAATTACCGCAGGTAAAATCTTGGCAGTAAAGAGTTTGCAGAACGATTACCTATTACTAGAGGTTGCAGATCTTTTGCCTGTACATTACGGTATGATAAATCTAGATGGCAGTATTCCTAAGGAAATAAGAGATGAAGTAATGAGAAAAGTTGAAGAAGATTGGGGAAGAAATGATGAAGAAGCTTGGTTAGATGTTTATGCCTATCCCATAGGTTATTTATTAAAAATAGATGGAGACGTTGAATTTTACAAGGGATATTCTCCTCCGATTCCGGGATCTACAGTTAGGGTCTTATCTAGAGAGCTTTACGAGAAATTCGTATGCGATAAAAACGGCGTAGAAATTGGAAATATAATAGGTGAGGACGTCAAGCTAAGAATAAACATGGAAAAAGCAATTAATTACCACATAGGAATTTTTGCATTTACTGGGTCTGGAAAATCAAACTTAACTGCTTCGCTTGTTAGGAGGATTTTAAAGGAAAATAAAGATACTAAAGTAGTAATTTTTGATATTTCTTTAGAATATTCAATATTATTATTAGATCAACTGATTTCAAATAATTCAAGACTAATCTCCACTGAAAGATTACCTATAAATAAAACTGATGCTGGAAGAAGATTCATAAGGACTCATGTAATTCCAGAGGAGATTATAGATTTAAAGGATGAAATAAGAAAATCTGCCGAAGAAATTTTTGAATTAAATAAAATGAGGCAACTTTACGTTCCACCAGAAGGTTCTACTTACCTAACTTATGGAGAAATTATAGACATGGTAAGAGCTCAAATTAATGATAAATATACGGCGTTTGCACAAAAGCCATTATTTGGATTATTTCTTAAAAAAATAGATGAGACTATGAGACAAAATAAGCTAACTAAGGAAGATATTGCTGATACTACGCTTAGTCCGGTAATAGACGAAATAGAAACCTTGGCTAGAGAAAGCGGACTAAAGGAAAACGCATCAATATTTGCTTTCCTTAATGCCTTAAGAGTGTATCTAACCTCTGAAATCCAAGAAGGAGAAGAATATGACATAGAAAAGATGGCAATAGAGATCTTAGATAATGACGAAAACTCTCCTAGACTTTTCATTTTAGAATTACCAAACATAGAAGAGGCTAGATTAATAGTAGGACAACTTATTAACCAAATTATGCTTAGAAGGAAAAAATCTTACTCAACAAATCCAATACTTTTCGTATTAGATGAAGCTCAAGAATTCATACCTTTTGATACAAAACAAAAGGATAATAGTGAATTTTCTAGCAATGCCGTAGAAAAACTATTAAGACATGGAAGAAAGTACCATCTCCACGGCCTAATAAGTACACAAAGATTAGCTTACTTGAATACAAATGTACTTCAACAGCTTCACACGTATTTTATAAGTACATTACCTAGACCTTATGATAGACAACTAATAGCTGAAACCTTTGGAATTAACGATACCTTAATGGACAGAACTTTAGATTTAGAAGTAGGCCAATGGTTATTAGTTAGCTTTAAGGCAGCATTACCTCACGATGTGCCAGTCTTTTTTACCGCCCCGAATAACTTGGAAGAATTAAGAAAAGGACTTCAGAACTCAAGACCTTCTTCATCTATCTGACGAGCGGCATCATCATTTACAATGCCTTTCTATAAATTCTACAACTCTCTTTATAGAATCCACGTAATTTTCTATTTTCGAGAATCCGTGTCCTTCATCTTCGTATATTTTATATTCCACTTCTATATTTCTTTCCTTTAATTTTTCTATAACTTGTCTAGTCTCTTCCGCAGGACATCTAGGATCATTTTCTCCTGCTAATATTAATAGAGGAGACTTAATATTATCTATGAAGAATATAGGAGACCTATCTCTAAGCAAGTTTTCATCGTTACCCATTTTCATTTCATCGTACTGCTGAAGAACTTCTCTCTCAAATTTCTTTTCAGTAAACCAGTTTACAAAAGGAACTACAGCGGCAGCAGAACACCACATGTCAGGATATTTGGTAACTGCCATCATTGTTAAATATCCTCCATAACTTGCACCCGTTACGGCTAATTTCTTAACGCCAAGTAATTTAGCAGAGTTTATTACATCTTTTAAATCTCCTCCTCCAAGATCTTTATCGTTAAGGTGATTAAACCTCCTCCCATAACCTGTAGAACCTCTGTAATTAGGACAAATAACCTTGAAACCCCTATCGACTAAGAACTGTATTTCAGGGTTAAAGGAGTTAGTACATTCCCAATCAGGACCGCCATGAATGTAAACCACTCCTTTATCTTCTCCTCCTTTTTCGTAAAGTAACGCGTTAATCTCTATTCCACCTTCACTCTCATATTTTACCACTTTAGGTTTTACAAAATCTCCTTTAATATCGTCCATAGAGTTTGTAAGCCTTTCTATTTTTCCTGTCAATATATTGACTCTATATAAATCAAAATGCCTATTATAAGTAGAACCTATATAATAAACATAATCTTGATCCGGAGTTAAATACGAATTGAATCCTTCTGTGACTAGTTCATTTCCTTTATGAATTTTTATCTTAAAGTCGCCATATACATCTTCAGTGTAAATTATCTTATTGGCTATGTGAACTACTTCGTGCTTCTCATGTTCACTTTTTATAACTTCACTTATCTCTCCTTTTCCTATATTAAAATTATATATATCAAAATAGTTATCTTTATTAGATATGAAAAGGAAATTATCTTCGTCTTTAAAACAATATAAGGAGACCGTCTCTTCAGAGTTAGGATAAGAAATCTTAGATATGACTTCTCCTCTATCTAAATCATAAACATAAAGATCGTTATTGTAAATTCCTTGAGAATATACTACTCTTTTCTTACTAGGCGATAAGCAATAACTTTCTACTGGATCATCTCCCTTGCTAACTTGGATTATATCCCCCTTGTCATATAAATATAAATGAAGAGTCTTCCCGTCTCTATTAGAAATAAAAAGGAATTTATCCTCGTTAATGAAGTAAGTTCCAAAATTATCATATTGATCCTTTAATAAGGGAAATACCTTATTTCTATCATAAATATAAATCTCTCTTTTTTCGCTTCCTCCTGGATCCCCTATAATTGCTAATTTTTTATCGGTTATCCATTCTACGTCTTCTGCATAAACATCTTCTAGTGGAACTTTGCCTTCGCCATGAATATACACCGAAGGTATTTTATCTCTCATTACATAACTTATTTTCCCATTATTTACATCAAAAGCGTAGACAGGCCTTAACTTAAAAAGATCTTGAAAATCCATAAAAAGAAATAACGAACTTAAAATAAAACTCTTTTTTATATTATCATTTATTTCAGTTTCTCTAGTAGTTCTTTTGGTGCGTCTTTTTCGCTAACTGCTCCCCTACCAGTCTTACCGTTGTCGTCGTAGGTAAACGATATCATTTTGCCAACTCTCCAAACCTTCTTTATCTTCGAAATATCTACTTCCTTCTCCTCTCCCTTATACTTGAACTTTACTTTAGTAGCCATATGCCTTCCTTTCCTTCGTTTAATATTAATATTACTAGTCATTTTTTAGTATTACATTATGTATTTTATAATGGCTATTACTTTTTACATTTAATTGATCAAGTAAATTATATGGTGATAAAACTTCTTTCATTTTACTTTTCTGAGTAAATTTTTTATATTATCTTTCGTAAGAGATAACTCGATGTCTAAAACAGTTTTTGTTAGAGAATCCTCGGGCCTTTTAAAGCAAGTTAGCCTTATAGACGCAATAATGTTAAACTTAGGAAATATGTCAGCCGGTGTAGCGTTATTTGAATCGATATCCCCATATCTTAATTCTTCTAGTAATCCCACGATAGGTGGGCCTGGAGGAATATTATGGTTAGCTTCTATAATAGGTTTCATCTTCGCAATACCGCAATTAATAGTTTATACAATAATGACTAGAAAAATATCTAGAACTGGTGGAGATTACGTTTGGATATCGAGATCTTTAAACGGACCACTAGGCGCAGTAATGGCTATTTCATTAATGATAGAGTCAGTAGCATATTTTGCCTTAGTGGCATTCTTTTCTGGTAGTAGCATAAATGCAGTACTATGTATTATAGGACATGCTGACAATAATCCAGGATTAATTAATTTAGCAAACACGATTTTCGTAAATCCATACGGAAGCCTTACATTACTCCAGAAAGTTATATTTTACGTCATTTCTGCATCATTTTTCATAACAGTAATTTTAATAAATATATTAAGAGCAAAATGGGGTTATTCAATAGTCACTATACTAGGAATATTTTCAATGCTTTCATTAGTTCTGGCAATGATTGTTATTGCATTAAATTCTTCTCATTTCACTAGCATAATTCCATTATTCTCTAATCTTGGAGTTAGTGTTCCTCCAGTTAAATATTCTGCTTTACCTAGTTCCATAAACCTTGATTATACTTTACTGCTTTTGCCAATTTTTGCATTATATACATATCCTTGGATGCAGGCAGGTCCTGCAGTGTCTGCAGAATTTAAACAAACAGAAAAAATAGCTAAGTTAAATCTAGTCTTAGCCCTGGGAATTACTGGATTATTAGTTACTCTAGCCTTCCTTGAAATGGATTTAGTTGCAGGTTATTGTTTCAATTATTATGCGTATGGATCTTTCATTTACAATTTCTGGACAGTGGCCATTGCCTTGGCTGGAAATCCTATTCTTCAATGGATTATAGGACTAGGAACTGTATTATGGAATTTCTACGTTTTAGCTTACGGTGTTATAGTGTTCTCTAGGTACATATTTGCATTATCTTTTGACCGAGTTTTACCAGAAAAGTTCTCTCAAGTAAATTCTAAGGGCTCTCCCGTTTACGCTCACTTACTAGATTTATCTATAATGCTAATATTACTTCTAATTCCAGTGTTCTCAACATCAGCAGCAACTTCATTATATGGAGCAACAATCCTGGGAGCGCTATATTTCCTTATAGCAAGCATAGCAGGGGCCATTTATGGAATTAAGAATAGAATTAAGAGCCTTGAGATAGCTGGAATAATCTCAGCTATCTACTTCGCATTCTTAACGTATGAAGCGGGAGTCAATCCGGTTTTTGGATTTACTAGTACAGTAGATGGCTTCCCATTAACAGAATTCTTTGTCGGCTTAACGATAACTATTGGCGTAATAACTTATGTAGCATCTTGGTATAAGCATAAGAAGGATGGCATAGATATTTCTATGAGCTTTAAAGAAATTCCTCCTGAATAAAATCTTTTTTCTTCTTAATCTTCTTTTATACTTATGCAGATTTTAAGGGATAAGCTTACAAAAAAGTCCTTGATATTCCCTGTCCTATCTTTAATAGTTGCCATGAATCCTGTAACTGAACTCTTAGAGCCAAGATATGAAGCATTATACATGGCTATGCATTATTTACTTTACATTGGCGGATTTGTTCTAGGATATATTGGATTTAGAGGGTCGAAAATATATTTAATTCCTGGCATAATAATTCCAGTATTTTGGCATATTCCCTACTTTTTCAATTTAGGTGGAGCATATTTGTGCTTAAGAATTGTTGAAGATCTCTCATTATATTTAGGCGGATTAGTAATGGGATCTACAATCCATGGTTTAAACAACGCAATTAAGGCAATACTGTTTGTGTTATGGATGATGGGAGATAGCGTGCTTTCAGTCATTTTAATAGTTGGTTGGCCTCCTTATTCTAATCAAGTTTATCCTTTCTCACCGTTCTCGATTTCAGAGGAATTTTGGACAGGACTCGTAATGTTTGGCATAATGACAGTAATCTTCATATATATTATCCTAGGTTTCATAAGGACAGTGTTCAAGATCTAGCTTAATTTTTTATAATTAAAACTCTACAAAATATCGATGTCTTTATTTAAGAAAGAAGAAAAGAAGATATTTCACATTGATAGACTTCCTGAAGAAATGAAAGTTGCAATTAAAACACTAATTGATTCATCGATTCCAGATGTAGCTAAAGCTTATGGTTTTGATTACCTTTATCCTAAACTCGGAGAGCCAATTTTCATACCTTATGGACGACTTGATGGTAAATATAAATCCACAATTGATGCCTTTGAAAAGATTTTAGAAGAAGTTGAAGAACTTAAAGATAATCTAAAGGAATATTCAAAGTGGTATGGTAATGTAAAACTTTTTGATCATTATAGATTTACATTTTATTCTTATGTTGATCCTAATGAAGGAATGAAAGTAGGAATAGGCGCAGATCCTTTATCTTTCCCTAATTCACTTTTTGACGTCCAAAGTTTATGTTCAGCACTTGATAAGGGAAAAAGTATAATTATCCTAAATCCTGCACTTTCAGGATATATAAGCTCTACATGCCTTTCTTCATTTAATATCAAATTTGTTGATACTATCTCAAAAAGAAAAGATGAGATAATAGATGCTTATACTTGGCTAAATGAGAGTTTTCACGAGAACTTTGATAAAGATAAGGTATATGACGTAGAGCTTGGTAGAGAATATATGGATAGGCTTTTTAACGTAATTTTAAGCGAAGTAAGAAATTATTCAATTGAATCCAAGGAAGGGGATATAGCAATTCTCCCCTTATTATCTTATGAGGAGTACGGAGAGAAGGAGTCTATAAAAAACATCTTACAAAATGATGAAAAATATAAAAAATATATAGAAGAAGGAAGATTGGATGAAATCTCCTTAATTCCAATACTTTTTAGCGGTTCTCTTAAGGAATTAAACGAAATTAAAGATAGGTATTCAAAAGTTATTGTAATTAGTGATAAAAAAATAAGGATAAAAATTGATGGAAATGTAAAACAAATAAATGATAAAATCCTAGTAATAGAAAACACAAAAAGTTAATCTAAGAGAATGTGGAAGAAATATAGCATATCCTAGTATAATCCTTAATGACCAGTTTCTCACATTCCATTCTTTTATATCCAATAAATTCTTTCATAGTATTTTGTAAGTTTCGATCTATATATACTACTTTATAAGCAGAAGCTGTAAACACAAAACTATCCTTTTTTACTACTATTAGCCTTGGATTCACATCTTGCAGCTTATCTACAATTTTCTCACAATCCTTACTCCCACTTATTTTAAATTCTTTAATTGCAACATCGCCAGCTGTTCCGTTTATGTCTAGTCCATCTACAAATATTGTTATAATTGCTCCAGTTCTAATTATAGTTGAAAATTCTATGGGTTCTATAGCTATTTTATACTTATTTATATAGTAAGACCATCTATTGTATTTCCTACCTCTAGTCTTATTTCTTATTAAATTTTCTAATGATATTGAATATATTATATCATAAGGTGTTGCAATAATCTTATCTTCATCTCTATAAATAGTATTATTACATTTCACTTTTGTTACTTCTCCATTGCATATATAAGAAAACTCGTCTAATGGCGGAATTACTAAATCTTCTGGTAATTCGATTTTTAACTCCAACTCATTATTTCTTCTTAATAGCCGCATTAATTTGCTCTTCTATTTTACATTAGAATGTTAGATTAAATTTTCCTAAGGATAAAGATACATGTATACTAACTTAATATTTACACTAAGATTTTTTTAAACTCATGTTTTTCTCTTTATAATTAAAATATATAGGTAAATTAGCCTTTGCATTTATTTGCAATGAAAAAAGGATTTTATCTCTCTCTAGGAATAGTTCTTTTACTAGACATTATAATTTACTCTCTCTATCCATTATTTAACAACGTTCAACCAACACTATTTGGTCTAACAGAGTTCTATTGGGTTCAAATAGTATTACTAATAGTAACTTCGCTACTATACTTTGCTGTAGGATATGTCTTTAGGGGTGAGAAGTCATGAACGTGAATTACCTAACGCTATCAGTATTTGTAATTCTCTTCGCAATCTTCTCATTTTTAGGATTTTATGGAGCTAGATGGAGAAAAGGAGACTTAAATAAATTAAGTGAGTGGGGATTAGGAGGTAGAAGACTAGGTACTCTACTAGTGTGGTTCTTATTAGGTGCAGATTTATTTACAGCTTATTCATTCATAGCTGTACCAGCAGGGATATTTGCCTCTGGTTCCTTGTACTTCTTTGCTATTCCATACGTAGCCTGGGGATTTGGTGTAGCGTTATTAACTATGCCTAGATTATGGAATGCCTCAAGAAACAAAGGTTATATAACTGCCGCAGATTTTGTTAAAGATAGATTCAATAGCAGAAGTTTAGCGATTATAGTAGCACTAACTGGAGTAGTTGCAGAATTACCATATATTGCACTGCAAATAGTAGGAATGGAAGCTGTATTAGCAGTTCTTTTAGCAGGACTAGGAATATCAAGTAAAATAGTTACTGAAATTTCGTTAATACTAGCGTTTATTATATTAGCAGCTTTTACTTTTGTAAGCGGGTTAAGAGGTGCTGCACTAACCGGAGTATTTAAAGATGCATTAATATGGATTACCGTGATAACTGTAATAGTTTTAGTTCCAATAGAAATAGGAGGATTTTCTAAAGCATTTTCTGATTTATCAACTAACTTCGCTGCTTATCATTTGGCTAAAGTTACTGGTAGTAAAGTTCCACCAGCAATGGAAACTCTTCCAATAAAATTAGCTCCAGCTTATTTCTCTTTAGCGTTAGGCAGTTCATTTGCTCTATATTTATATCCTCACGCAATTAACGGTTCTTTATCCTCTGAAAGCGAGAAGAAACTAGTATATAGCACGTCTTTCCTACCAATATACGGAATAGGTTTAGCATTAATATCATTATTCGGAATATTAGTTTATGCAGTTCCAGGAGCTCTAGGTCTTATTGCTAAAACTGGGAACGGTGCACTAGCAATACCTGCTTTAATAGCATGTACAATGCCGTGTTGGTTCGTAGGTTTAGCTTTCTTAGCAATATTCGTGGGTGGATTAGTTCCAGCATCAATAATGGCCATAGCAGTAGCAAACTTATTTGTAAGAAATGTAATAAAGGAGTTTAAACCGGATTTGCCTCCATATTCTGAGGCAAAACTAGCAAAGTGGACTTCTACAATATTTAAGTTCTTGGCATTAGGTTTCGTGTTTGTGGTACCTGCAACTTATGCAATACAGCTACAATTACTGGGTGGTATAATAATCTCTCAAACTTTACCTGCAGTATTCTTAGGGCTCTATACTGATAAACTCGAGCCTAAATCTCTAATAGCAGGTTGGACAGCTGGTATAATATCGGGCGTTGGATTAGAGTATTATGTAAACTTCATACAGTACCACTTTGGTGTATTTAAGACATCATTAATGACAACTCCTCTAGGACCTTTATTCATTGCAATATTTGCATTAGCAATTAACCTTGCAGTAACATTAATAGGAACTGCTATAGCATATTCCATGGGTTGGAGACCAAAGAGCAAAATAACACAGGAAGAAATAATAAAAACAACTCAATAATTATTTTTTATTATTTCTTCAAAAGTTCATAAAATCTATAAACATAAGATCTTGCAACATCATCATATCAATTAAAGACATTGCTAACATTAATGGTATTAAATCAGCGTATTCTTGAACTATTACTTGTGGGTCTTCTCCTTGTTGTATTGCTGTCATTAGTTTATTGGCCTTCTCTTCTAGTTCTTCCTTTGCCTTTTTAGCCTTTTCTAATCCTGTGGGCGTTAAAGAGTAAACTTTCTTTTTAAATATAAGGCCTTTCTCTTTCTCAAAAACTAGCCCTTCTTTTTCCATACCCTTTAATGTAAGCCCTACATTTTCTTCGTCTTCTCTTAAGCTATCAGCAATCTCACTGCTCGTTAATTCTCCTCTATCGTAAAGTAATGCAAGTATTTTATCCGCCAGATTCATATTTTCATATTTTCAAATGAAATTTATATTCCTTTCTACTGAACTTCCAGCTTCTTACCTTTTATTAAATCTTTTATCTTCAGAATTAATTGAGCGTCTCTCCTAGTGTAAAACGTTATTGCTATCCCTTTTCTTCCCATTCTTCCAGTTCTTCCTACTCTGTGAATATAAGTTTCGATATCTCTCGGAGTATCAAAATTTATTACTTTAGTAACATCTATTACATCAATTCCCCTTGAGGCTAAATCGGTTGAGAGAAGTACGTTAGTTTTGCCTCTTCTGAAAGAAGATAGATTCCTTAATCTAACTCTTTGTGGTAAGTCTCCGTGAAGTAAAGAAATTTCGAAATCGTCCCTTAGCTCCTCGTAAAGCTCTTCAACCTTCTTTTTTGTATTTACGAAAACAATAGTTTTCTCATTATCGTCTAACTCATCTTTTAATTTACTAATCTTATCTCTCCAACCTTTTACCTCGTAAAATAAATGTTCTATTTCTACAGGTTTAATATCATCAACTTTTAGAAATTCAATATTAGGAGAGAATTCCTTTACAAGACTTTCCACTTCTTCCGGAACTGTTGCTGAAAAGAATCCATACATATCTGGGTTGGCATTTTTTAGTATCATCTTAACGTCGTCAATAAAGCCCATATCAAACATTCTATCAACTTCATCAACTATTGCAACTGAAAAGCGTGAAAGATCTAAATGTCCTTTCCCCCATAAGTCTAATATCCTACCTGGAGTTCCTATTACTATATCTTTTTTGGCCTCTTTATCTTGTCCAGAGTAGGGAACACCACCAATAATAACTCCAATGCTCATTTTCTTATATTTACCTAGTTTTCTTGCCTCATCCGCTACTTGCTCAGCTAATTCTCTAGTAGGCGTTAACACTAAAGCTTGCTCTTCCTTCTCTAGAATGGGAATTAAATATGCAGCGGTTTTACCTGAGCCAGTCTTTGCTTGAGCTAAGACACTCTTTCCTTGTAACATTTGTGGTATTGCTAATTCTTGAACTTTAGTAGGGTTTACATAGTTTGCTTCTTGCAAAGCTTTTGTAAGCTCTTCACTAAGATTTTTAAACATAGCACATGCTTCTACTCCAGAGTTTAAAATATTATCTATTAAATTATATATTTCTACCAATCTTTAAAATTTAAAATTAGCTAGATAATTCAAATCTCCAGGAGACGATATCAGAACGGATTTTATTCCTACACTTTCCAGTTCGTAAAGTAGGTCACGCACCTTACTTCCTTCAAAGGAAGGCTGTGAAATATTAGATAATATTTCCTTATTCTTTTCAGTCTTCACTATTATATATGGTATTATTTTTGGAAAACTTTCTTCAAGCCCTTTTATAGATTCTACTCCATAAAAATGCAAGGCAAGGTAGAAATCTGCGTTAGATTCTAATCTGGCTAATATTTCAGTCCTGCTTTTTCTTAAACTTATCATCATTCCAGAACTAACACCGTAACCTTTTGCAATATTCACTGCCTCTTCTGAGGACAAATAACCTACTTCTTTACCTATTTTTGGTTTATCTCCTTTAGTAAATGCTATATTTAGATTAAAAGCCTTAGCAGTTAATGATAACGAATGTACGTAAAGCTCATTAACGTCAAGAAGCCTTTGGTTTATTATTATCCTCTTATGCTCGTACTTTTCTCTGATTAAAGCTGCTATGGAAGTTGGTTTAACTGATGGTAGACCTAATGGAGAATCTGGTATGTCAAACCCGTCAAAGGACGATAAATCTTGAATTTCTTTCTTTATTTTTTCAATTTTAGTCTTTGGATGAACTTCTGCAAGTAATTGCATGGTAATACCTTCGATCAGTGGATTAAAAGATTTGATTTTAATATATAATGAATATATTAAATCTTATGAGATGCAGTGAGTGTAAAGAAGAAGCAATAATTAAGATACCTTATGCTCACAAGTACCTTTGTAAAGAGCATTTTATACAATGGTTTGAAAATAGAGTCGAAAAAACTGTTAGAAAATACAATATGCTTGAGGGAACAAGAAAATTGGCAATTGCAGTATCTGGTGGGAAGGATAGTACTACATTACTTCACGTAATGACTAAGATAGCAGAAAAAGAAGGTATTGAAATCATTGGTATAACCATAGATTTAGGAATAGATATGGGTAAAAGATACTCAGTTAAAAGTGTAGAATACGCAATTAAGAACTACGAAATGTTAGGGGTCAAATATAGGATTGTAAAACTAAAGGAGGAATATGGATTTACCATAGATGAAGCTAAGGTAAAGATAAGGAGACCAGTATGTAGTACTTGCGGACTTACAAAAAGGTATATACTTGAAAAAGTTGCAAAGGAAGAAGGTGCAGACACTCTTGCTACCGGCCATAATCTTAATGATATTGCACAATACGTATTAACTGGATACTATAATGGTGATATATTAAGTTTAGCTAGGTTAAGGCCAGTATCCCCTGCCGAGAACGGTTATATAAAGAAAATTAAACCCCTATTTTTATCTCCTGAAAAGGAAATCATGACTTACGCATTAGTTAAAGGAATACCATTTATTTACGACTCATGCCCTCATACATTTAGAGTCGGCGGAGAAACTCAAGATAATATAAGGAGATCAATAGAAGAAATGGAAGATAAAATACCTGGCTTCATGATCTCATTAGTTACTAATTTTGAGGAAAAATTCAGACCATTAATGGAAGATATTCCTAAGGGAAGTTTAGGTAAGTGTAAGATCTGTGGAATGCCTACAAATAAGGACAGAGAAATTTGCTCATTTTGTGCTATTAGAATGAAATTAACAGAGGTGAAGGTAAATAGTTAAAATAATTTTGCATTATCCAGACGACACTCCCGCAGGATATGTTATATATCAAAATGGTACGTCAAAAGTCTATGACGAAGATGGAAATCTCTTATTTGAAGTTGAAGGAGTATTTCCTCCTATACCATCTAAGGTTAACTATAGCTGGATAGATACAATTCTAGAGAAAGGTCTTCCGGATGGTAGGAAGAGGTTTATATTATATGTTGCATCTAGATATCTTGTAAACGTTAAAAACTTAAATGAAGATGAGGCACTAGAAAAATTAAAGGAGTTCTATTACAAAACAGGCTCGGGGAAGATTTATGATACATGGATAAGATCTGTTATAAAAGGAGTAAAGACTAAAGGATTAAGACCTCCTTCTCTTAAGAAGCTTCAAGAAAAAGATCCCGAACTTTATGAAGAGATTAGAAGAGTCTTAGGTTAATTTTGTTTTAAAAAGATTTATTAGTTAATAGTAAAAGACTATCTTATGACCGAGGAAAAGCAAGAACAAGAAAGAAGACAAACAAAGAGATGGGATAGGTTCACATGGACAGTAGTAATAGGACCTTTAGCGTTCTTCTTTGTTCTGTCAATAGGTTTAGCATTATATCTAAATAATTTTGGGCCTTGGAGAGCAGTAGTTCCAGTAATAATAGGTTTTGCAATATTCTTCTTCATAATGGGCGTATTCTTAAGGAGCAAGTTTGGTAGACTTGCATTTTAACTTAACATCTGATTTGGGATAAATTAATTTTTTGATTCGGGTAAAAATATTTTTAGACTAATTCCATTTTTTATTGTGATGAACGGAACTACAGTAAAACAAAGCATGTTACAATGGGCAGGAATGTTATTGTCAACGCTATGGGCAGGAGTCCATTTAGATTTAGTAGACGCGAAACTACCTAATCCAACGGCTACATTAATCTATAGAGTTTTCTTCGGATTTGTAGCTTCATTGGCAATAGTGGCAGCAGTTGCTTTAATACAGGGCATTAAGAAGCTCTACTTGCCAATAACAATATTTTATGTTATAGACTTTGCATTACTTTTAGAGACTAGAACAGCACCAGCACTATTCGTAGGAAAGGTTTTGCCATTTAATCCTTACGTTGACATCTCGCTAATAATAGACGCAATAATGATAGTACTATCTCTAGCATTATGGAAAATAAGTAAGTAAAAGAAAAGACAGTAGGTAGTTTTTTCTAATTTAAGGTATTATTTTTTATTAATGCAAACTTATGAGCTAAAGGAAGAGATAGTACACTTTATATCTGGTTCTGGAATTTATAGGGAAACCAGAGAAATTAGAGTAAATAGATATTTGACTAGATCAGGCTGGGTCTTAAACAAAATTGAGGGGAAAGAAGAAGAGATTAAATCTCATGAGGAATGCATCTCTTATATCTCTCCTGCAGTAAAGGAGTGGGAGAACTTAGACGAAATATTGTCTAAGTTAACTGACGTTAATGTTACGGTAAAAAAGGTATATAGAAAAATAGATGAATGTGTAGAGGAAAAGATCCTAAATTATGTTGAATATAACGGAGTAAAATTTGCATATTCTGGAAAACCTTCAGACCTTAGGGCTGTAGCAGATTTCTTAAAAATGCAAAGCATCTCTATGAATGAAAGGATTTGGGGCTTAGAACGAATGAATGTAATTTTGGATCCAGAAGCTACTGCTCATTTATTCCATCAATTCATGAACTTTCTAAGAGGAGATAACCCAAGGATTAAACTAGGAGAAAGAATTTCAAGCGAAATAACTGTTTATGATGACCCTCTTAATGAAAATCTTATAGGTTTTTCTGTATTTGATGATGAAGGAGTTAGAACTCGAAAGAAAGAAATTATAGGAGACGGCATAGTCTTAGAATATCTAGGTACCTTAACAACTAAAAGTGGTAGTCCAGGCAACGCAAGGGGAGTTTTACCTCTTCCAGACTACTTTAACTTAATTGTAAAGCCAAAGGACTGGGGATTTCAAGAGTTAATTCAAGATACTAAAAATGGGTTATTGGTTTTAGGAGTTATAAGAAGTGAAATAGTAAAAAATAGCATAAGACTCTTCCCTAGAAACTCTATGCTAATAGGCTATGGCGGTGTAATAGTAAGAGAGATCGCAATACCTTTGCAAGAATTAACTACTATTGATGCAATTTCCAAAGAAGTTAAGAGCGTGTATATAGATGATTATCACGGTGGAATTGCCCCATTCATACGACTAAAAGCAAGACCTATTGTTTACTAATAAGCTAAATACCATTCATGAACACTCCTGAATTTCTAATTGTATTTCTCTTCATTAAGCGAGAATATAAATATACATGAAAATTATTCTAAATGTAAAAACTAGAATTATAGGACTGTAACTTTCTTCTAATTATAATCCATCAACTACTTTCTCGAATTCTTTAACTTTACTTAAAGGTAAACCACTAGTGCCTCTTTCCATTGCCAAGATTTCAGTAACTATACTTAATGCTATTTCTTTCTCAGTTTTAGCGCCTATATCTAATCCTGCAGGTATTCTTAATTTCTTTAGTTCTTCCTTTGAGATACCAGCCTTTATTAGTCTTCCTAGAATTACTTTTGCCCTTTTTATACTCATGACTACTTGTATTGCCTTAGCGCCAGCTAATATACTTTTCATTATTGCCCATGTGTCATAAACATGCTTAGTACTTATTACTACATAATTTCCTTTTATTAGTTCGTCTGGTACGCTGAAAACTTCTCCTTTTATTACCTCATCGGCTTCGTAATCGTTATCTTCAGCGAAAGGATCTATAACTATTACATAAAATCCTAGATCTTTTAGATACTTTACAACATAAGGTGCAATTCCTAAACTTCGGCCTATGCATTTGCTCGCATCAATTTTTACTGTATCTCTATCACAAATTACTGGCTCTTCCATTTGAGCTTCTTTAGAAGAAGTGAATATAACAATCTTCATGAGAAAAAGAATGGAAAATAAAAATATATATATTTAGATGAGCGATAAGAACGACCTTATTAAGTTTATTAATTTGTTAATCATTCTTTGAATTATAGATTTATAGAAAATTAATAATAAGTATCTTATATTGTAAACTAAAAGAATTCTTTTTGCAACTATTTCCTGTTCATCCAATATTTCCAAGAGTTTTGAGGAAAATGTAGATAACCTAATTTGTTTAATAAATGATATAAAATCTTTTACTATAGCCTTTATATTACTTCCAAAAGTTAAGGAGTTCGCATAATCTTCATATTTCTTTTTTAGCAAATTAACGTTGATAATGTCATCAAGACCAATATCCATGATTAGTATATTGTCAAGTATTATTTTAAAAAGGAATAGGCAATTTCATGACGTTACAGAAATTCTTACTTGATGACTTCTTGGAAACTCTATTTCGAAAAGCCTTTTTAATAATGTTTTTAATTCCTTAGAGCTAACAACATATGTAGTATTATTATAACCTTTCTCAGTTATTTCAAACTCATCTTCTTTTTTCCTCTTTATTTCTATCCATCTATCTCCTTTAAAACTCTCTACTCGTAATATTTTTCCCTGTTCCAGTTTCAAACATTGATTATAGACTATCTTATCAGACCCCTTGGCCGAGATCCATGGCATAAATCCTCTTTTTTAAAATCATATTAAAAAGTATATTCATGGTTCAAATTTTTATTCCTACTTTAGGAAGAGAATCTATTAAATACACATTAGATGCATTAAAAACACAAACATTTAGAGATTTCGAAATTATATTAATTTCTAGAAAGCAACTTAATATAAATGGAGTAAATAAAATAATTATACAGAAGGAAGGATACTTTGAAGAGGCAATAAATTTAGCCTTAGAAAACTTAAATCCTGACGACATTGCATTATTTATAGATGACGATGCAATACCTTCAAATAAATGGGTAGAAGAGCATCTAGAATTTCACGATAAGAATCCATTAATTTATATTGCTTCTGGTGAAGTCGTTGGAGAAAAATGGAAAAACTATCCCAATGCTCTCTTTAAAAAATATAAAAATACAAAATATATGATGCCTTATAATAATAGGTTTAATGAATATACAGGATTTCTTACAAAGGTTGGACTTAGTGTCGATAGAGACGATTTAGGATCTTACGACGTGGAGAAGTCGTTAGCAATTGCAGGAGTTAATATGAGTTTAAAAACCAATTTTTTCCTAGGTTATAAAATTCCTACCTTTACTTTAAGAGGAAGCTATAATGAAAGTATTTTGGCTCTTCATGGAATATATTTAGGAGGAGACTCAGCAACGTTTAAAGGCGCTAAAGTTTACCATAAAGGAAACGAATCTCTATCTAGAACTAAAGATCCTTATATAGATAAATATCTATGTTTAGAGAAGCATGTTTTTCCTTATGCCGTCAATACTATTTTCAAAATAGATACAAATCTCTTAGAGGAATTTATCTCACTACTAGAAGAAGGAATACCTAAACTTGGCTTATCACTTGCATTAAAGGGCATTATAAATAATTATACTTTTTTACAATTTAGGAAAGAATTACTTAGGTTATATGAACTTCGTGAAACCGTTCTTTAAATAGTAATAAGTCCTTACTAACTCTGCATGAGACCATACTAAAGGAGATACGGAAGGATAATTCCCAGATGGAGTAATTTGTTCTGGTATAATTCCAGTAGGCAAGGAGTTTTTCAGAACCCAATTTAAATACTCTGTAGCTTTTTCAATATTACCTTCTGCTATGTGTTGTTGAGCAACCCATAATGTTGTTATAAACCATGGATTAGGCTTATCGCTTTCCTTCAAGTACCAATCTCCCTCATACCTTACAATACCGCCATTAACAGTAAGCTTTGCCTCTACAACTTTTCTATTACTTATTACTCTGGGATCCATAGGGTCATATACGAGCATTGCCCCTAGGACAGTGCTTGCATCAACAGTCTTATCAAAGCCCTTATCTCCTAGCATTCTTGCAAAATGGTCTCCTTGATAAAAAGTATCTAAGCCTTTTCTTACTAATTGCGCGGCCGAGAAATATTTATCCTTATATTCCTCATCTCCAAAAAATTCTGCAAATTTTGATGCTGAAACTAAACCAGCATATACTGCTGCCGATGTAAAGAAATGAACTCCTCTTCTTTCTTCCCATAAATCGTAAGAAGGTAGAGGCAAACCCGTTTTCTCATCAATATATGTAGATAGAAAGTCTGCTGCAGATTTTACCATAGGTCTGTATAAATCCTTTATGAAATCTACATCCCAGAATTTTCTAAAATGTATCCATAGAGCGTAAATTAATAGTGCAGTTTCATCTTCCTGAATAGGTACATAGCCGGTTGTCCAAGGATGCCAAGTTGAACCCCAGAATCCATCTACAGTGTATTTTTGAAATAAGAAGCCATTAAATAATAAATTCTTGGAAAAAGTGAAGAATTTCCTAGAGAAGTCCTGATAACCTAGTAATGTTAGCGCTATGCTTGCAAAGGCTGCATCCCTATGCCAAACATAATTATAAGTATCCTTATTAAATCTCATTATATCAGTATCTAGCGATGCTGGGATAGCGCCGTTTTCTTGCCAGTTTGCTACAATAGTTAAAAGGCTCCTCCTTACAACCTTATCGTAATCTTTAGCTTTTATTAACCATGCTCTCCAGAATTTTTCTGTTCTATCTATTAATTCTCTAGGACTCTTACTCTGTACGTAGTCATTTTTCTTTCTTACATCACCGTAATTATAACCTGCAATAAGCCAGCAATAAAATGTTGTACCAGTATTTATCTTAAAACTTATTGCAGAATCTACTGCTCCTTGGGCAATAGGATTGTTAGAAAGTTCTCCATCTTCACAATCCTTCCAAGTACCTTGATAACCCATTACTTCTTTATAACCTGTTGCGTACTGATAAGTAGGAATATCACAAGTGAATAAAAACCATCTATCGCGTTTATAATGAATAATACCATCCGTTGCCGGGTCATAAAGAGCGGTATCTCCGTATTCTGTACCATAAATATGATAATCCCACGCAAAAAAGACCTTAACTTCTTTATTTCCTTCTATTGTAACTTCTCTTGATAAAATTTCATAAGCCATATCTACAGCATCTTTTATTTTAATCTTTATACCTTCAACTGATGCCTTAACTTTTGACGATAAGGTATCTTCTTCATATTCTATCTCAGGATGTAGATCGTGAAGCCAATAAAATCTATTATTTACCCAAATTCCTATTCTTCCCATATGCAAATGATTATCTGTACTTAAAGGATAATACAATTCTCTCAATAAGTAATTTTGATCAGCTAAAATAGTAAGTCTACCGTTACCAAGAATAATACTCCTTGTCATAATTGATTTAATAGCTTAATCTAACTTATATATCTCTGCTCAGGGAATCTGCGTTTATAAAGGATGAGTTATAGAGAATAATATGAAACGGTTCAGCGAAAGACAATTAATAGGATTAATACTAACAGTTATAATTTCAGCTGTAGTTATAGGTCTTGCTATATTTACATTGGCTAATCTAAAAGTAATTCCAGCAAACTATACGCTTTATTTTTATGCAACAATATGGTTCGTAGGAGCTGTATTAATTGCATACCTAATTTCTGAAATAGTTAAAAATAGGTTAGGAAATTTTATTGGAGCAAGTAATGCTACAAGTATAGCTTTTATAACAAGATTATTAGGCTATATTATAGCGTTCATTGGATTCTTCCTATTAGTTCATGTAAGTATAGGTGCTGCATTAGCTGCAGGAGGGTTTGCTGGACTAGTTTTAGGCTTAGCTTCACAAACAGTTTTATCTAACATCTTTGGAGGAATAATGTTACTTTTTTCAAGGCCTTACAAGGTCGGAGATAGAATAACCATATCAACCTGGCAATACGGATTAATAGCTCCAACATACCCTCCTAAATTTTTCTCTAACGATTTTCTTATCCCAGGTTACACTGGAGTAGTAACTGACATCTCACTACTTTATACTACAATTTATACTGATGATAAAGTACCAGTAAAAATACCAAATAGTATCATGGTACAAGCAGCAATATTTATACACAATTCCGAGGAAGTAAGAAAAATAAGGTCAAAGTATGAAGTATCGAAGGATTTAGACCCAGAGACCGTAATTAAAGAATTAAAGCCTAAAATAGAAAGAATTGAGGGAGTTCTTGAGGTAGATATAAAAGTGTTAGAAACTACATTTACTACCTATATTTTAGGAATAGATACCTTAGCCAAATCAATATTTGAAGAGCCTATTAGAGATCAAGTACTTAGAATTACTATGAAAACTATTAAAGAGTTACAGATAGGTAACGGGCAAAAACAATTAGCTAAAAGTTAATCTAATATCGTGAATAGGCATTTCATAAATTACCATTTTAACTTTTTCGTTTCTAACTTTAAATAATTCTGCTAAAGCTTCTGCATTATTATACAACTTATCATTATACTTTAATTCTGATCCGATCATACCATTATAGTTAAAATATCCAGTGAAATCCAATGAATCACTCTTAATCATTATAACTCCAGTAGTTTTAGGTAATTCCCTTAATTTTATTAATGCTTCGTTGAGTTCTAGCGTTTCATCATAAATTTTTCTCATTACAATAAATTTAGTTAAGGAAGAATTAATGAATGGAATAATGTGACCTTTCACTAAATGCTCATCAAACTTGCCATAATTTTTAGAGAAAAAATCAAAGAATCCTTTTCTCTGAATAAACTCACATCCTATGTTAATTTTTGTTCCGTCTGTTCTTTCTTTAAGTTGAAAGTTTAGTTTAATCTCAATTTTCTCGTCATTAGTTTTAAGATAGTATTCTATGTAATTAGGTAGAACATTTGGGCCTATAAATTCCCCTTGATAAACAATAACCTTACCTTTTTCGTCTTGTAAGACCAAAGCTGATAAGAATTTATTATCAGCTTCTTTTACCTCAGATGGTGGGAAATAGTTATTTTTAACCTTATCGTAAACTTTTAGAAGAGTAACATGACCTAAGATCCCTGAAATATAATATGGATTAGACAATACTGTATTAATATATGTTTTACCAATAGGAACTGTTACTTCTTCGGTATATTGCATACAAATTACTTTTAGTTTGATAAATATAAACTTATTATTGTAAATACTGTTTTATCTTATTAAAAACATTACTATGACAAAAATAAAAACAAGAAAAGGCTTAATTTTATCTTTTAGATAATTGGATTCCATGAAAGCTTATGATATAATAAGCTATTTACTTGAACATGCTGAAAACGGATCAATAGCAGCTTTAACTACTGAGGACAATATTCCTATTCTACTAACTAAAAACGATGAGTATTCTTTTACTGCATATATATGCACGCAAGATGGAGAAGTAAAGACAATTAAAAAAATATTTGATAAAACAACTTTTCATAGAGCAATACTAGATTTTATAGACGAAGCAGAGGAATATATAGGTAAGGAAATTACTGACGTAAAAATTTCCGATGTAGCATTATTTACAAATTGTATTCCTAAGAGAGAGGAGAGAAAACCCAGAGAGAAAAAAGATAACTTGTCTGATATGATAGGCGAATTAAGAAAGGTTTCAGAACCTTTTTACGTGGTGCCTTTACTATCTAACCAAGGAAAACTTATAGCTTATGTTCCAGAAATAGGTGCAACAAACTACTTTAATTTCATGGTTAATAACGTAAGTATAGTTAACGGAAAAATAGAACCAGCTAGCCCAGATTTAAAATTACTTTATTTAGTATTATTTACAAACAAATTAGACCCGCACAATGGAAATCCGCTAACTACCTTAGATAATATAACGTTCTTTACTGCCGTGTTTATAGATAATGGTGATAAAGGAAAGGGAGAATTTGAAGGAAAGAGCGTCAATAAAAGAGTAGGAAAATTCTTTTTATCAACGTATAAAGGAGGACTAAGAACTGAGGAATTAGAATTTTTCGATTTAAGCAGTCTAAATAAAGGGAGACTTTATGCTGGCTTATTTGTAAAAAAAGATGAAAAAATACTGAGAATAGGAGGAATTAGCCTAGTAGATTTTCATAATTCTGGAAAATTGGAAATTAATGAGTATCTATTTGCATCCTTCTCACAATCTGCCAGAAATGGGATTTTAGATTTTTCGAATTATGACAAGTTATTCTCTAATTTTCTTAATTTAGCAATATCTAAGAGCGACGCAAGAAGCTTATTAAAAGATGTTATAGAAATCCATTCCATGATGACTGATATGCCTTTTACTTTACAAAATGCTAATAATAAGATAAGCATAGTAGATCCAATTTCTTTCTGGTATTATTCCATAAAAGGAGAAGATATTAGAGAATGTAATGATTGCCCGCTTAAAGATAAGGTTAATTTGAGAAAAGAAATATTTAATACTCTTAGGAGAAGAGGATGGCTAAACGCTTTTTTCATATGATGATTGATCATGCTACTGATTAATGACGAATACGCCAGCGTCTGATTTAAATATTACCAGAAGTTGATAGTAATCATGATGATGACTTTGCCGAGTTTTGAACAATGAAATAAAACAGTGGTCTGATTTACAAAAATGGGATTAAGGAATCGAAAAGGGGATGGATAACCCAAGAAAGTTTTTAGTGACTCCCCAGCTCAATGGGACTGTGAGAGGGGCAACCGCATCTCCTTTCTTTAAGGGACTAGATGAATGAAAGTCCCTCAAACGGTTCTCTGGGCTCGAATCGATGGTGGGAACTATGAACCACTTGGAAAGGAATCCTTCTAGGGCGGGAGGAAGTCAGTTAATATCCACTAAATGGCTCTACAACTATTTTACCAGGTTTTATTCCATTATCTACTGCAATTTTGGTAGATACTTTTGTAAATTCTGGTTCTCCACTTATGTAAAACATGGCATCTTGATTTTCCTTAAATATTTTATCACTTATCTGTTCTATTTTCATTATATCGCCAAGATCTTCTTTAAATAAAATTACTCCATCCTCGTCCGGTTGATAATATATAGTAACATTTTGAGAATTTTTAAGCAAGTATAGAGCCATAGATCTAACTGGAGTTATCCCAATACCCTTAGTTACAAATACATGTTTAGGAGAGTCTTTTATGACAAATTCGTCTTGATACGGACCTTCTATTTTTACTTCGTCTCCTTCTTTTAGCATCAATAATTTTTGTTTAAATGGAGAATTTCTAATATTTGTAGCTATCATTGTAAAATTTTCCCATGGTGCACTTGCTATTGAAAATGTACGCCTATCATTATCAATAATGACGTCAATAGTATTTCCTGGGTTAAATTGTAACTTGGTATCAAATTTTACAACTAACTTATTCCCTATTTTGGATTTACTCAGAATTTTTGTCATAGCTATTTTTGAGCGAACTAAAATAAAAAGCTTAGAAAATACAAGGAGACAAATCAAAGATCTTCCTTGTTGCAGAACACACGAGGCAAAAAGTGGTAGGTTCTATCTTGTCTCCAGAATAAAGCCTACTGGCAAGCGCATCAAGCATATCATTTATATCTTCATTCATTAATATTTTCTTAATCTTATCATCCTTTATGTGCTTCTCATAAGACGTTATAGATAATCCTACAATCTTGGAAGCTCTTCTTATTGGAACTCCCCTATCTATTAATTTTTTAATAAGTATAGTTCTTAAATACGGAACAACAAGAGAGTAAGCCTTTTCACATTCAGTTTGCCATTTCATAAATGAATGTTATCTTAATGGAATAAATATTAAATATAATATAACCCAAGGGGAAATTAATTAACAGGGTTAATTATTTCTTTTTCAAACAATCTATTATTATGTTCTAATTAACATAGTTTACGTTCATCTATCTAAGTTGTATATATTTATGTGAATATATGTTCATTTATGTATACATATTTACCTAAACGTATATTTTTGCTTATTTTAATAAACATACTTTTTTTAAATTTAGAATACAGTATAATTAGATTAGAGGAAAAATGGCAGAAAGGATAAAATTCCCCGATGGAAGAGAAGTTGATATACACGAAGTAATGGCGTTCTTATACGGCTTATCAAAGAGTGATGTAGAAGTATTACACGTAATAATGTCTAAAAAAGGAAAGATATCAACTGATGAACTAGCTGAAACATTAAAAGTAACCAAAGCATCAATTAGCAAGTCTATAAATAATTTAATCTATAAAGGGCTAATAATGAGAGATAAAATTGAAGAAGATAAAAAGAAAGGAAGACCAGGTTATGTATATTGGGTAGATAATGAGTATCTATATAAGAAAATTGCAGAAGATCTAGAAGCACTGGTTAGTAAAGTTAAAGAAAACCTAAAAGAACACTTACCAGTAATGGCTGAAGCACAATAAGTTTTTTATGAAGAAAGTTATTGCTTATTAAGTTACAAATTTTATTATTATTAGAGTTTCGTGGCAAAAACCTTAATAGATCTTTCATAGATGTTTTTAGTTAGATGATCTCTACAACAGATGTATTATCATTAGTTATAGCGTTTGTTCTTGGCTTATTGGTAGGAATATTAATAAAGAAAATATTTCAAATAGGTATAATAATTCTTGCAATTATAATCATTCTTATTGCAATAGGCGTCATATCTCCTAGCACAGTAGAGCATGGCTTGATAACATTAGGACAGCAGGCTTCAAAAGCTGAAAGTGAAGTATCGTCTTATATTAGATTACTTCCATACAATTCTATTGCCTTTATTATAGGACTAGTAATAGGTTTAATTAAAGGATAAAGAAAGAAAAGGAATATTATTGAACAGAACCAAGTAAATCAGATAATTTTTTCTTTATTTCACTTATTTCTTTTTTTAATTTTTCATTTTCTTGAATCACAGATTCATATTGTTTTTTACATTCTTCTTCTGTGTAATATCTTATAATTTTAGTGTCTTCAAAAATTAATTTATTTTGAGATTTATCATATCTAACAGATACAACTAATTTTATTACATCTAATTTGTCAATTTTCATTTGATTTACTATTTTATCATATAAATTCTTATTAAATTCAGATACATCCCTTATTATAACATCTTTGGGAACCATTTTACCTAACGACACTAAAGCTACTCTCCTTAACTTATCTGCATATCTAGCTGCAATTATTAGTCCAGTAGATAATTCAAATCTGTTCTCACCTAGGACAGAAGTTCTCGGCGTAGTTTCTTCGTATTCTTCTGCTCTTTCAATATCTCTTTGAGCCTCTGACATATGTAATTATTTTGCATACATATTATTTAATTTTTCTCTAAATCGGAGTTGAGGAAAAATCCATTTTAATTTGAGAGTTAATTATATTATATATTCTATTTAGAGCCCATAGGGTCAAAGGACTTTTCATATTACGCAGTAAGATTAAGTTATCGAATTCCTTGCAAAAATTCAAATTCAATTTTATACAAGTTTCTTTAATTTCTGAATTGGAAATAGGTATCTTTCTTAAAGAAGAACAAGAAATATGTTGAATAAGGCTTCTTATTGCCCTATATGCATTTTCTAACGTACCTATTTCATCGTTTCTCTTGAAAGCCTCAAAACTTAACTTAATAAAAGACAAAGAAGACATCTTCAGCCTTTCGCAAGTATTAACATTTATTGTGAATTCAACCTTTGGTAATTCTCCACAGATTAATTTTGAGTCATAAAGTATATAATAACAAATAATATCACCACTTTCACATATTTCTCTAAATTTTTCTTCTGAAATTACGATAGGAGAAATTCCGTTGTAACTACCAAGTTCTAAGAGTAAAGACTTATCGTCAGAAATTGCAAAAATATTTATATCAGATACCCCCTCTACGTAATCTTCTTTTCTAACATAAGATCCAAAATATCCTAAAGCCTTACATTTCTTGCATAATGAAACAAGGTTAGCCTCCATGCTAAACCTTAATATTTTATAAAGTATTAAATTCTCGTGGATCTGAATAATCTTCCTTACTCTTTAAGAGTTTTAGCAATAAATATTTCTAAGCATATTGATGGAGAAAAAATAACTCAAGATGACCTAGATGCTATAATAAATTGGAAAGTTGGAAATGAAATTTCCTTTATGCCTACTAGAGTTATAATGCAAGATTATACTGGAGTTCCGTTATTAGTAGATCTTGCCGAAATGAGATCTGAGCTGGCTAGAAGAGGATTAAATCCAGAAAAAGTTAATCCAATTATTCAAAGCGATTTAGTTATAGACCATTCAATTCAAGTTGATTACTATGGCACTTCATACGCATTAACCCTTAATATGAAGAAAGAATTTGAAAGAAACGAAGAAAGATATAAATTCTTAAAATGGGCACAACGATCCTTTAAGAATCTTAGAATTATCCCCCCAGGTAAGGGTATTATACATCAAATAAACTTAGAATACTTAAGTAAAGTAATTAACGATAATAATGAACCAGAAATAGTCATAGGAACAGACTCTCACACTACAATGATAGGAGGATTAGGTATTTTAGGTTGGGGTGTTGGAGGATTAGAAGCTGAAGCGGTAATGTTAGGTGAACCTTACCATTCTATAGTTCCAGAAGTTATAGGAGTAAAACTTGAAGGAGAAATAAGAGAAGGAGTTACACCTACTGATATAGTACTATATATAACAGAACTGTTAAGGAAAAAAGGAGTTGTAGGAAAATACGTAGAATTTTTTGGTAATTCTCTCTCTAAACTCACAATTCAAGATAGGGCTACTATAGCGAATATGGCTCCAGAATATGGAGCTACTGTAGGATATTTTCCTATAGATGAACAAACTGTAAAATATCTTAATTTAACCGGGCGTGATGGGGATAAAGTAAAGAAAATTGCAATGGAACTAGGAATATTTTATAATGAAAAAGAAGAAGTTAAATATTCTGATGTTGTGGAGGTCAATTTAAGTGAAATAGAACCATCAATTGCTGGACCAAAAAATCCCGACGAGAGAATTAGATTCGGCTCATTAAAAATAGAAAGAAAGAAAAAAGGAAATATAATCCAGGACGGAGATGTAGTTTTGGCCGCAATAACTAGTTGTACTAATACTTCAAATCCGACCGTAATGCTAGGGGCAGGAATATTAGCCAAGAAGGCTGTGGAACTAGGGTTAAGAAGCAAGCCTTATGTGAAGACCAGTTTAGCCCCAGGTTCGCCAGTAGTTGTAAAATACCTAAAAGATGCAGGACTCTTACCTTATTTAGAAGCCCTAGGATTTCATGTAGTAGGTTTTGGGTGTACAACGTGTATAGGTAACGCTGGACCTTTAATCAAAGAGGTTGAAAATGACATAAGGACTTACGGAATTGAGGCCTATGCTGTAATTAGCGGTAATAGGAATTTTGAAGGGAGAATAAATCCATTGCTTAAAGGTACGTTCCTTGCGTCACCTATTCTTGTTGTGGCTTTTGCTATAGCAGGTAGAATTGATATAAACTATGAAGAGCCTATAGCTTTTGACCCCAACGGTAAGCCTGTATACTTAAGAGACATATGGCCTACACTAGAAGAAATAAATTCTTATATGAACCTAGCGATGAACCCGGAATACTATCTTTCGCAGTATTCCACAATATTTAAAGGAGACGAAAACTGGGAAAAATTATCCGTAACTCCTTCCCCAATATACGATTGGCCTAAGTCTACGTATATTGTTGAACCTCCTTGGTTTAAAGAGGAAAACGAAAAATTGGAAATTAAAAAAGCCAGAATACTTTTACTTTTAGGAGATAAAATAACCACTGATCACATTTCACCCGCAGGACCTATATCTCCAGATAGTGAAGCAGGAAAATATCTTTTGTCACTTGGAGTAAAGGAGTTAAATACTTTTGGCGCTAGGAGAGGAAATCACGAGGTAATGATCAGAGGAGGATTTTCTAATCCAAAACTTAAGAATTACCTTGTAAATAAAGAAGGAGGATATACTATACACTTCCCAGATAAAAGAGAAGGTACAGTATATGAAATTGCAATGCAGTACAAAAAAGAAGGGGTTCCACTTGTAGTAGTTGCAGGTAAGCAATATGGCAGCGGAAGCTCTAGGGATTGGGCAGCCAAGGTTACTGCTTTATTAGGTATTAAAGCTGTATTAGCAGAGAGCTTTGAAAGGATACACAGGAGTAATTTAGTTGCAATGGGAGTTTTACCAATAGAAATAGAAGATTGGAGAAAATTGGGAATAAAAGGGGATGAGTTAGTTTCAATAGAATTTAACGATTTGAATCCGGGAAGTAGAGTTAGAATAATATTTGAAAATAATGAGAGAAAAGTGGAAACGTATGGTATTTTAAGAGTAAATACTAAAACTGAAATTGAATATATAAAATCTGGAGGTATTCTAAAATATGTTTTGGAAAAGATGATAAAGGATGAAAATTAGGATAAGAGGAATATACGCCACCGCATTAACATACATGCTATCTAAAAACTTTGAAATAGTACAACAAAGTCCTCAAATTGCAGAAAGATTTATGCAAGAAATTATAAGGGAGCCAGCAGATATTACGTTTAAAGACGGAGAAGATAAAGGTTCGCTAATTGTAATTGGAAGCGCTGATAACTTTGAAAATTACTTGAAAGAAATCTTTCCATATTCAATTGTTTGGAAATCTCCAGTTAAACTTTATTCTCTAATAGAAACACAGAATTGTAAGTATCAGAATTATGATGTAGAACCGTGCTTAGAAAAAGGTATTGTAATTAAACCTCCTACCGATGGTAGGAAAATAATACTTTCACCTCCTAAAGCAGTAAGTAAATTCGCAATGGTGTGGAGAGGAGAAGGAAAAACTTTCTTTTCTGAGCATATAGCTCCTGAAGAAAGAAAAAGGTTACTTAATATAAGTACTAAATATAATAAAAAAGGATATAATGTCAAATGGAGAAGTAACGCACAATTCGAGAAAAATTACCTTTTAGAGAAAGACCTAGAAAATTTAATGTTTAAATATGAAAATAATGATTTTTCAAAGCAAGGTTGCGATTTCTATTTGATAAACTTGTCTCTTGAGGATAAACTAGAATTGGATAAAATAAGAAGCCTTGTGGTTCCAACAATTAATTTTCATCATATGCTTAAATTATCAAGGTCGAGAGAAGTTGATATTGCGGAAAGTGGTAAAGATAATGTAACTCAAATACTAGAGTCATTAATCAAAGACTATATGGGAATAGAACATATAAAAATTAATGGCAGGAGAATATTTCTAAAACCGGGAAAGGTAATTGAGAAAAGAGTTTCAGATAATGGATATTTTCTGTTACTTAGGAGAGAAATTTCTGGAAATGGATACTATGATGGACTAGGAATAAGAAAGGAAGAAGGAGATTACGATATCATGGAAATAGATTCAAGAAAATGGCATGAAGTGCATAATTACTATAGTAAGGATGGTACGCTAAAAGGAAAATACATTAATATTTCAACTCCTCCAGAACTTCTAGATGGGAAAATTAGGTATATAGATTTAGAAGTCGATATAATAATCAAGAATGGAGAAAAAATTATTATAGACGAAGATAAACTAGAAGAAAACAAAAAATATCTATCTTATAAGATGTTAGAAAGAATTAAGAAAGAAATTGAGTATGTTATGACTGCTTATTAGCAGGTATTATCTTTACAACATTTTCCTTCTCATCATAAACAACTTTTACTAGATCTCCTTCTTTTACTTGAAATTTTTGCCTAATTCTTGCTGGAATAGTTACTTGATAATTTCTGCTAACTTTTACTATATCTTCTGTTGCCAATTTTTCTTCCCCTTGCTATATAAGTATATATTAGGTATTAAAATTTTATCATAATTTCAATCATTAAGGCTATACTTATACTTTAGAATTAGCGTAAAACCATAGAATTTTATATATCATATATGATTAAAAAATGATAACAAAGATAAGAAATAACCTTGTATTATGATGTTTGACATTTATTAACTTCGTTAATCGTAGACTACTTCTGAATACTTTTTATTTTATCGACCTAATTTATAACTATAAATTATGTAGATGTTTAATCATTATCGCTAACTTATATTTTAGTTACGTAGTTTCTGAACTATTTAACTGAATTTTTATAAACACTTTTTTATCTATCAATCTATTATATACAGATTTAAGTACAGTTAAATACAAGATATTTATTCTACAAAGATAAAGTATTACACATGAAATTGTTTGGACATAACGTTGATTCTCTTCTTACTCCAGAGGTTAATTATATTATAACTAAGAAAGTATTTGTGCCTTTTCTAGCAGAAGAATTCCCAGAAATTGTATCACTTAACTCTAATTTTAATGTTATCAGAGAATTAATTGTAATAAAAGATCATCTACTACGAGGAAATAAAATTCAAATAGGGTACAAATTTACAATAAGCTCTAAGACTGATGGAAGGCTTTCTTCACTTAAAGAGTGCAAGAAAATAATACTTGGTATAAACGCTAAATTAATAAAAAAATTAGGCGCACTCACAACTGATCTTATCTTTTTTGGATTTAAAAAGGAATTAGAAAAAATATTAATCTTACATGATATACCAATTATAGCTAAAAATAAAGAAGAACTTTATAATGAAATTTTCAATTATTTATCAAGTTGGGGGATTAATGTATCTTCTATTCCTGCAGAAATTACGAACGTACCAAATAAGGTAAATACAGACTCAAAAATCCTAGATATAGATTATGCGTTATTCTCCTCTCAACTTTCTAGTAACTTCACTTGATACCTCCTTAGAAAGCCTTTTAGTCTGTTCTGTAGAGCTTATCCTTTTAGTAGTTTCAAGATCAGCTGATAATCTTTTAGTAGTTTCAATGATTTCCAGCCTTCTAGTCTGTTGTGCCAATTCTTCCATTTTCTTTAATGTTCTAGTTGCCTCCACCAAATTTCCTGCATTAACGTCCTCTGCATATTTCTGTAATGTTGAATAATATTCATATTCCATTATAACATCTTTATTTATGCCAGAAACGAATGTTTGTTGATCTTGTGCAGGTTTTAAAGTTATTATATGCATTAAGGCATCTTGAGCATTTTTTGCAGGATCTTCATAATTAACCTTAATAGTCATGAAATTTCCAGAGTATTTTGGAGGTATTATTGTCTCTCCTAGTATCTTAATTACTCCTTCAGCTGCATTTATTTTAACAGGTAACGAAGGATAATTTAACAGCTTAACGGAGGATTCTGTAACTATATCGACTACTATATTTTTGCCTGCTATTTTTGTTTTTGCGGCTTTAGGCAATTTTTCTGGAATTTCTGATGCCTCCTCTATATGATAGAACACTGAACCAGTTCTATCACTTAAAATTTTTAAAAGTTCTTCATTATAATCATCACCTATACCAAATGAAATTATTTGAACATTTTTCGGGATATTCATTTTCTCATATGCTTTTAAATCAGTAACATCAGTAGGATTACCATCAGTAAGTAAAAGAATATAAGCAGGCATATTATATTTAACAGCTATTTTAAATGCTATTAATAGAGCAGTAAATAATGAAGTCTGACCTCCAGAAGTAATTTGCTGAACTTCACTAGTAAGGTCTAGTGGATCTGAAAATTCTTTTACAATATCGACATTAGTAGCAAATTTTATGAATGTGACTTTATTTCCTTGTGGTATTTTTTTAAATAGCTCAATTGCTCCATTTTTAGCTTTCTCTATTTTTAAGCCTTCCATAGATCCGCTAGCATCAAGTAATATTATATAATGAAATCCTGTAGCAATAGATATTTTTTCAGGTACTAAAAGTATTTTGAATATCATTCTCACTTCATTTTCAAAAGAGTATTTATGGCTAACATCTACTCTCAAAGATAGCGTCATTTTATTCCACCTACAATGGTACTTTACACAATTTTCCCCTATTAAATACTAGGGCTCCTGCACCAAGACCGTGATATCTACTGGAAAATACTGTAATTACTCTGTTATCCATCTCGAATCTAATTCCATCAACAGCTTCATGTCCTCTTATTATTCCTTTTAAGTTATTTCTTTCAAGAAATTTTAAGGTAACATCTTTTCCATAAAAATACGTTCCTTCTCCTCTAATATTAGGTACAAAGCCTTCTAGTTCTTCCCTAGGATCATTCCATAACATTTCGAAAGCTATCTCATCATCTGGATTAACGTCCGGTCTTCTTAAGGAATTTATTTGTTTTATATCTTCTAAATTCCTCGCTATTCCCCCGTGTACACAGAAATATCCATTTATGGTAGCAGCATAGGGCATAACGGAGAACATATTAACAAAATCTTCGTAATAATCTCCCATTTTTTCCAATACCTCTTCTTTAAAGCCATAAAATTCGTTAGTTAGCGGGCTCTCATGGTTTCCTCTTAATACTATCACTTTTTTTGGATTTTCTAACATTTTTCTTAAAATTAATTTTAAATTCTCTATTCCTTGTGAACCTCTATCTACGTAATCCCCTAAAAATATAAGTACATCAACTTTATCATATAATTCTCTAAAAACTTTTTCTGTTACATCTAAAGCTCCGTGAGTGTCTCCGATAAATGCTACGCTATCTTTTTCTGGCAATTCAAGTAAAAGAGGATTACTCATGAAAAAATCATGAGCCTCATTAATTAATTTCAGTACTTCATGTATCACACTTTCGCTCCAGGTCATTATTCAATCACAATTTTTAACATAGTATTGCTACCTAGTTTTATTATACTTCCTGGACGAATTTCTTGCTTACCTTTTATTGGCTGGAATATTTTACCATCATATATATAAGTTCCATTAGTACTATTTAAATCTTCAATATATAATTTATCTTTTTCTAGAGAAATAATTGCATGCCTCCTAGAAATTTCTGGATCAGGTATTACTATAACATTCTCCGGACTTCTTCCTATTGATATACTTTCAAATACATCAAAATCTAAAGGTAGTTTACTTTTATTCAATGCAGAAACTGGAGTAGCAATAAAGATTATATAATATTTTCCTGTAGATGCCTGAGTTTGCAAGACCTGTTGAGCATTTTGAACTGATTGTAAAGACTGAGAAGCGGTGGCTTGTGTAGCTTGTAAAGTTCCTTGCTGGCTAGACTGATTTTGGTCATTATTGGCTTGGGCTGATTGAGACTCTAAAATAGTTGGCTGTTGAATAGATTGCTCTTTAGGAGCTTGAGTTGTTTGGTTAGCAGACTGAGAAGATTGTTCAGTAACTTGTTGTGGAACAGTTAGTTGTTGAATGTTATCTGGCTTCTTCGTGCCACACTGAATGCAAAAAAGTGCATCGTCAAGATTTTCATATCCACAAACTGGACATTTCCATGTCATACTTAATTACTTATACAAAAACATTAATAAACTCTCTTGCGTATATTATGGGGGTTTTTAAAACTTGACTATCTCATTAAAAATCAAAACTTCTCATAAATATGTTAGTAGAAATGACAGAAACGAAGTTGGAATATTAATTTATATTGTACCAGAAAAATACTCTGTAAATGCAAATATTAGATATATTATTGCAGTTGACAATAGTCCATCTATGAAGGATCATAATAAATTTGAGACAGCAGTTAATTCTGCCCAAACTTTACTTTCTCATATACCTTCAGCTAATAACGTAATTATAATTTTATTTTCTAATCATCCAGAGATTATATATAATGGTCCTGGAGGAAATCAAGTCTCTATACCAAGGAAATTTGGAGGAACCACTAGATTACATGAAGCAATAAGAAAAATCCTTGAGATAGCTAGTGACGGAATACCAACTAAAGCTATACTTCTGACTGATGGAAAGCCTACCGATAAAACTAATGTAAGTGACTATGAAGCGTTACAAATACCTACTAATTTAACGTTTATATCTATAGGAATTGGTAAAGATTATAACGAAGTAATACTTAAGAGGCTATCTGACAAGTCTGCTGGAGTTTTTTACCATATAGAAGATGTTTCACAGATGCCTAATGTCTTAGAGGAGCAGAGGACAACTTCTACATATGCTCTAAATTTAACTCTTGATCTTCCTCAAGGATTCTATCCATTTAATTACGAGTTACCAATATTTATACCTATAGTTGATAAACTAATAGCTATTTATGGTACAATGATAATAGACCCAGGAAATTTACCAGTTAATTTGACTTTTACAGCTAATTACACTGATCCTGTAGATTCTCAATATAAAGTAATATCAAGTACAATTACTTTAGAAAGAGCAGAAGATGATATCGTTAGATCAACAATAAATTCGGATGTTCTAGCAGAAATTAAGTATTACAGACTATTAAAAGAATACGGAGATATGCTTGCTAAAGGCAAAGATACTACTAGAATAATGGCCGAATTAATGCAAACTGCTAAAGAAACTGGAAACCAAGCACTAATAGAAGAAACGCAGAAGCTTACAGGATATGCTAAGGCTGATTTATCTGAAGTGACAAAGAAAATGAGATCATGAGCTTGGCTCTAAATCTATCATTATTTCTGAAAAAAAGAGGAATAGATGAGATTTATATTAATAAAGTAAAGAGAAGGGGAAATTCGTATCTCCAAGATATTGCAGTAAATATTCTTTTAAAGGGGTTAAAACTAAGAGAAACTGAGAAATTAGGAAAGCTTAAGGCAGAAGAAAATAATATTAAAATATTTTCTGGCAAAGGTTATGAAAAGGTTAATTATGAGATATCTAAAGATGCTAAAGAAGACATACAAATAGATTTCCCTAAATTTCCGATTTTTATTATAGATTTATCTTTATGGAATAGACACTCTGAAGAAGAAAAAAATAAGCTACTGACACAGCTTGCATGTGCAGTAACCTCTATAAGAAAATATTTATGGGATTATAACTTATCAATAAACAATTTTCCACAAGGTTTTTCACTTCCGTTTTTAAATAAAGTAAGATTTAACGTGATGCCAGAAGGTAAAACAATAATACTTAATCCTTATGGAGAAATAGATGCAACTGAAGAATTAATTAGAAATACTCAAACGTTCATAATTGGTGGTATAGTAGATAGGTCTGGATGGAAATATGCCACATATGAAATGGCAAAAATTGCAAAATATGATTTTCCTCATGTTAAAATAACATTAAGAGGATCTACAGTAGGAGTTCCTGATAGAATAAATAAAATTATAGAAATTATACTCCGTGTGTATTATGGAGAAAAATTGGAAAACGCAATATTAGATTTGCAATCGAATGCCGATAAATTTAACCGTTTACTTGTTGAGAAACAAAAAGGGAATTTAAAAGAAGCTATAAAATGGTTAAAACCTAGCGAAAAGATACTTAGAAGATTAGGAATTCAATCAAATTCTGCTTGAATTTTCTTCTTTCCTTCCAATAATTTTCTAGGAAACGGTATATTATTAACTTCCTCTAGCTTTATTCCAGCTTTTCTTAACTCTTCTACAGCATTTCTTAAATCGTCCTCGTGAACTGCAAATTTAACTTGGCTTACTATTTTATTTAAAGTAGAATCATTACTCCTAAATCTTTCTGCACTAATTACCTTCCAGTTATTACCATCTTTATATATAAGAACAACATCTTGAAAGTATCCTTTTACTACGTGAGAAATACCTGCTATATAGTAATTACCAAACTTATACACAGACATAGAAGTAAACTTAATTTTCGAGTATTTAGGAATTATGTTTCATGATAGATCATGTAATAAAAGCCATTGCATTAAGCTTAGATAACGGAGAAAAAGTTTACGTTGGATTAAATTCTATTCCAGCAATATTAGGTGCATTTATGGCAAGAGATTTTTACGGCAAGACGATAAGAATATTAGGCGTAGCCGAGGCAGACAATCCATCAGAAATAAAAATAACTCCTTCCACTGGCAATCCGTTTTATGTTAATGATACTCCAGTCTTACCTACATTCGAGTCATTTGATTTAGCTCAAAAAGGAAAATTGGACGTAATGTTTCTAGGTCCCGCCCAAATAGATGAGGAAACTAATGTTAACTTATCTGTAATAGGAGAATATTCTAAACCTAAAGTTAGATTACCAGGAGGAGCTGCAACAGCTTACATATTACCGCTCGTTAAAAAGGCTATACTATGGAATTTAAAACATAGTAAATCTACTTTAGTAAAGAAAGTAGATTTTGCTACTGGCAGCGCTAAGTTTTCTAAGAATAGAGTTATTGTAGTTACAAATCTTGGCGTTTTAGAATACTCTAGAGAAGATAAAAAATGGTATGTAAAATACGTGTACCCATGGAGTAATTTTACAAAAATTGCCGAAAATACTGCTTTTCAAGTTTATAATGCAATCCAAGGAGTTATAGACGTTAACGAGGAAGAAAAGAACTTTATTACAAAGTTAGATCCAGACGATCTTAGGTCATCCCTAGAATATTGAGTATTTTCTCGTAATCTGCATCATATAAAGGAAACATGCTAGTAGGTTCTGCGCCTCTTGGCATATGTACTACTGCAGTTACATGTTCAGCGTAAATATTAGGCCTTTTCTTATAGAAATAGCTCTTATCTACGAGTTCTTCTGCAGTTATTATTACTTTTTTAGAAGCTCTAGCCTTATATTCATCCTCATATACTGGACCTTCAATTTCTGCATTACCTTCTGGATCTGCCTTATTTACGTGTATTATTGCAACGTCTGGCGTTATTGCTTTTACTAGAACTATTTTTTCTCCAGAAAACGGATCATCAACAATTTTCCATGTGCCTTCTTTTTCATGAAGTTTGATTAAATCTGAGCCAATTATTCCTTTAACTGGCATAAACGGAACGCCAAAAGCTCCAGCTCTTATTCCAGCAATAAAAGCCCCACAAGTGTCCTCTAAAATTTCTATTTCTCCACTTTCTGCTTTCCTTCTAAAGCTAGGTAACATTCCAAACCATTCTAAAGTTGCCATGGCTATCCTAACTTTCTTTAATACGTTATTTTGTAAAAGAACTTCTAAACCTAATCCAGGTTCTCTATCTATAAAATTTAGATTTCTTATGCCAGATTTTATTAACTCAAAAATAAACCCCATAGGGTTCCTATGAATCGACATTCCGCTAATTGTTATTGTATCGCCTTCTCTTATCAAATCAAGCGCTGATTTTATATCAGTTACCTTATTTTCCAATCTTTTCACCCAATCTTTTTCTTAAATCTTCTATAGCTTCTCTTTCTTCTAGAGTCGATAAGTCCCCTAATTCCTCATTGTTAATTAGAGCTCTTAAAACTCTTCTCATAATTTTACCAGTCCTTGTCTTAGGTAATTTATCAACAAATATAATATCATCAATTACAGCTATACCTCCATAATTTTTCTTAATTTCACTCATTATTTTATTCTTAAGCTCTTCTGAAGGTAAGAAGCCGTGCTTTAATGAAGCGAAGACTACTAATACATTTCCTTTAATTTCGTCTTTTTTACCTACTACTGCGGCATCTGCAATTTCTTCATTTGAGAGAACAATATTTTCGATTTCCGCAGGACTTATTCTATGCCCTGCAACTTTTATTACGTCGTCTATCCTTCCTAGAATATACAGATATCCCTCCTCGTCCATATAACCATAATCGCCAGTTAAATATACGCCGAATTTCTCATAGTATTTCCTATATCTTTCATCGTCATGCCATAAGGAACTCATAAATGCTGGAGCAGAAGATTTTATTACAATATTTCCTTTAGTATTAGGAGGTAATTCTCTTCCATTATCATCATAAATAGCTATATTTATTCCAGGTAAAGGATATCCTACTGATCCCTTCTTGTAATATATTCCGCCAATATAAAATCCTCCGGGAGAAGTTATGAAACCACTATTTTCTGTCTGTCCCCACGTCTCTATAACATAAACTTTATTTGAAGTTATTTCTACTAGCCATTTCCAAGCTTCTTCTCCAAGTATTTCGCCTGCACTAGCTATCATTCTTAGTGAGGAAATATCGTGATCTATTTTACTACCATATTTCATGAGTAATCTTATTGCAGTTGGCGCAGTCCAAATATCAGTAACTTTGTACTCTTCTACTAGTCTCCACCACACTTGAGGATCTGGATAATCTGGAACTCCCTCATACCATAGTAATGTGCCATTATTAAGTAATGTTCCATAAGTGCTATATGAGTGACCGTTAATCCAGCCGATATCTGAAGTTGAAAAGAAAGTTGAAGTATCGTCAAAATTTAATAGCCATTTAACGTGATAATAAGCCCAAACAGTATATGGACCCACAGAATGTACTACACCTTTTGGTTTGCCAGTAGTTCCAGAAGTAAATAATATAAAGAGAGGATCTTGAGAGTCCATGGGGACAGCATCAACTTTCTTTGCATCTAATAGGTCATAAAAGCTGTGACCAACTACCTTACCACCTCTAGGCACTGTAATTTTAATTAAGCTAAGGTCTTTAGTAGCATTTTCAACAACATCTAGGTAAGAAATTTCCTTACCTCTTCTATATCCTACGTCCGCAGTGATAATTGCCTTAGAACCAGCTATTTCTATTCTTTCTCTTAATGCCTTCTCTCCAAAACCCGCAAAGACAACGTTATGTATAACTCCTATTCTTGCACAGGCTAACATTGCTACCATTGCCTCTGGAATCATGGGCATGTAGATAGTGACTACATCACCTTTCTTTAAACCAAGTTGAGTTAGTGCGCCGGCAAATGAGGACACTAAATTATAGAGTTGTTTATAACTTAAAGATATATTTTCTCCATTTTCGCTTTCCCAATATAACGCAATTTTGTTACTGTTTTTTCTTATATCTAGAATATTATATGTTATATTAATTTTACCCCCTTTAAACCAATAATAATACGGATGATGAGATTCAATTACTTTCTCATAAAGTTTATACCAAAATAGCTCTCTGGCTACCGCATCCCAAAATTTTTCTGGATACATTAAAGAATATTCATGAATTTCTCTCATCCTACTATAAATCGGATTCATAAAATTGTTCTTCCCTGACTAAAAATAAGCCTTACCGTCTTTTCTTTATTACATCTATTATCCAAAATCCATCTTTCCAACTTATTTTCTCTACATCGAATTTTATTATAAACTTCATTATATCATCTACACTCAAACCTCCGTGTAATTTATCCTTAATTATAATTCTGACTTTACCTCCAAGTTTGGTAATTCTATGAAGTTCTCTCATAATATCATAATCTAAAACTTCGTAAACTATTGAATAATTTATACTACAATTGCGGATTGGAAAAGGAAAGAAGAATGTTACAAAGTCATCAAATACTTTAGCAGAAGAAATAGCAATGTTGCCCAGAGTTAGTTCAGCCTTAAAATTTTCAAAATTAATCTTTTTAGCGATATTAGAACCATCTATTATTATGCCGTAAACTTGTCTAAGAAAATTTATCTCTCCATCTAAAAAATTTTTACCTATTAAAATATCTAAATCCATAAAATTTGATAACCGACCGTAAGCTAAGCTAATTTCTTCTTCTTTTCCATTAATAACAACAAGATTTTCTGCGTTCCATAATGCTGTCACATTGCCCTTAAAGTCTTCTAGCAGTCCAACTTTCATAATAGCATATATGTGAATGAAAATAAATATTTTTCCAAGTTCAGAATTCACACTTAATTTATTAACCGGAATTTCTTTGATATATAATAAAAATATCGATTATAAATAAAATATTACTTATAAAGGTCTTGAATAGCCTTTGAGACATCTACAATAGATAATATACCTACAATATTCCCTTCTGAATCTTTAACCGGCAAATGTCTAATTTTATTTTTAGTCATTATGCTTACTGCATCTACTATGTCTGTATTAAGATCCACTACTATTAAATTGCCCATAGTAGCAGCAACTCTAACTTCGTCTGACGGAGAAAAACCTGAAGCTATAGCTTTTACAGCATCTCTATCAGTAAATATTCCCTTAGGCACTCCATTTTCTGTAACTAAAACAGAGCCTATACCTCTTTCTAGCATTAATTTGCAAACTTCTTGCAGGCTAGTGTTTGCTTCCACTTGAAAAACTGGAGTATTCATATAGTCTTTTACAGTTCTCATAAGAGAATATTCTTCATTGTTCCCAATAAGCTTTTAGGTTAACGTTTTTAGGCTCTCCTCCATTCTTTATTAAATCTTCAATTACTTGCCTATAATAATCTTCAGTTTGAACTCCTCTAATTAACCATTTGTCATTAATTAAAACTGCCGGTACTCCATGTATCCCCATTGCATGTGCCTCTTCTTCGTCTTGTATTACCGCTAATTTTGCCTTCTTTGACTTGAAGTCTTCTTTAAACCTTTCAACGTCTAGCCCAACTTCTTTAGCAATTTCTATTAGTACATCATCTGAAGTTATATCTTCTCCTTCAAAGAATAATTTTTCTTGAGCTCTCTTATAATATTCCCAGTGACCTTCGTCCCCTTTTTGAAACTCTGCTGCCTTGCATGCCATCTGAGGTGGAAGAGACCAAACATAACCTATTTTACCTTTATTTATTACTTTTTCAGGATCATAATCTGGAATATATTTTTTTAGTATAGAAAATTCGTTTTTAAATAACTCTCTAACCTCTTCTATTGTTGGAGCAATGTCTTTTAGGTCTTCAAGGGAAGATATCATCATAAAAGATTTATGCCTAACAATAACTTGATCTTTATAGTCCTTCACTACGTTCATTAATCTCCTAGTCGCAATAAAGCAGTAAGGGCATAGCACGTCATGGAAGAATTTTATCTCTATCATTTTATGTAAGATTAAAAATAGTAGTTTTTAACATTACCTTAAACATTAACGGCAATTATTGGTTCTCATTAAAATCTTTGAAATTAAGCTTTTTCAGCTAGATTATAATAATAAAAGATGAAAGATTAGAAGAGGTGAAAGATTGTGTTTGTTAAAGATGTCATGTCTCCTGATGTAATAAAAGTAACTAAAGATACAAAAATATACGATGCATTAAATATAATGATTAGAAATAATATAAGAAGACTTGTGGTCGAATCTAATGGAATAGTTACTATAAGAGATATTGTATATAATTGGGAAAAAATTGACGATACTGTAGATAAAATTATGACTTCTGATTTACAATTTATAGATAAAAATTCTGATTTAAAAGAAGCTTGTAGAATAGTAACTGCAAAAGGAATAGGATCTTTAGTAGTAGGCAACGGAGATAACATAGAAGGAATAATAACTGAAAGAGATTTAATAAGATATTGTAAGGCAGACATAAACTCGTTCGTGCAAGATATTATGAACAAAAATCCACTAATAATTTCAACAGATACTACATTGGCAGAAGTAGTAGAATTTATGAAACAAAAATATGTTAGGCATGCTATAGTTGCTTGCAATAATTTACCCTGCGGAGTTATATCAACTAAAGATATAGGAAAGGCTCTTTTAGCAAAGAAAGATTTAACAAAGACAGAAGTTTCTGGATTCATGTCTAATAATGTTTTTAAAGTGTATCCAGACGATAAAATTGAGACCGCAAGAATACTAATGGCTGAAAAGAACATAGGTTTCTTACCAGTAACTAGTCCAAAGGAAATATTAGGTAGCCTTAGTGAGAGAGAAATTCTTGCAGTCTTATCTATTTAATTTTTTACTAATCTATGAAAGAAGAAGAAAAGCTTATAAGTGAAAAAATACATCATTATGGAATAAGTGAGAAGAAAATGGAAGACTACAGAAAAATCTTTGAGGGTCTTGCATATACGATAATTGAAGACGATGAAGCATCAATAGTATTACTAGAAGGAAAACCAATAGCTGCATCTTGCATAGAACATGGAAATCACGATCTATTAGACCTAAATTGCCCACATGTAGAAAAGCTATTGAAAAAAGTTTTTTCTTAAATGCCCGCCACAACAGCTATTTCTATTAGAACGTCTTTAGGTAATTTTGATACTTCTACTGTAACTCTTGCAGGAGGATTATCTTTAAAATACATGGAGTATACTTCGTTAAAACCTTGAAAATCGTTCATGTTTTTTAGATAAACGAAGCTCATTAAAACCTTATCTAACCCTGAACCGGCTGCTTCTAATATCGCTTTAATATTTTCTAAAACTTGAGCAGTCTGCTCTTTTATTCCGCCATTAACAACATTATTTGACTTAGGATCTAATGGAATTTGCCCCGATATAAATATTAGATTACCCATTTTTACTGCTTGAGAATATGGACCTATAGGCCTTGGAGCTTTTTCAGTATAGATTATTTCTTTCATCGACTATGATATCAATGTATACTAATTATTTTTAACGCATTCTTGGATATAACATCGATTAAGTGCACGTTCTTAAAGGGCAAATAAGGATAACCGCTACCATAAATCAGTCTATCCGTAGGTATTTTATTTAAGAAGCTCTCTGGAACACCAGAGGTCTCAAAAAACACGTTATCATATTTAAGCAAATTATAGAGCCTTTCTTCCATTGGATAATAAGAGCCTAATACTACAAAAGTTAAATGGGTAAATTCTTGTATTTTTTGAGTTAGATCTTGCATAGTCTTTATAAATATTGGCATTTTATGATCCTCGGCGAATTCTAGAACCTTGTCAATATCTTGGATTTTGTATCCATGTTTCTCTGGCGTTAATACTATGCCTACTATTCCTTTCTCGTACTGTCTACCTAATTCTACTTCTAAAGGAACTCTACACTTTGGATTATATATACCAAGTAAGCGATATTTCTCTCTATGTTCATTTTTATTCGTTAGCCAAAGATATTGTTGATAGAATCCGTCCACACAGCACTGACAAGAGTATTTATATGCAGGATTTAGTAAAATAATGTCAAAATATTCTGAAATTTCCTTTGCATTAACCCATTTAATTCCTAGATGCTGATGAACGTCTATTCTCACAATTAGATTAATACTTCTTCTGGAATATTATATTCTGTCATGGCTATGTCCTTCAAGTCTCTGGCAATTTCTTCCATGGTTATTTCGCCTCTTAAGCCTCTCATTATAATATCTTTAAACTCTTCCGGAACATAATCCATTCTAGGATCTACTGAGTAAAAGTCCTTTAATGCTTGTTCCCTCTTTGAAGGATTTGTTACTGCCTCTTCCAATTCTCTTTCTAGCCATTCAGGAAATGGGAAATTGTTAGTCAAGGAAGCATATAATGAGACCGTGAAAGAGTAAATATCCATCTCTGTTGAAGCTCTTTGCCCAAACCTCTGCAATGGATGAGCGTAATAAGGAGTATAATGAATTACTGGAGTTCCTATCTTTACGGCACTGCCTAAGTCAGAAAGCTTTGGAATTACACGCTCTTTTTCTAATGCCTCTAGTGCCTCTTCTCCGTAATTAGGTAAAGGGTTAGTAAATAATATATTAGAAGGTTTAATGTCACAATGGATATATCCTTCTTTATGAATGGTTATTATTGCATTAGCTAATTTAGAGAATATTACTGAAACTACTTGAGGCCAGATAACTGAGTGCCTTAAAGTTGAATATTCGTCCTTTGCTAGCACATCTCTTAAGTCTCCACCACCCATGTACTCCATTACAATAGCGGGGGGAGAACTGTAATAATCCACCCAATTTTCGTCAATGAAATTAGCTAAAATTCTTACAAGGTATTTTGAATTCTTTGAGATTTCCTGCATTTTAGCTACTTCATTTAACATTTCATCAAAGTTGTATTCTTTCTTCATTATTTTCATAGCATACTTTTTACCTAGTCTTTCAACCAATAACACATAACCCATTCCTCCTGTTCCTAGCACTTGTTTTACCTCATATCCATATATTACGTAGCCTATCCACTGTTCTGGGTAAAAATCTTTAGGAGAGTAAAGGACTCCCGGCTTAACCTTTTCACAGGCTTCTACTATACCTTCTTTACATGCATAAAGGAAGTCTTTTTCTGCCTCACTCTTTGCGTTTAAGCTTTCTAAGGCTAATCCTCTTAAGAACGCGGAACCCGCAGTTCTACGTACTTTTTCTGCTTCCTCAATTATTTTTAGTGCATCCATAAACTTACCAGATTTTATATAAGCGTTTGCTAACATCAGTAAGTTATGATAAGACCTACTTCTCTTCACAGCCTCCTCAAAGAATTTTACAGCTTCCTCTGGATTTTTCTTAATAAAATGCCATCCTAATTTTAGAGCAGGTGCATCGTATGTAGGTAAAATTGAAAGCGCGTTATATAAGATCTTGGCATTTCCTGTGGCATCGTATTCTTCTATAATTTTATCAACTTTTTTTCTTAATTTTTCTTCTAGAATTTTATATCTTTCGTCTGAGAAAAATGAATAGATCTTTAGAGCCTCCAGCTCTTCTCCTATTTTCTCATAACATTCTGCCACTGCTAATGATTCTTCTGGATACTTCTTATCTAGTTTTGTGTATAACGAAATCGCTTCGCTGCATTTTCCAAGCTTTGAAAGACCTATTATTGCTTGTCGAATTACTTCATCATCTGAAGAGTACTTAGAAAGTGCATATTGTATAACGTCATAATTATCCATTGCGTCCAGTAGCTTCCTTTTATTCCTACTAATAATTACTATACCTTTTATGATTAAATAATTCTCATTAAATATGGGATTATCAATATTACCTAAAAATAAGCAAAGAGATTCATTCGATTCAAATAAGTAACCTAGGTTACCTACTTTTAAAGTAAGCTTACCTTCAAAAATAATTTTAGAACAGTCATAAATGGGAAATTTTGACAATTTTATTTTATCTCCATCTATTGTCGCCAGATAGCCTATTATATTATCCTTAGTTTTTAATTTTCCAAAGTATTCCTCAACTTTTCCGTCATTAAATATGTACCTTTTATTACCGTCAGTAAATACAAACTGCACGATTAATTTGATTTCGGTATAACTCTTTTTAGATTTCGGCTTAATAATACATATCTCTTATTTAGTTAAAATAGGACACTAAATAATGAGGAAAGAGCATTATATAGTATTACAGTAGAACAACTAATTTTTAGATATAAAACTACATTGTAAATATATGCTAAAACACCTAGAATACATGAGACATAGTATGACAGAACCTTTAGTTACTATATATTTATATAAAAAAGTTGAAGATGGAAAAATAATTTCTGCGTTTAGAATTATGATGTATAAAGATAGTATAATATCTATCTATGAAGATGATAAATTACAAGGAGGAGTTATATCAGACATTGAGAACGGTGGAGTAGACAAAGCTTATGAGATAATAAAGAAATACTATGATGATACTAGCGATGATATGATAATTTATGGAGAAAAGGATCTTGTTGATCAATTACTAGAAAAATTTGATCAGCAATGAAACTTTTATTAAAATTAGCTATTAGTTGGATTCTTTGGGGAATAGGATTTTATCTATATTATCCTTTCCTTTCAATATTTCTAGTTAGATATATAAAACCTTCCGAATTAGGATTTTTTTATCTAACAACATTAATATTTGCCTTGCCATTACCTTACCTTGGAGGAAAAATTAACAAGAAATTTGGAGATAAATATAGCATAATTTTAGGAATGAGTCTTTCTGGAATAGGAATTTTATTACTTCCTTTTGCTTCTTCCATTATATCACTTTATATTTTCATGATAATGTATAATTCATTCTACATAGCATTACCGGCCTTTTATGAATTAATGGAAATAGAAGGAAAAAGCACAATATCAAAGATTTGGGCAATATCGGTTTTACCATCAATATTTATGCCCTCAATAGGAGGAATAATCTCACAGTATCTAGGATTTACTTACCTATTTATTATATCCGCATTTTTCATTATTTTTTCATTTTTACCATTAATTATGCAAAAAGAAATCAAAAACGCGGATCCAAAAATCGAATTTTATCCAATAATTTCTCTAATTATACTTCCAGTAGCATTATCAAGTCAGTTTATTTATTTAGTTATAAAGGAGATGTATAATTTAAGTGATACATTAATAGGAATTATAGCCACATTTGCAGAGCTATTAGGTAGCATAATAGCTTTTACTTCTTCTTTTATCTCGAGTAAAAAAGCAATTAATATTTCTCTTATTCTATTTTCTTTGCAATCATTAATAATAATTTCTCCTTATTTTTCCGTATTCTACGGACTATGGGAATCAATAATTCCATTATCACTATCCATATCCAAGAAAAATTATATCTCTGCAGTAACAATGCAGATAGTAGGTTGGATTCTAGGATATCTAATTGCGTCAATTATACAAAGTCCTAGAGACGCCATATTTTTATCATCTGTTCTATCTTTAATTGTACTTACTGCTATAAATTTTGGAAAATATTAGGGAATATAAAAAACTCTTCTATCTAACTTTTCATACTAACTGCTTAAATTATATTGTGACAAAATATTTCATGTGAATATAACACAGTTAGTAATATTGACAAACTTAGCAGAAGGAGAGCTTAGTATAAAGGAGTTGGCAGAATACACTGGAATTCCGAAAAAGAATATAATAAAAGCAATGAAAAGCTTAGAGAATCGAGGATATGTAGAGAAAAGAGCAATAATAGGAAGAGATATAATATTTTCAATAACAGAAGAAGGACTAGAAGAACTTTACAAATATTATTTATTTATGAAAAAGTTAATAGAAGACATGGAATTCACATTATGTAGTAGATTTGATTGTTAAAACCAAGCTAATAAATTATAGAGCATACTTATGAATTTCTCCTTATTAATTTCATAAACTACGTTTGCATTAGGCTCTTTATTCCAAATTCCCAAGTAGTCAATAACCGTCATTCCCCTAGTTAAACACTCACAATTTTCTATATCTACGTACTGTTTTTCCACTTTAGTTGCAATAGAGCTATCTATCGCGATAGCAGTTGTTATTAAGTCTGGGTGTGGATGACCTTTCATTTTTTGTTTAGTCATAGCATAATTTCTGTAATGAGTATAAATATCTATATAGAACGAGGAAAGCTTAGTATTCATAGATTTTATTTTATTCCATTCTTCAGCATTAATTGTATAATTTGTAATTAGATCCCATGCAACCATTGTTAAATCCATACCAGAGCTAAATATTACTTTAGCAGCATCTGGATCGACCCAAATATTATACTCGGCTACTGGCGTAATATTACCCCTGCCATATATTGTACCGCCCATAATCCATACTTTCTTTATTTTTTCAGCTAAACTCTTGTCTTTTAAATACGCTAAGGCTAAATTAGTTAAAGGTGAAATTGCTAAAAATTCCAATTCCCCTGCATATCTATCTGCAAGTTCTATTATAGCATCTACTGCATGCTTATTACTAGCCTTTAATTTGCTAGGTTTAACAACTTTATCGCCTATACCTCCTTTGCCGTGTACGTTTTCAACTGTTCTATAATTTTTTACAATAGGCCTCTGACTACCTGGATAAACTGGAATTTCCTTACCTATAAATTCTAATGCCCATAATGCGTTGTTTACTTCTTGATCAAAACTTATGTTACCTTCAACTATTGTTATTCCTTCTACAGATATTCCATAACGTAAAAGCATAAAAAGGCTCATTATATCGTCTTCTGCTGTATCGCAATCAATTATAAAATGCCTTGACATGCATAACCCTATGCAAATATATTCTTAAAGTCTAATATTGCTTTTAATTTCCAATACACCCTTGGGATATCGTCGTGTGTAAAATAATTTAATTTCTTTATTGCATCTTCATCAGCGACATATAATTTGCTGATTCCAGAACCAACTACAGTATATGCATAAATAGGTTGAGTATTTTCTATAGTACTCATAAAATCTTCTATAGTGGGAGTAGTAACGTAATATCCATTACTACTATTGCTTTCTTCAATAGTTGCTACTCCTTCATCTTTTGAAAACCCATGTATTTTAGCATCAAAATCATAAGATGCATGAATAGTATATTTTCCATCGTATTCAACCAGCATTGCTAAAGGTTTTAAATGCATCAACTTATTAACGTAGGCTATAGTTTCATCTTTTTTACTAAATGACCTTTCGAAAGTAAAAACCTTAGTAGGTTTTGGAAATAATTTTAACCTTGCCTTATATATTGCACCTAATCTACCTTTGCTACCTATAATAATTTTCCATGAAATTTTACCAAAAGGGGTGATGAAAAATACCTTATCAGTAAAATCGTACGGTTTGCCGTAACGTGTAGATAAAGGAGAAAACTCATTGTTTGCTAAAAGTCCGCCAATACTCCCGTCATATAAGCATGGTAATAGTAGTCCATACTCCGATGCTTCCTCCCTTATCTTATCGACAGAAGCTCCTGCATAAGCTTCAACGTAACCTTCTTTCTCTATTTTGTAGTAATCCATTTTAATTTTCAGATAAATATCAGATTTTCTAGGACTTGAATGCTTTCCATAGCCTATAATCATTACCTTTTTGCCACTTAAATAAGCATCCTTAATGGAATTATATAATTCCTTCTCGTTATATACTTCCATCAGTTAGTCTCTTGATTTAAAAAACCTTATAATACTTGAGCCCCTTAAGATTTTATGCCACTTGTAGGAGTAATAATGGGAAGTAAATCAGATTGGGAATACATGAAAGAGGCAGTAGATATATTAAAGTCATTTGGAGTTAGTTATGAAGTAAAAGTTGTCTCTGCACATAGAACTCCGGAGTTTATGGTTGAATACGCAAAGACCGCAAGATCTAGAGGAATTGAGGTCATAATAGCCGGCGCAGGAGGAGCCGCGCACTTACCTGGAATGACTGCATCTTTAACTACTCTGCCAGTAATTGGAGTCCCGATTCCTTCTAAAAATCTTAATGGATTAGATTCGCTATTATCAATAGTTCAAATGCCTTACGGAGTCCCAGTAGCAACTGTTGCCATAGGTGGAGCTAAAAATGCTGCACTGTTGGCAATCAGAATACTTTCGATAAAATATAAAGATTTGGAAGAAAAGTTAAATAAATTTATGGAAGATATGAGAAACGATGTCTTATCAACATCTCTCCAAGCTTAAGATTGGAATATTGGGCGGAGGTCAATTAGGCTGGATGCTAATATTAGAAGGAAGAAAATTTCCATTTGAATTTTACGTACTTGGCAATAAGGACGAACCCGCATGTAGAATTGCGGATAAGTGCTTCTCAGAAGATCAATATAAAGAACTTGTAGACTCATCAGATATAGTAACCTTTGAATTTGAGCACGTAAGTGAGAAAGCTTTAGATTACGCTGAAGAAAAAGGAAAATTATATCCTAAGATTAATTCTGTAGAGTTAAAAAGGGAGAGATATAAGGAAAAGGAATTCTTAAGGGATCATGGCTTTCCCGTACCTAGATTTTATGTAGCTAATGATGGAGAAGAAGCTTTGAAAATACTTAAGGATGAATTTAACAATGAAGGAGTTTTAAAAAAGTCAAGAGGTGGATATGACGGAAAAGGACAGTATTTTATACACAGAGATGTAGATAAGTATCAATTTATAAAGAACATGAAATGCAAATTCGTAGTAGAGGAGTATGTGAATTTTGATTTTGAAGCTTCAATAATAGCTACAAGGAGTAGAAGAGAGTTTAAGGCCTTTACTCCCACATTTAATTATAATGAGAAGGGAATTTTAGTCTATAACTATGGACCATATTATAACGAGAAAATGATTGAAATAGCAGATAGATTAACTAGAGAGCTAGATTATATAGGTACAATTGGTATTGAATTCTTTGTTAGAGGCAATGAAGTCTTAATAAACGAGATTGCGCCAAGGGTTCACAATACTGGACATTATACACTAGATGGGGCGGAGACTTCACAATTTGAACAACATATAAGAGCTATAGCGGATTTAGACTTAGGCTCAACAAGAATACTTTCCCCTTCTGGAATGGTAAATATACTGGGTGTAGGAGAAGTTCCTAAGGACGTATTAAAATTTGGCAAAGTATACTGGTATGGGAAAAGTGAAGTTAGGAAAAGGAGAAAAATGGGTCACGTGAATATTATAGGAGATAATTTGGAGGACGTAAAAGAAAAAATTGATAATGTTATGAAGATAATATATCCTCAAGGACTGGACTTATGAAATTTAATTTTAAAATCTGGATAGAAGACGATAATGGAAATTCTATATTAGGTAAAGGTGGAGTTGAATTATTAAAAGAAATAATTAATACGGGGTCTATTTCTAAAGCTGCCGAAAATCTTAACTTATCATATAAATTTGCTTGGGAATATGTGAGAAAAATTGAATCAGAAATAGGAGGAATAGAAATGAAAAAAGGAGGAAAGAATGCAGGAGGAACTATAGTCTCAGATAAAGTACAACAGCTTCTTAAGATTTATGAAGAGGCAATGAACGAAGTTTCTGCGGTGCTTGAAAAATACTCTAAGAAGCTAAATGACATTAAATGATAGTTCTAGTAATTTCTTTGCGTTCCTATATCTCCAGTGATCTAATTTTATTTCTCCAATTTCTTTTGTATTATTAACATGTTGTTTATTGCAAGCGTTTATGTTCCATCCTGGAATTATTACAATATAAAGTTCTTTTACCTCTTGAGGCACTGGAAATAGATCGTAAATCTCGTCTCCATATTTTTTCTCTGCTTCTTCTCTGCTTAGCTTTTCAGTAATAAACGGCACACCTTCGTTTATTTTATTCTGTGCTTCTACAAATATTCTATTAATTTCCTCTTCAGTAGGTTTTCTCTCAAATTGGACAGTTAACCTACCGTGAGGACCGTTAACATAAGTACTTGCAGTCCATTTAGCGCCTAAAACTTTTCTTGTTGCACCTTTTAGAACATGTAAAGCACTATGAGTCCTAATTTCTATCATTTTTCTCCTCCATTGCCTTTATTCCACTTTTTATGAAATCTTCAACTACTTTTTCTGGTTCCTTAGCTTTCATTACAGCACTAGCAACGCCTATCCCATCAGCTCCCAATTTTACTGCAGTATATACATCATCTCCACTACTTATTCCTGCACCAGCTATTATAAATACTCCAGGTACTTTGGAAATTTCTTTAACAGCGTTAGTTATTACTTCTGGTTTAGCTTTTGATACAGAAATTCCAGAACCTATTAATTCTGGCGGTTCTATTAAGATGGCTGTAGGTTTTAACAGAGCCATTGGCTCTACAAGCTCATATCTATCTACGCAAACTACTGATTCTAAACCTAGTCTATTTAATCTGATTAATGCGTCGTGTATTTCATCTGCTCTTATCCTTTTCTCGCTATGATTTAACAATGTTCCTTTTGCTCCAGCTTCTTTTATCATTTCCGGTAATAAAGATCCAGTATGCGCGCCTAAAGGATATGGATCAACATGTTGCGCATAAATAGGTAATGATACCTCCTGAGAAAGAATAGGTATCATAGTAGCCGGAACAGATAAAATAACTTCAGTAGAATACTCTATTGATACTTTCTCTATCTTTTTTGCAATATCTATACCTTTTTTACCAAAAGAGTTCTCGTAAGCCTTGAAATTTATTAATATTATTGGCTTTTTCATAAGATTAGGGGGGACAGCTTATTTTTATTTATTGTGGAGTTGATTTAGCAGTAAAGAGAAAATCTGCAATAGCAAAAATGATAGATAGTAGAATAGAGGTAAAATTCCTATCTACTGATGAAGAAATTATCAATTACTGCAAAGACGCAAAAGTGACAAGTATTGATTCTCCTTTATCTCTCTCTAAAGGATTTAGAGAAGTAGATAAGACAATGATAAGAAATGGTTATAGAGTTTTGCCTCCATCTTTTATGGTTAGTCTGGTAACAAGGGCCATTAAACTTTCTAGTTTATTACCAAATGTTATAGAAACTCATCCAACATCCTCAATGAAAAATTTGGGAATTAATTGGAAAGATTATTCAAGAAAGAAGGATGAAATAGACGCAGTAATTTGTGCCATTACTGCTTATGCCTATGATAATCATCTTGCTCTGGAAATTTCTGCTAATGATGGAACAGTTTACTTATTACCTAAAGGTTTTCCGAAGCCGATTAAAATGAGTGAAGGTTATTATACACTTCCACACATAGGTAATCAATGATAAGATTAAATTTTATCAATTTCGAAAGCGAAATTTTGAAGGATAATCCTTTGCAAGATCCTTATATTAGACGTATAGGCATAATAGAACCAGAAGATCCTATTGGCAAGCCAATAATAATATACTTAAGTGGATTTCTTGGATCTTCGCTATCAATGTTAAATTATGATCCATTATCTGAGGATATTCTAAGTAGAGTAGAGAGACTTAAGAAAGAGGGTAAAATTAATGGTTCGATTATAGTTCTACCAGATATGTTCACAAAAGTAGGAGGAAATCAATACATTAACTCACAAGCTGTAGGTTTTTATGAAGATTTTTTGATAAAGGAATTAATACCATATCTAGAAGAAAAATATAAGAGTAGAAAAATAGGTTTGATAGGAAAATCATCCGGTGGTTATGGTGCATTAGTCTTAGGCATGAAATATAATGAAATCAAAGCAATAGCTTCTCATTCTGGTGACGCATACTTTGAGTATGTTTACCTGCCAATGTTTCCTAAAGTAATACCATATTTGAGAAAATTCTCTTCCCCAGAAGAATGGCTAAATAATTTTTGGAAAAAACAAAATAAAAAGAAAAAGGAAGACTTAAACGTACTTAACATAATAGGCATGTCAGCATTTTATTCTCCTAGTCCAGAAGGAAAAATATTACTTCCTTTTGATTTGGATTCTGGAGAAATTATAGAAGATTTATGGAAAAAATGGTTAGAGAAAGATCCGGTAAGAATAATAGAAAAACTTGGAGAAAAATTAAAGAATAAAGGCGTATTCATTGATGTAGGAATAAAGGATGAATACAATATTCAATATGGTGCTAGAATTCTTCACAATAAGATGAAGAAGATGGGCATAGAGCATTACTATGAAGAATATGAAGACGGACATATGAATACTTCTTATAGACTAGATATTTCAATAAGCTTTATAGAAAAATATTTATCTATGATAAGCTGATTATTCCATTCAAAATCGTTATAAACTTTTTTATCTATAGAAATTGATATATATCTATGGATATCCTACTACTATTCAAATTAACACTATTAGTTATAGCTTCAGTTACAAGTACGTTCGGAATAGGCTATATAATACTAACAAAATTTGCACCTTCTACTATAAATAAAAAGGACTTATTTACGTTAGGAGGTATACTTTTAAGCGCTGGAATAGTATCTTTTCTAGTCTCAATAATATTCTTTTAGGTGAAGATATGTATAGAATAAGTTTTGAAAATGGGAAAACTTACATAATAAAGGAGAATGGAGAAATAGAGGAAGACGAAAATAAAAATGAAGAAAATCTACAAGTAATAATAGTTAAGACGTTAACTAGGGAAAAAATGGAACAGTATCGGAATAAAGGCGTAAAAATTTTCGAGTGTAAAGAAAGTCAAGATTTATGCTTGTCTAAAGTCCTTAAAATATTATTTGGAAAGCCAAAATCATGCAAATTCGCATAAAGATGAAACCATAAATTTCCAATCATTTGTAAATTCAAATACGCAATTTACATATTTTCCCTCAAGAACTAAAGGTAACCATATTCTATCATCAACCCACATATTCTTAAATGGTAAATCGTTACGCTGTACCCAAATAGGTATAGCTTCATCACTTTCTTTTAAGATGCCTATAAATTCTGTAGCTAAATACACATGCATTACTTGAACATTACCATTGATTTGCTTAAATGTAATAACACCTACTTTTCGTGGATTTATTATTTTTACGCCAACTTCTTCTTCTGTTTCCCTTATTGCACATTCTAAAGGAGTTTCGTTCTCTTCTACTTTTCCTCCAGGAAAAGTTATAAGTCCCTCTCCTAATCCCCTCTTCTTTTTTATCATTAATAATTTGTCAGATTGAATTATAATACTAAGACACGTATGTAGCTCCAATCTTTTTTACCTCTTCTTACAATATTCTTGTATGATAGTAAAGACATTAGAGGTATTAAGGCCTCCTATAATTTCAATTGAAGATAACTTAATGCAGGCTTTTAAGAGGATTAATGAGAGAGGCATTGGACGAGTAATAATAGCTAATGAGAAGGTAGAAGGAATACTTTCTACTAGAGATTTACTTTCTGTTTACCTTAGCTTCTGTCCTCAAAATTGTAGCCAAGGAGATTTATATAAAATGAGCAATATGAAGGCATCTTTATACATGACCCCGAATCCTGCGGTTGTAAACGAAAAAGATGATATATTGGAGGCAATAACTATCATGGTAACAAGGAACTTCGGATCTTTACCAGTTGTTGATGACTTAGGTAGACCAACTGGTATAGTAACAGAAAGAGAAATGCTCTTGAATTTTCAAGATCTTGAGGTTCTATTTCCAGTTAGTATGTTCATGAGTAAAAAAGTAACTACAATAAATAAAGATGCTGACCTTGTGCAGACAACTAGACAAATGTTACATAGAGGATTTAGGAGATTACCTGTAGTTGATGATGAAGGAAAGGTAATAGGAATAGTGACAGCTGCTGATTGTATAAAGGCCGCTTCAAAGAGTGTAGAAAAATTAGATCCAGATTACTTCTTTAGTAAGAAAGTTACTGATATAATGAGCACCCCGCCTATAAGCATAGAAGAAGATAGATCTATAAATGAAGCAGCTGCTACTCTAATAGAGAAGAATATTGGTTCCTTGTTAATATTAGATGATGAATCTAGACCTAAAGGAATAATAACCGAAAGAGACTTATTAATAGCATTACATTATCAATTACATTTACAATTTTTACGAAAAACCTAATTGTAAATCAGCTACAGAAGGCACTATTTGTGAATACACTTCTATGGATTTCTTTAATTCATGAAAGTTTGTTGTTAACCTATGATTATAATGCTCTATTATATTTTCCATTACGTTTAAAGTATAGTACTTAGACAAAGAAGATATTACCCTAGCAGAATTCTTAGGATCTTTTCTAATAATGTTTATTCCCTTTTCATATATTTTTAACAAGCTAGTAGGGTCTACTTTAGAGTAAATTACACAAGAAGGAGCTCTTAAGCCTAATTTATCAAGTTCATCCTCTAGTTTTTCGCCTAATTTAATCTCTATTCCAACTATTGCAAGATTTCCTTCCTCTGATTTTTTTACAGCTGTTTCTGCATCAGTATTTATAACTTCTTTGCTAGTATATTTTGCATAAAGACGAGCATTTATATCTGCTAGCGTTCCTGCTCTTATTGTATAGAGCTTAGTAGAATTCTTGTTACCTAGAATACTATACATATCTATGTAAACTCCAGCAACTATCTTATACCCTTTTACTTTTAGTTTAGCAATATTAGTTATAGAATCTAGAACTATATCCCCTATTTCATTGGTTTCACATGAGTTTTTTAAATTAATTTGTTCTCCTCCTAATTCTTTAGCCACTAGTAATGGAAAACTTACTGGCCCTGCAAAAGGCGTTGTTACTAACATATGATAAAAAGAGATAAAAAAGTAAAAAAAGATAACACTTTATGAAATTAAGTAAAAATGTAGAAGTTATACCAGGTAGTCCTAACACACTCATTTATGACGAGAGAGTAGTAATAGACCAAGGTGGTAAAAATGCCGATTTAAATATTAATGCAGAAGTACAATTGGCAACTCATGGTCATATGGACCATATTGCTGGACTATTCAAAAATGCAAAGATAAAATTTCTTCCAAAGGAAGATTATTGGAGTTTAAATATAATAGGGAGAAGAGCGATAACTTATGGATTTAGTGCAAAAAATTCTAGCATTTTTACTTATGATCTTATAAAGGAAGAACTAAAGGACGAATTTACTGATAGTGAAGTAGAGAAAATAAAACTTCCTGGACATACGCCAGGACATGTGGCTTATAAGATAGACAACGTATTGTATTGCGGTGATGCATTCTTTGGACAAAAAGTATTGGAATCTTTCATTTTCCCATTTTATACTGATTTTTGGGCTGCACAAGATAGCTTAGATAAATTAAAAGAGCTTGTCAAATCCGTAGATTTTATCATAATTTCTCATGGACCAATATATAAAAAGGAAAAAATGATAGAACTACTAAACTTTAACATTGATTATAACAAGAAGCTTGTAGAAGAAATTAAAGATATTATACGAGGAAATCCCATGACTGCAGAAGAAGTCGTAATTAAACTCATGATTAAAAGAGGTAAAAACGAAATAAATCCTACATCAGTAATTTTAAATGAGATAACGGCTAAATCAATCTTATCAGAAGTAGCAAAAAATATAAAAGTAGAAAGCAAGGGCGTTACTTTTGAGATTTAGCCGGAATTCCAGCTTTTACCAGTTGTTCTAAGTCTAAAATTCTATTAATTTCCTCTTCGCTGAATCCCATCTCTCTTAACGCTTCTCTTATTGACATACCTTTAACTAGCATTTTACCTATTTGTGAAGCTTTATCGTAACCAACTATAGGAGAAATAACTGTTATCAACGATGGACTGCTTTCAGCATATCTCTTCATCTTTTCTACATTGGGCTTCATTCCGTTTATTACTAACGAGGAGAACTTGCGTAAAGCTTCAGATAGAAGGTTCTCTTGCAATATAATATTATAACCAATTAATGGAACCCCCATAGCTAACTCAAACTCGCCTAACATTGAAGCCATTTGATTGGCTTGATCTAAGCCTACTACTTCTGATGAGACTAATAATGTAGCCTCAACTGTTACTGGATTTGTTTTGCCCGGCATTATGCTACTTCCAGCAATCTCTTCTTGAGTTGGAATATCTATTTCTCCAATTGAAGTAAATGGACCAGAAAACATTAGTCTGAAGTCTTGACCTATCCTATAAAGTTCTATAGCTATGTTCCTCATTACTCCACTAAGTAATAAAAGATCTGTTAAAAACCTCATAGATCTAAATTTATTTGATGTCTTAAAATTAAGTGATGTTAATTCATTTATTTCTTGAATCACTACTTCAGTAAATTTGGGATGAGCATTTAAACCAGTTCCAACTGCAGTACCACCTATAGGTAATTCCTTAACATACTCGATAACATTATTCAGTTGTTCTAAATCGTGACTTAAGGCGTCATAATATGCTGATAATTCTTGTCCCAATGTTATAGGTAAGGCGTCTCTTAAATGCGTCCTTCCCGATTTTATAACGTTCTCATACTCTTTACTCTTTTCGTTAAGTGATGAGATAATTTCTCTAAGTGATGGCATCAAATTCTCTATTGCATTAGAAACTGCAGCTATTCTAATAGCTGTAGGAACTACATCATTTGATGATTGCGACATATTGACGTGATCATTAGGGTGGATTTTCTTACCAGACAGTTCAGAAGCTCTTTCTGCTATAATTTCATTAATATTCATATTCAATCCCGTACCAGAGCCCGTCTGAAAAACATCTAAGACTACTTTTTCATCGTGCTTGCCTTCCATAACTTCTATTGAAGCATCCTCTATTGCCTTTGCTATATCTTTATCTAAAAGGTTTAATTTTGCATTTGCCCTTGCACAAGCTAATTTAACTAACCCCATAGCCCAAATTATTTTCCTCGGAAATCTAGTACCAGTGTTCATAAAAAGTTTAGGAGCAACTTCGGTATATTTCATGATCTCTATATATGAAATAGGGATTTATAAAAATGGTGGCGGGCCCGCCGGGATTCGAACCCGGGACCTACGGGTTACTCCCTAGCGGTTAAGAGCCCGTCGCTCTACCTGGCTGAGCTACGGGCCCACAAAAATAACATTTTATTGCCGTTTATAAAACTATTGCATAAGCATTATATCAAAGTTTCTTTTGCTGTTGTAAATATGAATAAATATCCTTTATTAATTTATATTTACCTTTAACTTTTTTAACCATTATTAATCCTTTAACTCTGCTTCCTGGATGTACCTTATCTAGAACTTCTGGTTCCAAACCAAGAGCTTTAGCTGCAGAAAAAAGATCATCTAAGGTAATCTTAACTTTCTTAGTTTTTCTTCCCTTCCTTCTGCTATCTGCAGTAAAATATGCTAACCAAATTGCTATTTTATTACCTTCATAATCTCTTAAGCTCATTTCTGAACCAATATTGCATTTATAACTCCATCTTGTCCAGGCCTTGAGGTTACTATAGCTTCACCTATTTCTGTCCTTATTCTAGCACCTTTTACTATTATACCTCTCCTTGCATATTCTCTGTTAGAAGGTACTTCTTCTACCTCTAGAATCTTAACCTTTTTATAAGTATGATCGGATGGATTATACACGTTAGCAAAAGCAGCATACTTCAGTTTAATTTTAAAATTGCCCCCCATAACTCTTACTTTTTCTCTTATATCCTCTGTATGAAGTTTAGTCTCTGTGGGCAATTCACCCATTTCAAATTTTCTTTTATCCCTATGTCTACCCTTTAGCCCTCCAGTTATTTTCCTCAAATCATTACCTTGATAAACGCCCATCTCTTATCACTTTATAAGAAAAACTATTATAGGATAAAAAGTTAAGCTCCAAAATTCCTTTTTCTTCTTTGGTATGACCTAATAGCCCTCCATAAATCTATTTTCCTAAATTCGGGCCAGTATGCATCACAGAAGAACAATTCAGAATAAGCTAAATGCCATAAAAGGAAATTACTTATTCTCATCTCGCCAGAGGTCCTTATTACAAGATCTATATCTTCTAGCTCTTTATCATAAAAGTATTTTCTAAAAGTATCCTCATTTAATACGATATCTTTTACTAAACCTTTTTTATATTCGTCTAAAAGCTTTGCAACAGCATCTAATATTTCCTGCCTACCACCATAGCATATTGCAAGGGTTAAACTCCTTTCGTTAAATGATGAAGACTTTTCAACAACTCTAGAGATTGATAACCTAAGATCCTCTGGAAGCTTATGAAGCTGACCTATAGCTCTAACTTTTACTTTATACTTGTAGATATAATCTTCAGTTAAAAGATCGTCTATACCCATTTTTATGTACTTTAAAATTACACTAAGTTCTTGCGAGCTCCTTTTATCGCAATTCTCTGTGGATAACGCAAACACAGTAACGTCTTTTACTCCAAGCTCTGCTAACCAAATTAAAACTTCCTTAAGTTTTCTATACCCTTGAAGATACGCTTCGTTAAAGCTTGAGTTATTTTCCCTAGCCCATCTTCTATTACCGTCCGGTATTATACCCACATGTCTAGGAATAGGTCCAGACTTAATCTGATTCCAAAGCCATTTCTCATAAATTACATAAACGGGCTTTAACAATCGCTGTAACATAGATCTTCTATTGCTTTTGTATAGGTGGTTATTCCTATAAATATTTCTTCCAAAGTTATTTTTTCGTACAAAGTATGTTCTAATTTTGAGTCTCCAGGGCCATATGTAGCTATATTTTTAGTAATTGCCGATAGAATGTTCATATCGCTTGTCCCAGCTTTTCTAACTAATGATGGTTTAATATTCTGAAGAAGCAATGCCCTATATAAAGATTTTACTATTTTATCGTTAGCATTAACCTTAACAGGAGGAACTTGTTCAGTTATTTTTATTTCACATGAAGCAAACTCCTCTTTTAATTTCAGTAGTATATCGTCTAACTTAAATCCGTAGGGATATCTTATATCAAAATGTAAGTAGACTGTCGAAGGAGTTACATTTACATATTCACCAGCTTTTATTATTGTAGGCACTATCGAAGGCTTATCATAGGTTGTAGGTAATTGAGAAATTTCAATGAGCTTCTTAGATACTTCTAGGATAGGGTTGAAATTTGCCGAAGATGAGTGCTGAGATTCATAATTACAAATGACGTCTACATGGATAACTCCGCGATATTCTATAACTATTTTAGTTGTACTAGTTGGTTCGCCTATTATTATTCCTTTGTATGAGTAACCTGCGTTTACGAGTTCCCTTGCACCGCTACTTTTATTTTCTTCGTCAGAAAGTCCAGCAAATTGAACTTTATAACCGTTTTCATTTAATATCCAAGTTGCAAGTAACATTGAGATTAATGGACCTTTAGCATCTACTACTCCTCTACCATATATTATCCCTCCTTCTTCTTTAGGCTCTATAAATCCAGGGACAGTATCTACGTGGGAAGCTAATAAGAAATCACCCTTTCCTAAAAGGAAAGATTTTGTTTTAGTAATTTTCAAGTCTAAATTTAACTCCTTGGAAACTTTCTCAAAAAAATTCGTCGCTCGAGCTTCTTCTCCTGACGGAGTATATATACTTGCCAGTTCAAGAAGATACTGTTTTGCCTTCCGTAATAGCGACTCCTTGTCTAGTTGCATTTACTGCCAGCTCCATATCTTCTTGAGTTATCATATAAGGTGAAAGGAACCTTATTGTTGATACTCCGGCCTTTAGGGATAAAACTCCATGATCTTGTAGATATTTTATTGCTTTACCCGGATTAAGTCTTAAGTCGACTCCTATCATTAATCCAAGCCCTCTAACTTCTCTAACAGATTTAAAGTCAGCTAAAGCTTCATTAAGCATTTTCATAAATATTTCACCCTTAACTCTTGCTTGCTCCGGTACATTGTCAGTAAGCAATGCCTTTATTGCTCCAGTAACCGCTGCTGCTGCGAAAGGATTACCGCCATAAGTTGTACCGTGATCTCCTTCACTGAGTTTTTCGGCTATCCAATCTGGCATAAAGACTGCACTGACTGGAAATCCTCCGCCTATTGCTTTACCTGCGGTCATTATATCTGGCTTTATGCCAAAATGTTGATAAGCCCACACTTTTCCTGTCCTTCCAAAACCAGTTTGAACTTCGTCAACAATTAGCAAGACTCCTTTCTCTTGTGTAGTTTCTCTTAAAGCTTTCATAAAATCCTCCTTTGCAGGTATAACTCCTCCTTCTCCTTGAACAGGCTCTACTATAACAGCTGCAGTATTTTCGTCAATTTTTTTCAAATCTTCTATACTATTAAACTCGAGAAATTCTACTGGTTCCAATAAAGGTTCAAATGGTTCTCTATATCTCTTATTCCATGTAACTGATAGTGAACCAGAAGTTCTACCATGGAACGAATTTTTAAAAGCTATTAATTTTCTTTTACCAGTTATCTTCCTTGCAGTTTTTAATGCCAATTCTACGGCTTCACTACCGGAATTTAATAGGAATACGTTGTCTAGGTCGTCAGGCTTTATTTTTTCCATCTCATTTAGCATTTCTTCTCTTATAGGAGTGTCAAAAGCTGTAGTAAGTGTTATTATTTCTGACATTTGCCTCTCTAAATATTCTAAAACTATCTTATTTCTATGTCCTAAAAATGCTACTCCGTGACCTGCATGTAAATCTAAATACCTTCTCCCTTTATCATCCCATACATATTGATTTTCTCCTTTTACTATCCTTAAGCCTCTTGTAGCATAAAATTCTATAAGCTTCATTTTCTTATCCACTCCTCTATTTTCCTGATTAAATATTCAGACAAGTTAAATTGGTTTACTCTTACCGTATTTTTAAACTCTGGTACTCCATTAACTTCGTCTACCAAGTAACCTCTTTCCTTATCTTCAAATACATCAATTCCTAAAAAGAAACCTCCTATTACTTCTTTTACCTTTAATGCTAAATCTTTTAATTCATCGTCAATTTTTAGAGGTTCTGCTATGGCTCCTAGTGCTGTATTTGTTCTCCAATTTTTAGTATTTACCCTATATATTCCTACTGGAGCTTCATCGCCTATCACAAAGATTCTTATATCTCTGTCAGGCTTCTTTACAAATTCTTGAATATAATAGACATTCTTAAATCCTACTGAAGTATAATCTTGGTATTCTAAAAAGCTCCTTAATGTATCTTCATCTACTGCTTTAGCAACCATTCTACCCCAGCTACCTTCAATAGGCTTTATTACTGCAGGATATCCTAGCTTGCTTGCCACTTCCAGTGCCTTATCTTTAGAAAATGCTATGGCAGTTTTAGGAACCTTTATATTATGCCTAGATAGTAATGCTGTGGTTATTAACTTATTTTCACAATTGATTAATGTTCTACTATCGTTTATTACGTTATAACCTAGAGTTTCAAAGATTAGAGATGTAGATAAGGCCCTTTGATGAGAAGTGTTCCTTTGTAAAACTACATCTAGATTCTGAAATTGGTTATCCTCAGAAAATAAATGATAAAAATCCTTAGTGTAAATTGGTATTACTTTATGACCTAATTTTGTAGCTTCTTGAATTAAATTTCTCTCTTCCCATCTAAGTAAATCATACGTAACTCCAACTATCACTCTCCCCAATCCTCTCCTACTTGCTCTGCTAATCTTAGTGCTAGCTTACCGTTTTCTTTGTATACCTCTAATTGAGCTCCACATTCATGTTCAACTATTTCTCCTGGTAATGCATCGTCTTCTACGTTAACTTGACCTCCACAAACTGGGCATTTAAGTGTTACCATATTTGGTCGAAATAATAGTAACAAGTTTAGTGTTCAAAAGTTTATATGAAAATAATTGGTTTGAAGTTAGTACCATGTCCTAAGTATAATAGTACTTGTAGTACTTATAACGCCCTGAATACTTCTAATCTCATCTATTGTTTTGTTTATCTCTGCTATATTAATTCCTCGTACTATGGTTATTATATCGTAATCTCCAGTAGTTTCGTAAACAGTCTCTACGCCAGAAATCTTAATTATCTTCTTTGAAATTTCTGGCGTAGGAATTTGAGGAGTAGATTTAACCATAACAATTGCTTTTATTTCGTTTTCTAATTCATATTCTATAGTAAATCTCTTTATTATTCCCAATCTAATTAATTTCTCTATTCTTTTTCTAACTGCTGCTTCGCTTATCTTTAGATCTTTAGCGATTAAGGTATATGGAGTCCTAGCATTCTTTTTTAACGTTTCCAGAATTTTTAAATCATTATTATCAATTTTACTACTCATTCTATCACCGTACCTTCTCCACTGAGAGCCTTATTAATAGCATCTTTCTCTAATCCGGACGAGATTATAACTTTATTAACACCATTCTTAACTGCTTCTGCTGCCATCAGTATTTTTCTATTCATTCCAGCTCCAACTTTTTTAGCGAATTCTTCTGCCTCGTATTTTGAAATTTTTTTAACTACTTCACCATCTTGAAGAACTCCTTTTACGTCAGTTAGAATAACTAATGTATCCGCTTTAATAGCAGAAGCCACGCTAAAAGCCATCTGATCCCCATCCACATTAAGCATTATGCCCTCAGAAATATCTATAGCAATAGGAGATAATATAATATAATCAAAAACATTAGAAATAGTATTTAATAAATTTGCATTCACCTCGTAGATTTTACCAGTATAACCCCCATCTATTATTCTTTTCTTTCCTCTGTCATCAATTATCATTATTCTCTTTTTTCTATTTGCTTTTACTATTGCAGAGTCAGCACCGCTTATTCCTATTGCCAACTTGCCTCTAGTGCTTAACGCCGTTACAATGTTTTTATTTATTAACGCCATAGCCATTACATAAACATCTAATTCTTCCCTAGTTGTGTATCTACTTCTTATACCTTCTGGCGATGTAACAAATCTTGGTTCTATTCCCATCCTTTTAGAATACTCAGTCACTATGTCTCCTCCGCCGTGCACAAATATTAATTTGCCATTGTATGATATAATACTATCAATTAAATTTTGTAAAGAATTTTTTATAACTCTTCCTCCAGCTTTTACTACTATCATTTTAGGCAGGCCTCAATGGTGGTGCTCTTAAACCTTCGTCTTCATTGAAGCCTCTTGATATATTAAAGTTTTGAACTGCTTGACCGGCTGCACCTTTAACTAAATTATCTATTGCCGCAAACATAGTAAGTCTCATAATTCTCCTCTCTTGTGCAAATCCTATATCAGCGAAATTACTACCTATTACGTATTTAGGATCTGGATATGGATGAAGTCCTCCCCTAATAATTCTTATAAATTTCCTGCCACGATAAAACTCAGCAATCTTTTTCCATATTTCAATATCATCATAATTATCATTAAGCCAGGCATGGGCTGAAGCTAGAGCACCTCTTATGCTACTTACAGCGTGAGGAACTATACTAACTTTTACTGGTTTCTTTGCTAATAGGCTTAATTCTTGTTCAGCTTCTGCAGCATGCCTATGGCCTTCTGGTTCATATGGCCTAATAGCGTTCTCTCTTTCAGGATGATGGCTACCTTCTCTAGGTTTCATCCCTCCTTCGCTGCTAGAAACTTTTACATCGCTAATAAACTTCAAATCGGCTGAAATCCCGTTACCGACTACCGGTGCTAATGCCAAAATAGTTGCTGTAGCGTTACATCCAGGAGAAGCAATAAGCTTAGCTCCCTTTAACTCTTCATAGTGAAGTTCTGGTAAACCATAAACAGATTTTTTAAGTAAATCAGGGTATGGATGCTCTATTCCATACCATTTTTTGTATTCTTCTGGATCTTTTAGTCTGAAATCTGCGCTTAAATCTATTACTTGTAAACCCATTTCAAGTAATTTGGGCACATAATTTAATGACACCTTATGCGGAAGTGCTAAAAATACCGTATCTGCTTTATCCCCAATTTTATCTAAAGATAATTGAGAAAAATTCATATTGAGTATTCCCTTTAAATTAGGATGAACTAAAGAAATTGGCTTTCCTGCATATTCTCTAGACGTAACTAAGGTTATTTCTACTTTACTATGTATTGATAATATTCTTAGTAATTCGCCACCAGTGTAACCCGAACCGCCTATTACTGCAACTCTTATCATTATTGTAGAAAAGGAGAATCCACTTATAAATAATGTTGATATATTTTAATCAATGGAGTCTAACACAGACGAGCTGAGAAAGTTCCTTGAAAATAAGATATCTAATTTAAAAAAAGAGCTAGAATACTATGAGTATTTATTGAGTTTATTGGAATCTGGATTTTCTCCAGTTAAAGGAAGTAAAGGAAGTATAGATTACATAAAAAGTAGAAAAGGCGAAATAATAGCAGAAGTATACTACACCCCTCCTTTAATGAAAATAATAGTTAGAAGAAAATTAACTTTAAGTAAAGCCTACATTAATGCGTTAAGTAAGATACTTGAAGATAGCAAGAATAATGATAAAATAGATTATAATATTGTTTTCGATAAGGATGATTTAAAGGAAATAAGTATAAATAATGTTAATGACGACTTATGTTATAATAAGATAAAGATAGCGCTGCAGACTATTTTAGAAAGAGCTAGCTAGTTATAATATCGGTTTTTATTAATAACGGTCTAGGATCCCCTAAGAATCGCACTAGGGCTTCTCCTCTACCTAAAAACGTTAAATTATTATAGATTTCCTCATCGTTAATGTTAACAAATCTCTTTACAACATTATTCCAAAATTCCTTATCTCCATTGTTCATAAAAATCAAGAGTCCAATATTATCGAGATAAACAGAGGACATCTCTCCTAAGTCTTCTACGTTTTGAGTAGCCATAAGTAACGCAATTCCATGCCCTCTACCTCTCTTCACTAAATCCGCAACTAAAGGATAGTCAACTTTTTCATTCTTAATTACAGTCCATGCTTCGTCCAACACTAGAACTATTTTAGTTCCATTATCAACCGAGCTTGAAAATTTATTATAAATATCGGTTATAATTGTATACATGATTATCTTTCTCAAAGTTTCACTTTTAATCATCGTAATGTCTATTACATTAAGTCCAGTGGTTATATAATCTACTAGATCACCTCCGTGATCTAGACTTTTAATAATTTTGATTATTTTTGAAATGTAAAGATATGTTATCTCATCTAGCATGGACTTTGCTTTCTCGTCTATTACGTCCCAGTTTAAGTAGGAAATTTTGCCAGAATAATAATCTTCTAGAGTATCATATATTAATTTAAATATTATAGAACTATGAATCTTATCTAAGTCAAAAGAATTTGTTAATATCTTTTCTATTTGCATTGCTCTAACTTGTATTGGTATATTATTGGCTTTAAGTAATGAAATTCCATGATATAATGGATTTAATATTTTCACTTCTAATCCTCGCTTTATTATTCTTTGCTTTATATCACCTTTTGTATCAAAAAATACTATAGGAATTGAATAATTAAGTGATAGCTGTAAAGAAGTATTAATTAGAAATTCAGTTTTTCCCGCACCAGTAGGTCCAATAATTAGCATATGCGGATTCTCACTAGTATCTATATTCCAGAAAACTGGAATTCCATGATTTATATCCTTACCTAAAAGAATGCCATCATTTCTAAGTTGAAACTTAGGAAGCTTATCTACAGAAAATGGAGTTAAGAAAGGCACTTGGCTAGGAATAGAAATTTTATTACACTTACATTCACTTAAAAAAATAAGATTTGAGATCTCATCTTTTTTCGCTAGCCTGGATCTTATATTTAATCCTTCTAATCCTTTACTTATAACTTCTGCCAATTGTATAGCCCTCTCTTTATTTTTGGAATGTATTAAAAGATAGATTTCATACTTAAATGGATATTCGCCTTCTGATATTCTATCTAGAAGAAAATTAATTATCTCTAGCTCCCTTTTTGCCTTACTGTTAGATGGGTCAGAATCTATTATAATTCTTAAATTTTGAGCCTTATGTAATAGAACTTCTTTATATTTTATACTGTCTACATATTTCTTCCTAAAGAATATATCTACTTGCTCGCCTACTTGTAATATTTTATAGAATGAAGCTATAGAATTTCTTAAGCTATTTTCACTCAAATCTTTATAATCTACGGGTATATCATAAATTAACAGTACTCCTATATATTCATTGCCTTTTTGTATATATCCGTCCTCTATCTTAATACTAGATAAATTTATTGAATTGTTAAAAAATGGAATCTTTCGAATTAACGATCCAATATCGATTTTTCCATATTTAAATGCAACAAGACTTACAACAACTAATAGTAACAATAGTAATGGATTTCTATAAACTATTGTGAGAACCATAATTAATATTGAAACAAAAACGAAAGATATCTTATCCTCGTTCATCAAAATAATTTGAGAAATAATATTAGGGGGAGGAAACCGAAACTTCTAAAGTTCGATATTAGCATGAATCTGCCTCAAGTCTTCTTCAGTCTTCTTTAGCCTTAACATTAACTCAGCCACAACTCCGTCTAAAAACATTTGAGTAGTATCTTCAAATAACGTGCCTAAAGGAGCTAGGGGTTCAGTTATTCCCAAAATCTGCCTTGCAAAATAATCTTCAAATTGTGAATATTTGGTTCTACCTGGCACTTCAACTACAACATCTGCAATTTTACCAATTGGACTATCTGCATAACTTGTTACTGCTATTAAAGTTGCCTTAGCTTCTTTGGCAGCCTCCGCCGCGGTTAAAATTAATCTAGTTCTTCCAGAGCCAGAAATTGCGATCGCCAAATCATTCTTACCGATAGCTGGAACTATAGTCTCCCCTAATACATACGCATTGTAACCTAAATGTAAAAGCCTCATTGCAAATGCTCTTCCAACTAAACCACTTCTACCAGCTCCCATAACCAATACTTTCCCATTTCTATTATTTTTATAAAAATTTTCTAGAGTGTCTATCATTTTTTCCACTTGGTCAGGTTTAATAAGCTGTGCGGCTCTAATCACAAACTCTGCTAAATCGTACATTGTCTTTAAGCTTAGAGGTAGATTAAGAAGTGAGGAGGATGAAGACAACCGATTCGCCGTGAAACTATAGGATGAATAGTTTATAAAGTTTGTTATGTATGTGAATAGTATTTTAAGTTATAATTACAAAATGATAATAATGATTTTTAATGAGTACTAGATGGCTCCCTAAGTGGAAGGTAGTTAAGATTAATGTAAAAGGAAAAGAAGTAGAAGTGTGTTACGACGATGACTTAAAACTTTATGCTTGTCCATTTTGTAATCCCGTCTGCAAAAAAGGAGGAATTCCGGACTACAGCACATATTTTTACCATGTAGAGGATCTGGTCGCTCATATAATAGCACATAAAAACGCATTATGGTTAAAGAAGAGACCACAAGAAATAAGAGAAGAAGAGGAAGAAGGAGAAGAGGAAGATAATGAGGAAGATTAGTATAGGTATTATGGGAAGTTATACTATAGACGAAATTCATGAAAATAATATAATATATGAAAAAGCTGGAGGACCACCAATATACTCTAGTTTAGGAGTTTATATAGCGGGCGGAGAGCCTCACGTATATTCAATAAAGGGCGAGGATTTCAAGTTTGAATTGCCAGATTATATTAAAGAGGATTTTATAATTAATATAAAAAATAATTTGAGATTTGAAATAATTATAAATAATGGAAAAAGGACCTTAAAATTGAAATCTCCAGGATCTAAAATAGATTTTAATAAAGTAAGTCTAGGTAACATAGATGGATTAATAATTAATCCAGTATGTAATGAAATTGACTTAGATCAAGTAAATGTATTAAATATCCCATTAGCCGTAGATTTTCAGGGAATTATAAGAAAATGTGAAACAGACAAGGAAATTACATATAAGGAAATAAATTACATCCCATATAAGCCTAACTATATGGTCGCACATGCTAACATTGAGGAAAAAAATAATGGAAAATTAGATATTAAAAAACTTTTAGACGTAGGATTTAAGGAGATTATAATAAGTTACGGAGACCTAGGGTTTGAGATTTACAGCAAAAATGGTATTTTAAAAGAGACCGTCGAAAATAGAGGAAATTACGAAGTAGGAAACGGAGATTTCCTATTAGGATTTTATTTCACATTAAGGGTTAAAGGAGTAAAAATAGAAGAAGCTGCAAGACTTTCAAAACTAGCTTCACAAAAATTTAGCATTTACGGACCAAATCTACAGCTTCTTCTAAGCTAATGTTTTTCCATAGACCCAATCTACCACAATTTTTTATAAAATCTAGTTCAATTGAAGGAGTGCCGTATAATATTGCGTCTTTAATAACATGTGATCGATAAGCTAATATTTCATCTCTAGAAAATAGGTGAGTCCTTTTTAGATCACTAAATACCTTTTTAATATCAGGCAATTTAGAAGTAAAGAATGAATATATATAGTTAACAAAGATCTCGCTCTCTATATTTTTTCTAATTATATGAGAAAACACTATACCCGTATCCCCATTGATATACACGTCCCACTCCTTCTCTCCTTTAGTTATCAATATGGTTATAAATGCTGACACTGACTTTAAGTTAGGGTCATTATAACCAATTAGCTTTAATAATTCTTTTCTTGAAATTGTATTATATATTTTATCAAAAATCACTGACCTACCTTTATTAGTAATAATTTTTTTATCTTTTATAATTATAGGGTATTCATTAATAATTTTAACCCCTTTACCAAGATCGGAAATAATTTCACTAAAATTATCGATCCAAAACTTCTTCCTATTGAAATCTAACCATGATGGAAATGTTTCGCATTCCTTACAAATCTTATCTTTTAAATATTTTGATTTTTCAGAAATTATTGTAGGATTATATTCATGATATTTTAGCCCTTCCATAAAGTTAGGATTACTCACTATTGGAGGAATAATAGAGATATTAATTCCTGAAATTTCTTCCGTAGCAAATAATCCACCAACTTCGTGTTGTAGCTCTAGAATTAAAGATTCCTCCTTATTTAAGGAAGCTAAAAGTAAGCCTGAAATTCCTCCACCTAAAATTATATTCACATAATATAGGAAGTAAAGAATTATTTATAAGACTGACACTCCATTACCAAAAATACCGTTTTGACTATAAAAGATCTTAAAAGGCTTATGATCTTCTATTAGTTCTCCCTTAATTAATTTACTTAATTTAACTTTTGCATCATTTTCATCTATATAATCAAATAATATTCTCCTACCATCGATTTCTATCATAGGCGAAGAATAATCATAAAGCAAATCAGTCTCTACATCTATTTTTATATCGTATTTATTTGGCAGACTTTGAATAACCTCGTACAATAGTGAAGTAACTCCGTTATCACCATAAGAACCAAATATTACCTTTATTGAAGGCATATTTTCTCAATATTATTAGCTTCAGTCAAAAAAGCATATAAAAAACCTAAAATCTAATATTACCAGCAATGAAGTCTGTCTATGGCTCAACAATCTTAGAATCTGCAGGAATTTTTGACATTCAAAAGAATAAAAAAGAGGCTGAAATATCTTATAATGAAGCTAAAAGTTTGTATCCAGATTTTAAAATTTTAATCCTTGATATGAATAAAATGGAGGATAGATTAAAAGCAATAGATATAGACCCGGATTTAGCTGATATGAAAGATATTTATGTAATCCTTGTAGAAGTGCCAGAAGAAGTAACTTAAAATTTTTATTTAACTCATTAATATTGTCAATTGGGCCCATAGTCTAGCCTGGTTAGGACGCTGCCCTCACACGGCAGTGATCGCGGGTTCAAATCCCGCTGGGCCCATATTTTACGTTCTACTCTTTTATAGAATTGCAAGTAAATACAGTCCAAAAGGTAAAATTATATCATAAAATTTTATAGATTAAGAAATTTCAAATTATAATCAATCTAACTAATAAACATATACATAACAAGGATACTGGTAATTTTTATTAATCAAAAGTCTTATATAAAGTTAGGCCATACCCAGCTAACAGTCCACGAGAACCGTGGTAGAGTGAAGCTGGGGCCTCCTCCCGCCTCTTCTCTTAATCTGTTTACATTAATAGATATAAATAACGATTTTACTTAATGCATCTAAAGCAATAGAAACTATTAAGAGACATTAGACGAGTCTCATGAAGTTTCATCTAAGCGGATGCTAATAGAATTAGTTTCTAGAGCTGAGAAATCTTTGCCGCTCAATATCAATTCTACTATACCAATAGTCCGATACTTATATCTTTACAAAGGGCATAATACAAATATGGATTATAGAGTTTTCTCAGCCGGAATATCCGTCAGAGAGGGAAGAAGCACTAATGTTTACTCTATAGAGAAGAACAAAGAAGGTAAACGTAAGAGAGCGTTACATTGGCCCCTTAGATAAGGTTGTGGAAATAACATTGGAGGTCTTAGGGGGTGCTTCCCTAACCTCGCAGTGCCGCCGCGGGGATTTGAACCCCGGACAACCCGGTCTTCAGCCGGGCGCTCTCCCGGGCTGAGCTACGGCGGCAATATATTTCTTGAAATCTTCAAACTTAAATCTTTCGATGATAATTAGTTAATTGGGGTCTGGCGACACCCTAGGAGAACCCTTTATTAGGGGTCAATGATATAGGGTCTCCAGAGACCCCAACATGAAAACACTTATAGTATTTTTAAATAAGATAGATATAAATAAGATATTACATCTTCAGGATAAAAAAGATATATATATATTAAATGAGATATTACATATACCAATTTCATTTTATAATTGGGAAAACAATTGTTATGAAGAAGATAAAATACTTGACTATGTAAGTAAAAAGCTTGATAATCTGTCATTCGAAAAGATATTTTTATTAACTACCTTAAAGCTTTGCAACAAAATAGCCCAAAAACATGGCAAAATAGAGATAATTAACATAGATGACGAGAATATGTTGAGAAAATTAATTGCAAGTATTTAAATATCTACTACAAAGGTAATTTCATACATGTCCCCTACTTTATTAATAGACATTAAGCTATAAGTCATTGCTTTTACTAGTGTTCTTCTCTCGTGTTTTTCCTCATTAAACTTTTCACCCCAAGCTTCTCCTTCCAATCTCATATTATCTTGATCAATTTTCACTTTAAATTTACTAAATAGCATTAATTCTGAATCATAGTATACTAAAAGGGCCTCAATCCATCTATATAATAAGTTTTCTAAGTCTATTCCATCTATAGTTACCTTTCTCTCTTCTACCGGATCCACTTTAGAGGTATCAGTCATTACCTCAAAAACTGCTAAAGCGGAGTTCTCAAAGGCTTCCTCAAGAGTTCTACCATAGGCCTTTATCCCAACATCTGCTGTATTGTCAAAGAACTCAAATTTCTTCATAAAAACACTTTTAACCTTAGTAGGATTTAACGTTATTGATTAAAAATGGGCGGAAGACAAAAAACTACTCTATTTATGACAAAAGAAATAAAGAAAGAAAAAAGAGGTACAGCTACTGGTCAGCAAGCTTCCTCGAAATGATATAGTTAGAGAAATATATACCAATCGCCAAAAATATATCTATAACAGAATATAATATATTTTTTGTAAAACAATAAACTATTATTGAGTTAATAATAAGGAGAAAAAGTAATATATCTCTACTTTTCATCTTATCACACTCTAAAATATTTCTATAGGAATTGGTAACCTAGATGAGTATCCGCTTATTGCAGCACCTACACCTACAGAAATACCACTTAATATAATCATGTACGCTATAGGAAATACTATAGTACCTTCAATAAGCAGTGGAACGACTTTAGTCATGAGATAAATTATAATACAACATACATTATTATTAGGTATGTTATTTAAACCTTGTAGAACGTTGACTCCTAATGATGTTAGAAAATTAGGCAAATATGGCAATCCGGCATAAAATACTATAGAAAATCCTATAAGTGAACCTCCTACCCCTCTTCCGACTCTAAATGGTATAGAAATTAATAATATACCTAAAGCTACAAATACTTGAGAATATTCATAAACTATTCTTGCTATTATAAGTAATGTTTCTGAAGTAGTTATTAAACTTCCAAATAATGAAAAAAGTACACCGACCTCAGATAATAAGACTCCTGCAGCAGGACCGCTAGCTACTGCTATTATTCCGTATATCGTTCTTAAGAATGTATTAAGAGCAATTTCTTGAATTATTAAACAACATACCCACTTAAAGTAGTTACACCATGTAGCACCTAGATATGACTGAATCATGGATGATAAAGTCAGAATACTACCATAAGCATTAATTAATGCAGTAACGTATAATCCGTCTAATATTAATTTTGGCCCCCATCTTTTTACTCCATATATCGGTATTGGAAGACCCATAATTAACGTTCCAATAAAGTAAGTTAATGCCCCAAGCGAGGAAGCAAGAAATAACATTTCGCCTATATTAAACAATTATTATCACCTCACACTTGACCTGCTAAGTATGATATTAAACTAAATACTGTGCTACCTATGGCTAACCAAAAAGCCGCTATTATAGCATCTTCTATAATATCTTGGCCACCTCGCTTTATTCTAAATATTGGGATAGGAGAGCCTCTTAAGGCCCAACCTACTGCCCATGATAATATAAATATACTCCATGCAGTTTCTGTTATTTGAGTCGTTAAATTAGATATTAGACTCTCTATACCAGACATTCTTGACCTAAAATTATAAGACATTTAATAAAGCTAGGAGACCTAAACGGAAGTGTTTTTACCAATATACTCAAGGATAATATTTACTATTCTATTAATATCTATATTAGAAGTATTTATAACCATATCAAAAGGAGTTAAATCTAGCAAATCTATCCCATAATATTTCCAAAATCTAAAATAATGACTTTGTTCTCTTTCCATAATTTTAATTAGAGCTTCTTCATAGGGAATTTTATCTCTAATTGATATCCTTTTAGCTCTTTCCTCGATATTAGCCCAAAGATATATTGTATAATCAGCAATCCCACTAAGTAACCAACCAGCTATATGAGACTCTATAATTACATTTCCTTTTTTTGCTTCGTCTAGGATTTTCTCATCTATTAATTTATCTATATCAAATTTTTTTTCTGCAGATTTATTCATCTCAATTATATCTTTTCCTAAACTTGCCGCCATTTCTCTAAATAACTGTCCTGCAGATACAAACCTAAGTTTCAGTTTTTCAGACAAAATTTTGGCAACAGTGGTTTTTCCACTGCCAGAAGGCCCACTTATAACAATAATCATGATATTCCTCTCACACTCAACTTGATCAAATTTTCAAGACACTTATGGCACAAGTACCCACCAAAAGGTCTCTCTGGCCTTTTCTCAGATAAAGAGAACGAATAAATTTTGTTAGTCTTTACTGCATTTAGAGGATTTCCGCACATAGCACAGTGAGCTAATTTATTCTTTCTTCTTTCAAAATGAAGCGTGGATTCACCACTAGGAGTTCTAATATGTATTTTTCTATAAGACCTAGACCTAAACTGTGGTTTAGGCATTGCTTATCAATAAGAAAATATATCTTTAATTTATATAATCTTCGGGCGTCTCAGAGATATAGGAGTAAATAGAACAAACGATAAAATAAATATTATAAAGGACGAGTATGGAATAATATATTTACCATTATATTGAATTGAAATTAACGGTATATAGTAAGGCAAACATACATTAAAATTCATTCTAAAAACTACTAATGATAAATCTATAAAGTATATAAAAATTAATAGTGCAGTTTGCATAAATGAGTAGAAATACATAGTAGAATTATACGATTTTATTTCGTTTTGAATTTTCTTTTGGACTTTTTCTTTTCTTTTATCTGATACTATCTTACCTAATCTCTCATCATACTCCTTTAACTTAATTATGATGTAATTTAGTTTTTTACTAATATAATACTTATAAAAAAGATAAACAACAAAATTGGAAAAAAATGATAAAAGAATAATATAAAAAAGATAAATTTCCATATTACATCATTGACGAAATTATCTCTTTAGCTGCAATGGTAGGATCTCCTTCTTTATTAATTACTATCTTTACAGAAGCACCAACTAGCACTGCAGATGCCATAGCAGCATATCTCGCAAAATTAATAGTTTCATTAATTACATTTATATCTGCATAATCAGATCTAATCCTACCTTTATCCCTTTTTTGTCTATTTAAAATATCCTCAGGATTACTTTCAAGTAAAAATATTACTTGAGGAGATAAGATTTCTATAACATGTTTTGGTAATCCAGGGAGATAGCCTGCGGGTGTTCTTATAACTGCATGAGTGTCTATAAAGGCTAAACCATCTTCCCCCAATTTTTCTGCATCCTCTACAATTTTCTTTGCAGCTATTAGTTGCAATTCTCTTTGCTTTGAAAGAGGTAATTTTCGCATTTCATCTCTATTACTAACAAATCCTTCAGAAATAGCAGTGTTTAACATGTAGTCACCATAATTCATTATTTTATATTTTCTATTTTCAGAAGATAATATCTCCGATACCTTACTTAATACAGTAGTTTTGCCAACTCCAGGTATGCCTGTTACTATACCCATTTTCATTTTTACTCACCTACCAGTCTTCTCAATAATGGGTACATTTCAATAGACCTCTCATAAGCTAATAAACTATAGTATTGAATGGCTATAGTAACTGCTAATAATATTCCAACTCCTGTACCATATACTCCTAGAAAAGTTGCACCAACTGCTATCACACTTACTATAAGAGAGCTAAAGAATGCTAAAGGATAGATATATTTAGATAGAATAGCTTCAATCATTTTAGTATTGCTCCTCATGCCTGGAATCTCTATTCCTGCCTCCACTAATTGTTTAGCTTGAGTTGCAGGATCTAAACCAGCTACTTCAACCCAAATTAATCCAAATAATACGCCTAATGTGATAAATACTATCGCATAGATAACAGCGCCCACTGGATCTAGAACAACAGCATAAACGCTATGAGGTATTTTAGAATTTGGTGGTGGAAATTCAAAAGCACTAGCTATGTCATTTAGTATACTCGCGAGAGTAGAGTTAGAATAGGAGGAAAGAGAAGCAAATAATTGGATATCTGCTCCTAAAACGCTTACAAATATAACTGGTATGCTACTAACATATAGGAAATTAAGCGGTATTGTTCTTCTTATTCCTCTCAACCTTTGTGAAGTAACGGGTATTTGAATGTTTATCGACGTAAGATAAACTATAAGGATTATTAATGTAATAGTTGATACTAAGCCTACTAAATCAGGTTCAAAGGGTTTAGTAGTATTTACAATAATGCTAAGCAAATTACCGTGACTTGCTATTAAAGAAATTAAAGTAGGAAAGAATCCTATTGGAAGGTTTTGGGAACTTACAGTAACAATTCCAAACATATACCAGAAAATTATTTTCATCACACCTGCAAGTATGAATAAGCTAACCCCAGATCCTAATCCCCAGCCTTTTTGTATCATCTCATCAAGTAATAGTATAAAGAAAGTTGCTGCTACTAGCTGCGCGGTAATTATAGTAGCTAGCTCTATTTGCACAGATGTAATAATTGCACCTTTAGTTAATACATATCCAAATAGGGATGCTTCTATTAGTATAAATATGAAGGCTAGACCTTTTTGTGCTTCAGTAAACTTAGCTCTATCATCTTCATTACCTAAGTCAATATTAATTAACTTCGATCCAACTAGAATTTGCATAATTAAACCTGCAGTTATTATAGGACCTATACCTAACTGAGCAAGTGTACCTGCAGTTGATGCAAAAATAACTTGTTCTATCAAAAAATTACTAAGGGATGTAGATTGAATACCATAAAGTGGTACAGACGACATTACTAGATAAACAATAACTGCTAATACTGACCACATTATTTTTTGGTTTAAATTAGGTTTATGCCTAGGCTTTCTAACTGCGGGTAAATCCTTACCAAGCGCTGCAAGAAAGTCAATAAATGACATGAAATCTCAAAAACATTAAGAATTAGGGGTTAAAATAACTTGTCCACCTATTTTTTCTAATTTTTGTTTTGCTTTTTCAGTAGCATGTCTCACAATTATGTTTAATCCGCTAATATTTAGATTGCCACTTCCAAGTAGTTTATCAAATCCATACTTGGTTAAGTCAACTATTTTCTTTCCATCTTTCTCATCAATTTTAATACTACCGTTCTCTATAGATGTTTGCAAATCTCTTAAGCTGATGGCACTAATTTTAACACTAGTGGGATTTACAAAACCATGTTTACCATACCAATCTTTTCCATACTTGACTAACCATGACCATTTATGTTTATGCATGCCTACTTGTCTTCCACCTTTAGCCCCTCTATTTCTATGCTGGCCTTTAGATCCCCAACCCATTGTTCTGTATCCGCGCATTTTTCTCGATTTTTTCTCTTTTCTGACCACCATTTCATACCATCCTCTTTATTAGGTTATTTATTTCTAACCCTCTATAACCAAATTCTCCCTTTGATTTATAAGGTGCATTAATCTTTCCTTTAAATCCACCACTTGGTGGATGTAACCTTATGGGAAGCTTGAATATGTTATCAAGCTTGTTTAACGCCAATTCTCCTGAAAGCAGTTTTGTTTTAAATGTATTTAAATCCATGGATAATTTAGTTTTTATGTACTCTTCTGTAATTTTCTCACCTTTGCATGTCTCTAACCTATTTAGAAGAGCATTTAAACCGTCTTCAGAAATTTCGCCCCAAGTTATAAATGGCTCTACTTTAATTAACATTCCCTTTAATGATTCCGTATAAGGATAAATCATTGTATTAAAGACCTTAGGCAATCTTAACATTTCTAAAGTCTCTTGAATTTTCCATGGAGCGTGCGCATATCCCCTTATTCTAACTATGGCAACTGCCTTAGGAATACCTCATCACCTCTTCCTAGCCCAATCTGCAGGCGTTACAAACTTATAAGTATTATAAAGTGCATTATATCCGGCCTTGATAAAGTTTTCAGTAGTTCTAGTCTCTCCTTTACTAGATGACCAAACGTCCTTGATACCTGCATAAGATAATAATGTTTTCAAAACACTTCCTACTACCAATCCAGTCCCCTTTGGTGCAGGCTTTAGAGTAACTTCTACACTTCCAGCTTTGCCAGTTACAGTAAATGGTAAACTATGAGGTTCTCCACATGTACATTCCCAGCTACCGCATCCTCTTCTAACTGGAATTATATTCATTTTAGCATCCCTTATTGCTTTCTGTATTGCTACTCTCAATTGCTTAGCTTTACCCATCCCAATTCCAACATAACCATCAAAATTACCCATAATTACAAGGACTTTATATCTAGAAAGCTCTCCAGCATCTGTCTGTTTTTGAACCATTTTTATATCTATCACTTCGTACTTCAAATTAGGCAATAACGCATCTATTATTTCGGGCTCAGTTATGACTAGATTTTTTTCAAATATTTCCTTTATTGAAGTTATCTTACCCTCTTTAACTAATTGACCTAGTTTAGTTCTAGGTTTCCATTCCTCTATATTAGCAGTAGGTACGCCTTCTGCCATTCTTATTCACCAGAACTTTTTATCTTATTTAAAACTTCCTCAAAATGAGAAGGAAGATCCTTAGGATTTAATCCTCTACTTAAATATCTTGAAAAGAGTTTATTGAACTTCTCTGGGTTTTCTGCTTCTAACTTTTTGGCATATTCGGAAATATGTACTCCCTTTATTCTGTTTTCATCAAGCTCTATATCGCCCATAGGAACCTTTAAACCAGCGTCAAGTGCTCCTTTTATTGCATAAAATACTCTTGCACCTTTTGTAGGGGTAAATAATCCTATGTCTGCTACAGCAGACTCAATACCGGCCTTCTTAGCTCTAAGCCCAGCTAAAAATCCAGTTAAATAAGCCGCGGGTGTATTATTTGTATCCCCTTTCCATCCATATTTCTTCACTAATTCTATTGAATGTGCAGATGCTATAGTAATATCTCCTTTAGGGTCAAATTTCATTACACTAACAATTACATATTCATTTGTAAGCCTAACAACTAACCTTATTGCCCTACTTAGAACATAAATATATCTCTTATAATAGTTAGTTTTACCTTCTCTTCTTCTCCTTGGCTTAACCTTATAATTAGGACCTAAAGCCATCTTACTCACCTTTTAATTTTCCCATCTGAATTAAAACTGATCTAACATCACTTATACTCTTAAAGGAGCCACCTTTTGCCCTAATATAAAGCTGCCTATATAAATGAGAATCTATGACTTCATGGTCTCTTAGCCACTTTAGATATTTTCTTATTTTCCTTATTCTGTTAACCCAAGCTTCATGCTCATCAAATCTAGCAGTTTTCTTTCCTTTCCTACTCCCATGTCTTCTTCCTTCTCCCTTAACTCTTCTTGCTTTCCTTCTCTCTTTAACTTTAGAGTTTGATCTTTCTTTTTCCTTCTCAATAATTATCTTGCCTTCTTTAATTAGCCTTGCTATATCTGCCCTAGTTAATGCTTCTTTTACTTCATCAATATTCTCTGGCGGAATTTTTACATTGTTAATACCTACTTTAGCTATATCAGCGGCCAACCTTTTTTGTAAATATAACTCTGGCACTCTTACTCACCATTTGCAAGTTTTATACCCATTTCTGTTGCCTTCTTTATTATCTCTAACCTCTTCTTAAATCCTACGTTAGAAGAGATTATCCCTATTACTTGATCCTTAAATTTAGCAATATTTTCCAAATCTTTCACGTTATTTATAATTACTGGCTTTAGGCCAGAAGGATGTAAATAGCGTATGATTTTAGGTTTTCTATATCCTGGATCAACTGGTGGTGGAAATCCCTTAAGTTTAAGCCTAGTTTTATTATCTATTCCTCTAGTCTTTCTCCATTTTTCCTGCCTTTCTAATCTAAAGTATTTATCCCAGTCATATCTTAGAAAATCTGGTATTTTAGAGTTATATTTCTGCTTCAATTTATAAATCTTTTCTTTACTTAATTTGTTTATAGACATTACTCAATCACCTCTTTTTTATAAATATATATGCCATCTCCAAAGACACGTCTATCAAATCCTGATATCTTACTTGCTCTTTCTATATTAGCAGCAGTTTGAGCTACTTTTTCTAGGTCAATTCCTTCTACAATAATATCTTCTCCCTTTACGGTAACTTTAACTCCAGGCAGTATTTTTGCCCTCCTAATATTCTTTTCTCCTATTAAGTTAGTGATTTGAACTTCATTGCCTACAACTTTTACTGACGTAGGGAAATGAGTAAATATTATTTTAAGATAATATCTATAGCCTTTAGTGACTCCAGTAATCATGTTTTGAACGTGCCTAAGTAGAGTATATACTAATGATTTAGTTCTTTTATTTGCGAATGTTGCTTCGACTATCAATTCTCCATTTTCTAACCTAACTTCTATCCCTCTCATATGCGAAATATCCTTCTCTACTTCACCTTTAGGTCCTTTAACTTTTATTTTGCCATTCTCTAAAGTTAGGGAAACATTATTAGGAATTTTTAATGATTCTTTCACTAATACTTGGAGCATTTAAATCACCCATCAATAAACGTAACCTAATGCAACTCCTCCTAATCTTTGCCTAGCAGCTTCTTTATGAGTCATTACACCTTTAGAGGTAGAGACGAGAATTACTCCAATTTCCTTAGATGGCAAATATGTTCTAATATGCTGTGGTAGGTTTATCATATCCCTATACTTTAATGAGTATCTAGGTGTTATTGGACCGCACTTATTTATTCTTCCTAACAACTGGACAACAACCTTACCCCATCTACCATCATCAATATACTCAAATTCTCCTATGTAACCTTCCTTTTGCATAACTCTAAGTACGTTTATAATTAGCTTAGATGAAGGCATTATTATTGCTTGTTTATTTCTCCTAACCTCGTTGTTATAAATAGTTACTAATGCATTAGCCAAAGGATTAATTACAGTCACATAGGTCACCTCAATTTCTTAAAACCTAATTCATAAGCAACTTCTCTAAAACATTGCCTACAAAGGTAAATTCCGTATTTTTGAATAACAGAATCTGTGCTACCACAACGCCTACAAGCTTGAACTCCTTTTCCATGCTTTCTCTCTGCAGGAGGCTTGTATTTGCCCATTTATATCACCTTAAACAACCACAATACCTAGTGTCTCTGTTAAAAACTTTATCGCCTCTTCTTTAGAAATCCTATGTCTCTTAGGAATTCTGGCAGTTTTTCTTTTCCTTCTTGCTACTCTATATCCTGGCCTTTCTAATGTTATTGCGATATCCATTCCAAATACTCCAACTTCTGGATCATATTTTGTCCCTGGAATAATAACATGTTCTGCTATACCAAAACTAACATTGCCGTAATCATCAAAGCTTTCAGCTTTTAATTTATATCCGACTGCTTGTAAAACACGCTTAAGGAATTCTATTCCTTTTTGACCTCTTAGGGTTACTTTTACTCCTATTAACTGACCTTTTCTGATTCCGAATTCCTTTATTGATTTTTTAGCACGAGTATACACTGGCTTAGCTCCAGTTAATTCTTCTAACAAATGATAAGCCTTCTCCAATCTTTCTCCAGATTCTCCTAAACCAATATTGACTGTCACCTTAGCTATTTTTATTCTCCTCATCGGATTTTCCTTTTTAACTTGAACTGTTTCTTGAGACATTCTTACTCAACCTTTATTTCAGGATTTTGTTCTCCAATAACCATTGTATTTAATAAATTAGTTTCATAACTTTCATTATCTTTTTGTATTGTTACTATAGAATATTTTCTAGTCTTATATTGTGCTCTTTGAATCTTCACAATTTTACCATGTAAGCCAGTATTCTTTCCACCAATTATTATTCCGTACATATTCTCTACTAAAGGATATACAGAGATTATATTTTGTGAAGGAATTTCAATCTTCAAAGTGCTAAGAGTAGGATACTTTGAAGAATCCTCCTTGTTTACTAATATATTCCTACCATCTTCCAAATTTAATTGTAATTTATCACCTTTTACCATAGTCTTATTCATAATTCTAACTAGCTTATACTTAGCCTCTGCTTCGCTAATTTGTTTAGGAGAAATATACCTTGATTTATCAGGAAACATGACATAATATAATCCAGCACTGGGTATAGATATAATATCCATTAATCCTACTGGGAACCTATAATCTTTCCTTATAATTCCATCAACATAGACTTTACCCTCAGATATTACTTTCTTTGCCTCAGATAATGTTGCAGCTACCTTCAAGTAATCCCTTAATATTAAACTTAATGGTATACTCTTTGATAATGGATGAGGACCAGGATTAGCTCTGACAGTCCACTTGTATTCTTTCTTACTTATTTTTAAGAACCAAGGAGCTTCAAATCTTGTAATGTGAGGCATCACTTACTCACCTGCTTAACTTTCCTTTCTATTGAGGCTTTCCTTTTATTGTCTGATAAATCTAACTTAGTTATCATAACTTTAGACGCATGAATCCAAATATAGACTGGCGTTCCGTCAGCTTTTTTCCTTGTTAGCCCTTCTATAGCAATCCTTCCAGTTTTAGTGTTTACTTGTGCGACTTTTCCTTCAAATCCTATGTTGTCTCCTCTCATGACTTTTACTGTATCTCCTTTCTTAACTTCTATTCTCTTTATTCCATACTCTTTGGTAATTTCTTCTGAAACCATTGCAGTAAGCATCTTCCTCCTTAAATGGTAAGGTGCATTAAATAGTATTTTTCTTTGCTTAGCAGGTTTAGAAGACGTCATTACTTTCACCACCTTCATACAACCATAGTAGCTAAGCTTGCTACTTTTGGCCAACGTTCTGCAGCTTCTCTGGCTATAGGCCCTCTAATTTCAGTACCTTTTGGCGTGCCATCAGGATTTACTATAACTACGGCATTATCTTCAAAAGCCACCCACGTGCCATCTGGCCTTCTAAAAGGCATTCTTTGCCTTACTATAACTGCACGGAATTTCTGTTTTCTTACTTCAGGCGTGCCTTTTTTTACTGACACTACCACTAAATCCGCAATATTAGCAAAAGGCACTCTTCTTAAAACTCCTCTATATCCAAATACTCCTATTATCATGGCTTCTTTTGCTCCACTATTATCAGCTACAACTACTCTAGAATAGTGCTGTAAACCTGGCGTTAAAGCCTTCCTTGAACCTAAAACTTGTAATTTTTCTGACATTAACTGCCCACCTTCCCCAATACTACAAATGATACAGATTTAGCTATTGGTCTGCATTCCCCAATTATAACATTATCTCCTTCTTTGACATCTAAACATGGAGGAATATGAACTCTTATTCTGCTTCTTCTTCTTTCATATCTCTTGTATTTACTATTATAGTATAAATAAACTCTTTCAAAAACTCCAGTCTTATTTGCTCTAAATTTTATTAATTTTCCTTCAAATATCATACCTCTTACTCTAAGAGTTCCATGAAATGGGCAATTCTTGTCATTACATACTTTTTCTGGAGCTTTTACTCCTACTATTCCAACATTTTTAGCTTGACTCATTTTGTCCACCTTTTCTTTAACCTTTTAACAATATTACCCATTAACTTATAACCATGCATAATCTGATGACTTCCTTTAAAATCTATCTCAAATATGCCATCTGCTTTATACACCATTAAGACCTTACCTTTAGAAGACTTAATATATAAAAACTTAGGCGACTCAAAAACAATAACTCCAGAAAGTCCTATAAAAAATGGATTAGAATGTGATAAAACTTTAACTTTCAAACCTATAAGATCAAGTGGTCTTTTCATTCTTTTTGCTACTTCTCTTTTTCTCCGAAATTATAGTCAAAATTCTTGCTATGTCCTTTCTCACATTCTTTATCGCGGATGTATTCTTTAGTGTTCCCATTCTGCTTTCAGCTCTGTATTTCAGCAACTCAGCATTATATTCATCTAATTTCTTATACAAATCTTTTATGTCCATCTTTCTTAGCTCTTTAGGATCCAGCGGCATTCTGTGCACCTCCAGTATTTTCATCTATAATCTTAACATTTGTTACAGTAACTTCGCCTGCAGAAGGAGCTGGAGTTTCCTTAAAGGAAATCTTATCTACTGGCCTTAAAGGTTTCGCAATAATTATTTCTACACCGTAAATTCCTGGTTTTAATTTGGCTATTGCTATTGCTCTATCTATCATGGTCTCTAAGCTATTTCCAGTCTTATATACTGTACCCTCTTTTAATTTCTCATATTTAGCTCTCTCAGAAGTAATCTTACCACTAACCACTACTTCTGCGCCTAATGCTCCAGCATTCATTATCCTCCTAATAGTTATAAAAGCCGCTCTCCTAAAATGATATCCTTTCTCTAAAGCAACGGCAAGCCTAAAAGCCATTACTCTAGCATTTAGCTCTGGATTATCGACATTGGTCACTGTTATCTGTGGATTCTCTAAATTGAAGAACTTTTCGAAAACTTGAGCTAATTGTTTTATAGTCTTTCCGCCTTTACCTATTATCATTGCAGGCCTACCGGCGTATATAATAATTCTAGTTCCCATAGGAGTTTTTATTATGTCAACACCGGCATACTCAGCATTGTAGAATTGCTTAGCCAAATATTCATCTAGCATTACTTTAGTCATTGATTTTTGCAGAAAGTATTGTTTTATATTTACCATTCATAACTCACCCACTATAACTTCAATATGCGATGTTCTTCTATATTTTGCTGTAGCCCTTCCAAACGCTCTCGGCATAAATCTTTTTAAAGTAAATGACTTGTGAGCAGCTATATGTATAATCTTTAGGTTATCCGGATCTAATCCTTTTGCCACAGCGTTAGCTTCTGCATTGTCTAAGGCCTTTAGTACGTATTTTATTGCCTTAACTGGATATCTTCCGTTTTTAATACCCCACTTTGATGAAATGTTAGACCTATGAGAGGAGCCATGCGAATATCTCCAAAATGGCAAAGCTTCTTGACGCTTTAGCACTCTATCTAAGAAATCTCTAGCCTCCTTAACTTTCATACCTCTTATTGCCTTACATACGTTATATAAATCTCTAATAGATACTGGCGCATCTTTAACTACGGCCTTTCCTAACTTTGTCTCATCTATAGATAATTGGGGATATGTCCAACTAGCCATACTCATCCCTTCATTGCTAGGAATAGGCTTGATCTTGTAGCCTTCAAGCCAGGTTCACCATGCTCTACTTTCTTTGTAGTTATAGCAAATTCTCCTAAATAATGCCCTATCATCTCTGGAACTACTTGGAATTCAACGAATTCCTTACCATTATATACACCAAATTTTAAGCCAACCATCTCTGGAAGGATAACTAAATCCCTCACATGAGTCTTTATTGTTTTAGTTATTTTTCCTTCTCTCCTCATTTTCCTAATTTTCTCAAGTAATCTTCTCTGTTGGGGAGTAAACCCTCTAGTAAGCGATCTTCTTTGTCTGGAAGGTAAAAGTTTAACAAATTCATCCATAGGCATGTTTATTAATTCATCTAAACTCTTACCCCTGTACTTAAACTTTTGCCATTCAGCCGGAAATTCTGACATTGACATTATAATCACCCTATATAAACATTGGTATTAAAATTCACTTCCTCTCTTTCCTCCCAGTTCTTCTTGCAGCTATATGTCCAACTTTTCTTCCAGGCGGTGCATTTCTTGAAACAGTACTAGGTCTGCTTACGCTAGTGTGAAGACCTCCTCCATGTGGATGATCTACAGCATTCATGGCTACTCCTTTAACTATTGGCCACTTGGTAGCTTTTACTTTATACTTCCAGTAAGCATTTCCTGCTTTTAACATAGGTTTATCATATACTCCTCCACCTGCAACCATGCCTACTGTAGCTCTAGCATTGCTTAATACTTCCTTTATTTTCCCTGATGGTAACCTGATAAGAACTTTATCTCCACTTTTACCTATTACTGTGGCATAAGATCCTGCAGCCCTAGCATACCTTCCTCCATCTCCATAATGCTCTTCTACATTACATATTATTGCTCCTTCTGGCAAATTCCCTACTTCTACAATATTTCCAGTAGCAGGATTCACATTACTGCCTATTTCTATTTTCTGCCCTACTGTCATCCCTTGTACTGCTTGCATATAGAAGACATCACCAGTATCTAATTTTACTTTAGCTACAGGGGCTAGCATTCCAGGATTATGCAGGATATCGATCACTTTACCTACGTGATTACCTTCTATTTTTGGATACCTAACTTTACCTACTCTTAGCCATCCTGGATTCCTAAAGTTTATATTACCTCTTCCGGCTCTTTGTTGAAGTAAACTTTTACCCAATCTGTCTCACCTCATAATAATCCTAATTTCTGTGCTACGTCTGATGCTTTATATTCTGGACTTAATTTAACATATGCTTTCTTATCACCAGTTGGTGTGATTAGTGTATTAACTTTAACTACTTTCACATTTAGTGCTTTTTCTATTTCCTTCTTTATTTCTGATTTTGTCGTATTTCTATCAACTATTATAACTATAGTGTTCTCAGAATCAATTAGCTTTGTTGCCTTTTCCGTAGCCAAAACTTCCTTTATTTTCATTTAAGTTCACCTCCAAATCTTTCATTTAAAACTTGTATAGCACCTTCTGTAAATATTGTAAGTCTACCTGGATGTCCTCCTGGAGCTAAATGCATAACACTAAGTTCTTTAGCAGTTATTACATCAAAACCTTGTATGTTTCTTATAGCTTTAATAACTGGAGATTTTTCATCCTTTATTACAAATAGTGGACCTTTAGGTATTTTATATCTCCTACCTCTCATTTTACCTTTACCTGCTCTAATCTTTTTGACTTTACATCTTTCTAATTCATCTTCTAATCCTAATTTTTCGATAAATTCTATTATATCCTTAGATTTAGACAATCTCTCTAGATCATCAGTAACTACGATAGGCAAAGAAAGACCATCTGGTAACCTATGACCTCTTCTTTTAACTAAATCTTTAATAGCTGTAGCAGAAATAGCGCTAATTATAGCAAGTCTCATTTCCTTTTTATTAATCTCCTCAACTATCCTCTCCATAGGAGAGGGCGGAAAAGCCAGCCTACCTCCTACAGTGTTAGGAGCTAAAGCTGCTTCTCCGCTTCCTCTTATTCTAGGTACTCTGGCTAATCCTAAATTAATTCCAAAACTTCTTGCAGTAGTTCTTTTTCCTGCCATAGGATCTCTTCCTTTAGGCTGCAAAGACTTAGTAAATGAAGACCTAAAGGCCCTATTAATTAGGTCTTTCCTTACGGGATAGCTAAAAATTAATGGCAAGTCTATTTCCTTTAATTTCTTACCTTCTAAATCAATCACATCTGCTTTTTTCTGTTGAAGTTGTATATACATTCATTTCACCCTTGTTTACTACTTAAATCTATATACGTAATCTTAGGTGCTTCTGCAGGAACTTCATAAGGTCTTATAGGATATCTTAAGAATAGTGGTCTTTTTCTTACTCCTATAGTAGAACCTTGAATTAATATATAAGGGTTCCTTACTAATCCATATTTTACGAATCCTCCCGCAGGATTAATCTCTTGTGGATTAGTGGAGATTTTTAATATTCTTTTATTATATTCTGTCCTCCTATGAAAACCTAATTGACCAGGTTGTGGAACATAACTAGGAGTACCCAAAGAGGGCCCCTTAGTACCCACTTTTCTACTACCTTTTCTGTGTTTATGCCATCTAGGTAATTCAATAACGTTATATCTCTTTATAACTCCTTGGAATCCTTTTCCTTTTGTAACTCCTATTATGTCAACTAGTTGTCCCTCCTTAAATATGTCAGTAACATTAACTGGCTTACCTAAAATATTAAGCAAATAATTCAATTGCGCAGAAGTATCTCCGCCGCCTACTTGTATCTCTACAATCTCTGGTTTTTTCTTTCCAAGCGCAGGAACTAGCTTAGGTTGAGTTGCAATTATTGCCCTTAGGTATAAGATATTATTAAGGTTAGACTTTATTTTATCTAAAAATCCATTTAATTTATCCTTATTTACTTTCAAAGACTTTATCTTCCTAGTTATTTCTTGAGGTAATTCTGGACTCCAATAATCTGTAAGTACCTCTGGCTCCCCTTTACTTCCTAGTATATATGCTCTTAAAGCAATAGGAATTATTGGAGGCGTCTCTATAACAGTGACCGGGGTAAATACTTCTTTTCCATACTCTGAAGATCCCTTAATATCATTAATATAATAAACATGAGTCATGCCTACCTTATATCCTACAAAACCAAGGAGTATAGGATTAGAAGAGTTTATCCTAGGCCAAGACCTAGGAGTAGGAAGTAATTCCTTAGCTCTCTTCCTAGGTCTAAATCCAGATGAACCTCTTCTTGGCGACGCTAATTTTCGGTGACCCAATCCTCTTCCCCTTCTTATTTCATGCACTACTATTAAGTTATAAAAGTAACTATTCCAAGATTGCATTAAGTAAGCTTAATGAGGAAATTATGGCCTCTTCTGCCCTAACATCAGAAACGCCTTGTTTTATTATAAAATTATAAGACTTTTCCAAAAATTTTTCTCCTAATTTTTTTAATAGCATTCCTTCGGGGGGGCCTATAAGTAGTGTTAGCCCCTTTTCTTCATAAATGGAAATTATTTCTTCCTTATATTTTAATGGATTTTTACCATTTCTACTGCCTATTATAAGATTATTCTTTTCAAGTATTTCCTCAAACCTTACTTTATGAAGTTTAAATCCGTCATAGTATATCATTGGATATTGAATAAATGAACCTTTTACTGAATCTGTAAACATGATAGATCTATACTTGGTTCTAATTTTTTTATGCAAACCGAAATCTTGATTCTTACCTAGTCGTATTTCGCCTTCCACTGGAAATCTATGTACAAGATGAGAAGGTAAATTCATTGGAGGTAACAAACCAGCTTTTCTTAAGTTGGGACTTATTGGAATATATTTTTTTAGATAAGGCGGAGTTAATGCGTATTCTGAAATTTCCCTTAATAACTCATATTCTTTGTCTGAGGAACATATTACATATACATTTGTTATCCTGTATTCTATAAAAAATCTAAATAGCAATGAAGCTTTAAGAGTTTTTTCCGTAAGAGTTCTTTCTATTGAAAATATTGATGAAAAAAATGCTATATTAAGCTCTCTTCTTCTCTTAAATGGAAACATTTAGTCTGCCTTACTTATACCTATAATGTATTGCTCTCCTTCAATGTCCCAAGTTTCTATAAGCTCTTGTTTTTTATCGGAAATTTCTATATTTTTAGCTCTAGTTTCTGACGCAATATAATTCTTCCATTTCTCTATCATTTGTACTCTATCACTAGGTGGCAATATAGAAACGTTGATATAATCTGTAACATTTAGATTAAGTTTCTTTCTCATAAATTGTATTCTCCTTATTATATCTCTGATCATTCCTTCTTCTTCCTCTTCTTCACTTATAGTCTTAGATATCATAATTACTCCAAGATCGAATTTAGAGCTTACATAGCCTTCTAAACTAGTCTCCTCAATATTAACGTAATTCTTGTCCAGTCTAACGTTAACTCCGTCTATTACTACTTCATGATATCCCTTATCTATAATATCCTTACCTATAACGTTAGCGTTATTATTAATATATTGTACTATTTTAGGTGTAAGTTGCTTATAATCCCTACCTATTTTACCTGGCAATGGGGATACTATAATTTGTGAGAATTTAGCATAATCTACAATATTGTGCAACTCTACTTCTTTTGTATTAAGTACAGATTTGAGTATATCTATAACGCTATTAACAAGCTTAATGTCATCTTCATTATTCAAGAATACAAATGTTTTATTTACAGGCCACCTAAGTTTTATTCCAGCTTTTGCTCTAACATTTAAACCCGCATCTTCTATTTTTCTAACAAGATTAACTGCTTTTTCTAACTGATCATTTATAAATCTGTCTTGAATTTCAGGAAAGTCTTCCATGCTAACAGAGTCTTTTGGATTCACTACAAAATCTCTATAGATCTTTTCTGCAGTATAAGGAATAACTGTAGAAGCTAATATAATCCATCCTTTTAATATGGTATATAGCACATAATACATTGCAATCTTATCTGGATCATTATACTCTACCCACGCTCTTTTTCTAATTAGCCTTAAATAGAATCTGCTGACGTCATTTATAATGAAATCAATTAGATAATTAGCCATTTCATGAACTTTGTAATTCTTCATACTTTCCTTTATTTTCCTTAGCATGGAATAATATCTCGACAATATCCATTTATCTTCTACTCTAAGGTATTTTTCTACATCAGAGAAACTATACTTTTCTGGCTCGAAATTATCTAAGCTCATATAAGTACTTGCAAATACATAGACATTCCACACTATTTGCAAGTCACGCATTGTGAGATCCATTGCCTTCCAAGAGAATTTTGCGTCTTCCCAAGTGGTGTTTCTCAATAACCATAGCCTTAAAATGTCTCTTCCATATTTTTCTATAACTGCTGATGGTTCAACGTAATTGCCTAGGCTCTTATGCATTTCCCTACCTTGCTCGTCTAGCATAAAACCATGTACTAATACAGATTCGTAAGGTGCCCTATCTATTAGTATAACTCCACTACGTAATAAGCTAAAGAACCATCCTCTAAGTTGATCATGCCCTTCCAACACAAGATCTACAGGACCTATTTCCTTCCATTTTTCATCCCAATTTTCTCCTAAGCTAGCAAAAAATGCTACACCGCTATCAAACCATACATCTGCTACATCTGGTATTCTATGTGCTTCTTCACCACACTTAGGACATCTTATTATAACATTATCTATCCATGGTCTATGAAGGTCGTCTGGAACTCCGTTTATAGATAATTTTTGTAACTCTTCTTTACTACCTACGACTGTTATATGACCGTTTTTACATATCCAAATTGGTAATGGAGTTCCCCAGAATCTTTGTCTGCTTATTACCCAATCTCTCAGTTCTTTTACCATATTGCCTATTCTTGTTTTACCCCATTCTGGCACCCAGTTAACCCTTTCTATCTCGTTTAGAAGCTCAGTTTTTAGCTTAGTTACTTTTATGAACCATTGTTCTACTGCCCTTAATATTAGTGGAGTCTTACATCTCCAGCAAATAGGATACCTATGAACTATCTTGCCTGCATGGAATAACGCACCGACTTTCTTTAGATCTTCTATTATTTCATTATTAGCATCTCTGACATATTTACCCGCATATTTACCTGCAATATCTAAAAACTCACCTTTGTCGTTTACTAGCATTACCACTGGGAAGTTCATTTTTTTACCTATTTCAAAATCTACATCACCGTGACCAGGTGCAGCGTGAACTAAGCCAGTACCTTCTTCTAACGTTACTTCGTTTCCGCCATCTACTACCTTATGGTATTCATCTAAGTTTTTCTGAGCTGGAATAAGTTCTTTTAATGGGTGAATGTACTTTAAGCCAATTAACTGAGAACCTTTATACGTCCTTAAAATTTTATAATCTTTTATTCCTGCTTCTTTCATTACACTCTCTACGCGATCCTTTGCTATGATGTAAATTTCATTACCTACTTGAACTTCTGCATAATCGAACTGAGAGTTTACCATCACAAATACATTAGCAGGAATAGTCCACGGAGTTGTAGTCCAAATGACTAGATATTTATTATCTTCTCCAACAACTTTAAATTTCACATAGATTGCAGGATCCTCTAAATCTTTATATTCTGAAACTTCGTAGTCTGACAACGTAGTCTCGCATCTAGGGCACCAATGCAAAACTTCAACGTCTTTTGCTAGAAGTCCTCTCTCGTAAGCCTTTTTTATTAAGGCCCATGAATTGCTAATATATTCATTTCTAAGCGTATAGTATGGATTATTCCAATCCATAAAAACTCCAACATTTTTGAAATTTTCAGTCATTGATTTCGCATTAGTTAAAGCAAAATTTCTGCACTCTTGGATGAATTTATCTACTCCTATTTTATCTATGATATCTTGTTTCCTTACAACACCTAGTTTTTTCTCGACTGCTACCTCTATAGGCAAGCCATGAGTATCATAACCTGGCTGATCATAAACCTTGTAACCTTCTATTCTCTTAAAGCGTAGAATGCAATCCTTTATCACTTTGTTCCATATCGTGCCTATATGTGGTACTGGCGCAGAAGGATATGGAGGACCATCTATAAATAGGAATTTTTTTGTCCTAGTTTCTTGATTTATTTTCTTTAACTTATCATATATCATATTAGAATTCCAATATTGTATAACCTCATTCTCAATAGACTTTGAATCGAATTTAGTAGACAACGCTTTCATTGAGGATAATTCGTACCACCAAATGAAAAATAAAATTTTGGTTAAAAAACATTACGTGAGTTTACGCTATTTTAGAGTATATAGCATCAATAAAATCGGTTAGTTTAGCCGAACCCCCTATATCTGGTGTTAGAGCTTTCCCTTCTTTGTAGGCTTCATATATTGCATTTTGTAATGCGTTAGACGCATTCTTATATTTTATTTCCTTAGATAATGAATATATGTAGTCTAACATCATAGAAACTGAAAGTAAAAATGCGGTAGGATTAGCTATATTTTTACCAGCAATATCAAACGCTGCACCATGAACTGGCTCAAATAAGGCTTTAGAATCTCCTATATTTGCTGAAGGAGCAAGACCAAGACTTCCAGCTATTTGTGCTGCTTCATCACTTAAAATATCACCATAAACATTAGTGGTTACTATAACATCGAATCTCGACGGATCTCTTACTAGATTAGCAGCTGCCGCGTCTACATACATTTCCTCAAATTTGACCTCGCTTCCTTTTAATATTTCTCTACACACTCTCGAAAAAAGTCCATCTGTAATACGCATTACGTTTGCCTTATGAACGCATGTTATCTTCTTATTTCTCTCTAGCGCGTATTTTAGCGCGACCCTTACTATCCTCTCTGAAGCTTTTTTTGTTATTACTTTTATGCCTATTGAAGTATCATCTGAGAGCATGAATTCAAATCCCTTATATAAATCCTCTGTATTTTCACGTACAATTAATATATCGACATTACCGTATTTATTTGGAACGTTCGGTAAAGATTTGGCAGGCCTTATATTAGCATACATATCGTACATCTGCCTTAATTTTACAACTACATCCATTGCTGACTCTCCTACCGGACCTTTTAATATAATATGTGATTTATTTATTATATCTAAAGTTTGTTTAGGTAAAGGATCGCCATATTTTGCTAATGCTGAATCTCCAGCTTCTACTTCCGTAATTTGTAGATTTAATGCATAACTTTCTATAAGTTTAGATAAAATTTTCTTAGAATTCGCAACAATTTCTGGTCCTATTCCATCACCAGGCAGTAATGCAATCCTATACTCCATACATAGAGAAACATTATTCAAGTTTATAACCTTTTGATATTATCAAATCTTCAATTTCTCTAATTATATCTAATAAATTTGGTTGAGTCCGTTTAATTACTTTAATCTCATAAGAAATCACTTTTAACATCGAATCCAGTTCCTCTCTAGAAAAGATATCTAATCTAGTAACATTTACAAGTAAATCTATAAATAAACAATTGCCCCTATTAAACGCACTAATTTTATGTCTAGAATACTTCACATCAAATGGATCTAAAGATAAAATTACATACTCTGTATGATCTTCTATTATTTTACAATTAGAAAATATCACATTATCAGAAACTACTGGTAAGCCGTGAATTAAAGTATACTTAACTGGCTTATTAAATAGTGCAAGATAAAACATTTTAGGATTGTCAATTACCACGTTAATTGAACAATATGGATAAACAAGTATATTCTGGTACGTTGTAGTGCATTTATACAATTTTACTTTAAGTTGACTTCCATCAACTATAACTCCTATTGGCGAAATATTGTCCCTTATGCCTTTAGTACCTAATATAACTTCGTATATTCCACTTGATGGAAAGATATTCTTTATAGCTTCATGCAACTCCATAGAGATTATGATAATAGAGAGAGTAAAAGAATTATCAAGCCTTGGCGAAATATTTGCAGGAGATAAAATAGAGGAAAAAATAGTAAATAAAATCAGAAAATTCTTTGATAAATGCGATGAAACTAGAGTTATACCAATTCCAGTCCTAAATTACTCAGAGTCGCATGAGATTTTTGGAAAAAATAAGATAGAAAATTCTGAATATTTGCCATATTCCCCAAGTGTAGATATTGAAGGAAAATTAACTTACTCACTTGATGAATGTAAAGACTCCATATTAGGAGTAAAAATAGAAAATTTATTTGATATACCTAGATATTACATAAAAGCAGAAGAGCGTAATTGTGTAGGTATAGTATTTTTTACAGATAAAAGAAGAAAATTTGTCATAAAATCAGATCCTCTTCTAAACCTCTTTCCTACTCCTCCCCCTAAAATACCCGGAATAATTATACCAGAAAGTGAAAAAAATAAAATTGAAGATAAACTAAGTATAAAGGCTAGTGTAAATATAAAAGAAAGTACAGGATACATTATAGAATGCATAAAAAATTCAAAAAATGATAAAAAAGTTTATATTACTGCACATCACGACCACTGGTTTAAAGGAGAGCATGATAACTTATTGGGTGTTAGTTTATTACCAGAATTAAAATCGGAAAAATATGAACTACACCTTGTAAGCTTTACTGCAGAAGAAGCAGGAGCTTTAGGTTATCAATCATTTTCATGGAGTTATGGCTCGAGAAAATACTTTGAGTTACAAAAGAAGGGATTCAACGATGGCATATTACTTAATATTAATCTTGATAACATAGATCCATGCAATTTAAAAATTAAAGCCGTGCCCTCAATATCCTCAGTCTTTGAAAAATACTTTAACAATAGTATTATCTATGAACCAGAAATTTACAGTGATGGTTATACATTTATAAAAAATGGTATACCTAGTGTAACGCTTGAAGGATATTATAAAGAATATCATTCAATAGATGACGAAATTATCCCTTCAGAGGAAGTATGTATATCCAGTTTAGTATTATCTATAAATAAAATACTGAATGATGAAAACGTTGAACAGATAAGATATGATATGTTAAAAAACGAACTTATGCAATTTATGAGCACTACTCAAGCTCCTATGAGGACATATTTATTAAATATTCTAGATAATTTGAATAATAAGGAAATATACGAAAATTTACTTAAATTATATGGGGGTATTCTTCCGAGAGATAGTCTAGCAATTGTTAAATTATTTCATAAATTGGCTGGAATACAATATGAGAAACCTGTCTATGTTGAAGGAAAACCTGCATTAAAAATATCTTCAAATGATAAGCTCTATTTACGTTCAATAGCCAAAGAATTTGAGGACGAATACATGAGTAAACTTTATGAAATTTCAAAGAAATTCCTCTAATTCCCTTAAGCTGCGTATAACATAATCTGCATAAAGTTCAGCAAATTTAACCTTACTTTCTCTGTCAATTAAAATTGATTTAAGCCCGGCCTTTTTTGCTGCTAGACAATCTTTTACTGGATCATCACCTATCATGGTACAATTTTCAACCTTCTCGTTTAATTGCTCGCAAATATACACAAATGGTTGGATATTAGGTTTAGGTTTAACTCCATTAGTACCAGCTATTACTATCTTATCAAAATATGATGAAATATCAACTTTTTTTATTCTCTGTAACTTATTTCCGCCTTCTCCGTCATCATTAGTTAGAATTCCTAGTTTATATCCTTTTGATTTTAAATATTCTATAATTTCTCTTGTGTCATCATAAACTGGATTATTAGACGCTATGGACCAATACAACGAAGTCCAATCGTATAGCTGATCTTTTTCTACCTTCAAATTAAGTTCTTTTAATGCTTCTTCCCACCATTTAGTTCTATCATATACTCCTTCACTGTCCAATTTTTCTGAAACAGAAATTAAAATAGAAAGGATTTTCTCGTACCCTGGAGAAAAAGATATGTCATTAAAATAATCAGACATATCTTTAGCAACAGCTTCTAATGCTTTCCTAGAATAATAATTAAATTCGACCAATGTATTATCAAAATCAAAAATAACTGCTCGAGTTCCGTAAAAAATATTATATTCTTGCATAAAGTTCACGACAAGAAATCTTCTGGCTTTGGTATTTGTTTGGGTAGTCCTTTTCTTTCTCTTATTTTCATTATTACATCCATTAGTAAGCTGTCTGGTACTGGAGCCCATCTACTAAACTCTGTACCCCAGAATGCTCTACCTCCAGTTGCTCCTCTTAAATCACTAGCTAATTCATAAGAATCTGCTACTGGAATCTCTGCAAGTATTCTTGCAACATTACCTACTTGTGTCATATTAAGAATCTTTCCTCTCTTCCTTGTAAGTACTGCAGTTACATTACCTACTAAATCCATTGGAACTCTTATGTCTAACTTTTGTAAAGGTTCTAACAATGTTGGTCTAGATGTTAAGAAGCCTGCAAAAATGGCGTTCCTAACTGCTGGATATATTTGTGCAGGACCTCTATGTGCTGGATCTTCATGGACAACAGCATCGTGTAATACTACCTTTAATCCTCTTATAGGTTCGTGAGCTAAAGGACCTTCTCTCATTGCTAGTCTAAATCCTTGTAATAACGTGTCCATTATTTCTCTTAAGTGTTGAATGCCGCTAGTCATATCTACAAATAAGTTAACGTTCTCGTCCACAGCAATAATTCTTTTGGCCTCGTCATAATCCCAATCTGCTTGATCTCTTAAGATCTTAGCCATTTCTTTAGAGTCCATATCTTCTCTAATTGTACCATTAGCAATCAATTCTATTGTTTGTTCATTTAATGGTTCTACGCTAATGTAGAATTTATTGTGCTTATTGGGAGATTTTCCTTCAAATACTTGACTCTTAGCTCTTATGCTTTCTCTATAAACTACAATGGGTGGTGATGTATTAACTTCTATTCCATAGTTATCTTTAAGTAACTGAAGTGAAACTTCCAAATGTAAGAATCCCATTCCAGATAATAAGTACTCTCCTGTTTCCTCGTTAATTTTTACAACTAAATTGGGGTCTTCAATAGTTAATTTTCTCAAAGCATCTATCATCTTAGTTAAATCTTTAGGATTCTTAGGCTCTACAGCTATAGTAACTACTGGTTCTGAAACATAATGTAAGCTTTCAAAGCTACCTTGTAAATTCTTGTAATTAATATCAACTAAAGTTTCTCCTGCCCTTGCTTTATCTAAACCCAGTACTGCTGCTATATTACCTGCCGGTATTTCGTCTGCTAATTCCCTTAATTGACCCATGTAAATACTAACTTGCAATATCTTCTGAGGAGATTTTGCGTTAACTAACCATACTTCTTCTCCGGATCTAAGAGTTCCAGAGAATACTCTACCTGTAGCTACTAGTCCAGCATGAGGATCTACTTTCATATCGTTTATCATCATTACTATAGGCCCATTAGGATCTGCATTTAACATTGATTTTACTAAATCATTATCCATATCTCCCTTCCATATTTTTGGAATTCTATATTTCTGTGCATCTCTAGGATTAGGGACAAACTTAATTACTGCATCCAATAATGCTTCATGAATTGGAACTTGAGAGGCTAATTCATTAATCTTGTTCTTATCAGAAGATGTATAAGCGTCTATTACGTTTTTCATGTTTATTCCTTTCTTTTGGGCAATGGGTAAAGTAAATCCCCATTTATCCTTTGCAGAACCAAATACTACAGTACCTTGGGTGGGATTAACCATCCATTTATCCTTGAATTCTGGTTCAGCATACATGTCTATTAGATCGTTTACGCTTTTTATTATATCCAGAAGTTTCTGCATCATTTCTTGAGGTCCTAGTTTCAATTCCTTTACTAGTCTGTCTATCTTATTGATAAATAAGATTGGCCTTACTCTCTCTTCTAAGCTTTGTCTTAGGACAGTTTCTGTTTGAGTCATTACTCCTTCTACTGCATCAACTACGACTATAGAGCCATCTAATACTCTCAAACTTCTAGTAACTCTACCGCTAAAATCTACGTGACCTGGCGTATCAATTAAGTTAATTACGTATCCTTTACCATCAACTTCGTGATATAAGCTTACGTTAGCTGCCTTTACGGTTATACCTCTTTGTTGCTCAACAGATAAATAATCCAATGCGAGAGCTTCTCCTGCTACTTTAGGAGAAATTATACCTGCAGCTGCTAATAACGTATCGCTTGTTGTAGTCTTTCCGTGGTCTACGTGTGCTATGATTCCTATATTTCTAACTCTTTCAATATCTTTCATTAGGCTTAAGACTTGTTCTGTAGTCTTATATTTCGCCAACACTAATCACCAATATACGACTAGTACTAAGTTTAAGAAGTATTAAAATGTGTCTGCACGGTTCTTATATAAAATCCATTAATGATTTCTTGTTATTAGAATTTGAAGACTGAGGAGAGTAAGGTGTTATTAGAATTTTATATAATTCTTCAGCTCTTTTTCTACTTCCTAACGCTCTCTCTAAATCAGAAATTGATGCGTTGCATATATTTCTTATTGTAGAAAATTTCTCTAGTAATTTTTTAGCATTTACTTCACCGATATTAGGAAATGATTCAACAACATACAGTTGAATGTCCTTAATGCTTTCAAATTTAGGCTTATCATGAAGGTTAATTATTCTATTTTTACTTCTATGCTCTTGAAACTTTTCAGCTAGTTTTACTAAAACTTCTGCAGTATCTCTTTTATCAGAGGAATATATTACCTTTACATCATAGTCAACAATAATAGAGATTAATGCGGAATTAATTGCCTTCCATTTTTCAGTAATCTCTCTAATCCTATTTAGATTTCCCTCTATAAGTAAGAAAGAAGTCTCATAAGCTGAAGTTAATCTATCAATTTGATCAAAAAATCTTTTATCAAAAACAGAATTTACCAGATCAGAAACACTTTTCCTTTCTACGGCTACACCGTCTGCTAATACATAATCCGCTACGTCCAATTGCTCTATTATTACTGATATGCCCATATCTTTAAGAATTTCAGGAATTCCACTATTTTTTTCTCTGTTATCAACGTATATTCTTAACATTATGTGAGAATGATAGAGTTATAAAAAATTTAAGCTTTTGGAGGATTAGATGAGCCCTTGAGTTGTGGATAATATCTTTGTAATAAATCATTAACATTCTTTTGCAAATCTTCGAATTGCTTTCTTAATAATGATTCTTGCTTCAAATACGTTCTACTTCTTAATTCAAGTATTTCCTTTCTATCGTTTAATTCTTGTTCAATGGAAGCCTTATCTTTCCTAACTAATATATTACCTACTATCTTATAAACAGGGGTATCGGCACTTAACTTTGATAATTCCTCTAGAATCTTGTTTATTTCTCTTAGTTCACTATCAATTACACTTCTCTCATATGTTAAATTGTCTAATTGCTTTTGTAATTGTTGAAGTTTTATTAACTGGGTCTGTACTTCAGGGGGAATTTTTTCTGCCACTTTTATCCACCTCTTCTAATGTTCTTAGAATTGTATAGAGCCAAAATATATAAGAGTTCATTATTGCCCTGCCCCTACTTATTGTTTCTGCCTTAATTCTAATAGTTAAAGGGTCATCTATTTTAACGTATTTTTCATCAATTTTCTCTAAAAGTATTGCTTTACGAACTATTTCTCTTATATCCTCAGGCATTTCATTTATAGAGATAGTTATTGAAATCATATGTTCTAATAATAGGACCTACAAGTTTTTCAAATTTATTGACAAATTTTATTTCGCATATCTCTTCCTTTTTTACTATATCTATAAAGTTGTCACATGACGAGATATTAAATAAATTTAGATCAACTAAGAATGGAATGAACTCTTTACACTCAATGTTCCTAATACAAATCTTATCAATTTTTTTCCTTTCAATTCTAAAGTCTGATAACGTAGAAACTCCCTTTATTTTTATTTCGTATCTTATCTTATTTTGAATAGCATCATAAAGTAGTATTCTACGTGGATTTCCTTTATCAGAGTCCACATACAGAATAAACCTACAATTTAATTTCCTACAATAAAATAAAACATCTTCGATCGAACTTCTTCCTCTATTGCGTTTTATAGAATAAGGAATAACGCACTCTAGATCGTTTAAAAAATTCCTTAATCTAGAGGATGCATCTCTGCTAGAAGTTATAAGTACATTAATACGGTGTGTAAGCAAGACCGGCCCATTTTGCTTTACATTTCTTACAGTACCAAATTCCACTGGCTAATCTAGATACTGTACCAACAGTTTTACATACTGGGCATTGATAATCTTGATATCTCTTTTCCATAACTTCCTTCCATCTTTTCCTTAGAGTAGATCCATATCTAGCACCAAATCTCCCTGCTATGCCTACAACCTTATACTTTGCCATTTTAATTCACCTATTGTATGTTTATTTGCTTTTTAAGTTCTTCGAACAATTTTTGGCTAACTGACCTAGCTAAAGTTTCTACATTATCTATCTCTGTTAAAGTAAATGTGCCTATGCCAGTTTTCTGTATACCAACAATTCTACCTTCTGGTGTATACGATAATGAAATCTTAGCGTCCATTATTCCTTCTTCATCTAAATCTGGATCGACTACTAAATGCTTGCCTATTTTAGCTACTGATACAGTGACTACTGGAAAATTCATTGGGAGTTTCTCTCCTTTCTCTTCTTTAATAATTTTTATTTCATCCCCTTCTTTTACAACTTTAGGTAATCTAGTATCATAAAGTGCAGATACTGCAGCTAACGTACATGCATCTAATATATTTCCTCCGTAATCTAAGACGTAAATATCGACCCACACTGTCCATATCTTTTTGCCGGGTTCTATTACTAGCTTAGATAAGTCTATTGACTTAGAGTCTCTAAGGCTTCTATCAACAACTCTAGATAATTCTATTGCATTTTCATCTGGAGGACCTGGCTCAAAGGTTTCATAAGCCAACGGTAACAACTCAACATTAACAACTAAATTACCCTGATTCGGAGTGTCCTCAAACGGTTCTTCTGGTTCAACCTTAACTCCTGCTAAAACTGTAGTGTCACCAAGTTTAACTAATGCAGAGCCATCAGCTTTTTTTGCGTAACCTAATGTTATGCTTAATGGCCTATACTCGTTGAATTTCCTACCATCCGCTCTAATTCCTCTATCTAAGCTTGCTAGTATACTTTCTCTCTTAATTAATGGTACTATGTTCTCGTTTGATGGAGTTATTGACATTCTACTCCTCCTTTAATTCTGCATACTTATTTTTAAGAGTCTCTTTCTCTAAATTATAAATAATATTTATTCCCTTCATTGCTAGCTCCATTCCTTGCCTAAATTCTTCTGGGGTCATGTTTCCATTAAGCTGTAAAAGATTTATTTGACCAATTGAAGGCATCATGGCTACTGGCATGTCTGCTTCTCCCCACATATCTTCTGGCTCATTTAAATCTAAAACTACTACGCCGTCTGCTTTGCCTACTGCAACAGCAGCTATTAAATCTCTTACTGGTATTCCTGCATCAACCACGGCTAAAGAAGCCGCCATTAGAGATGCCAATCTAGTTCCTGCATCTGCTTGTAATACTTCCATGAAAACATCTATAGAAGTTCTAGGAAACTGTTCTACAAGTATTTGTGCTTCTAAAGCCTCTCTTATTACTTTAGATAATTCAATTTCTCTCCTACTAGGTGCAGGATTCTTTCTTTCATCAGTAGAGAAAGGAGTCATATGATATCTTACCCTTAATACAGCTCTATTTGGCAATGCCAAATGCCTTGGATGCATTTCTCTAGGGCCATAAACGGCTGCCAAGATTTTAGTATTACCAACTTCAACTATAGCTGACCCATCTGCGTTCTTTAATACTCCTACTTCCATCTTCATTGGTCTTAATTCGTCTGGTCTTCTTCCATCTAATCTTAATCCATTATCTAAAATTAATTTAGGCTTTTGAATTTGTAACATTCAACTCACCTTTTTTCCTTTCTATTAGTTCCTTTATCCTATCAGTCAAACCTTTAATATGAGATTCCCTTTCTATAGTTTTTATAGACAAAAATAACACTTCTTCCATATCTTTAGATGGGCAATTAGCCCATATACGACCATTCTGAGCAACTATCATTTCGCACCCTGTTTCTGACGTTAATAATTCATACATACTCTTATTCTTACCTATTACTCTCGGGACTTTTACTGGCATTATATCTATTATTTTACCATTATTCAATCTTCCTAATCCTTTTCCTTTTACAGTTAATACTGGATTTATTGTTCTATCAAAACTTTCTACTCTAGCTATTACATAATCTCCAATATCAAGATATTTTCTTAAATCTTCACCTATATTGACTGGCCTTCCTAATAGAGAAAGTGCAGGCAAATATGCTGAATAGGGGGCTTTAATGTCAACTATCCATCCATATAATTCCACGTCTTCTATAAGTCCTATCACTGTATCTCCTACTCTTGGATAATAATGAGATCCTTCAAGCGGTATTATTTCAAAAGTAGAATCCTTAGGGTCTACTATACCTATAACTGTAGAATAATATTTATTGCCGAGTTTATAAATATAGGGAGACCAAGGTATTTGAAAATTGCCTTCTGCAATTAAATCACCAGGCACTACTATACTTCTAGATTTAAAGTAAATCTTGTTATTAGAATTTTGATTAGAATCCATATTAAACCACTTGTAAAACTTTTACTTCAACTTCACCTTTAGTTAATGAATTTAATTTATCAATTACTTCTTCTTGAGCTCCTGCTGGTATTTCTATTTCTGCAATTAACGTACCGTCGTTTAGCCAGTTAGTTTTCTTAACACTTCCAAGATTAGACAATTGAGACTTTACCTTAGAGCTATATTTTGCAGGCACTTTTATTTCTAATGTAGCCCTAGCAACTTTTATTGGTATTATTCTTGCAATTTCATGAATGATTTGCAATGCTTGTGATTCTATATCCTTGTTAAGATCTATTTGAACTTTAGCTTCTTCCATAGCAGCTTCTATTCTAGCAGGTGGTATAGGTAAATGAGTCTTAGGATCAATAGCGTTCCTGTGAATGAAGTCAATTAATTGCTTCTTTTTACTCTCTAACATTTCTTTTCTCTGCTCAGCGGTTATAGGCATTTCTCCTTTTAACAAAATTTCCCTAGCTACTGTTTCAAAATCAGTAGTTCCAAATACTTTTTTTAATGCAGAAGGAGATGCTTTTAATCCTTTTTTTACATCCTTATAAATAGTATCAGAGATCACTACATCAGAAATAGATATTGATTTTCCAGACCTAAAAGCCATTGCTTCTTTTGGCTTCGCTAATATTTCAAATCTTTCTCCATGCGATTCATATTTTATCACTACATAATCTTGTTTCGCCATTAATTTTTTTCACCCCAATTTCTGTAAGTATTGTATCTTCTCTTCTGTGGTTAATTTTCTAAATATTCCAGTATCGGCTGCGGCGTAGCCTATTTCTACATTACTTGGCCCTAACTTTTCTCCGGGCTTTAGTGTAGATTTAAGTGCATTTAAAGCTAATAATATTGTATCCTCTACATTTAAATCTTCTTTATAATTTTTCTCGAGATATTCAGTAGCAGTATATCCTCCTTGACCTATAGCGACAGCTTGATATGGCATAAACTGACCACTAGGCTCTGTCATAAATAGTTTTGTTACTCCGTTATCAACTCCACCTATTATTAATGCTACTCCAAAGGGTCTAACTCCTCCGTGTTGCGTATACATTTGCTTAACATCAGAAATTAATTTCGTTAAATAATCTACAGTTATAGGTTCATCATAAATAAGTCTATGTTGGAGTGCGGAGTTTCTTGCATAATCTATTAATACTCTGCCATCTGAGGCTAAGCCAGCAAAGCTGCAACCAACGTGATCATCTAATAAAAATACTTTTTCTATGCTATCTAAATCTAATAATTGTGAGGCTTTTTTCTTTTCTCCAAGTACTACTACAGCTGACTTTGTCTTAATACCTAACGTTGTCCAACCTTTTTTCACAGCTTCAAATGCATAATCTACTTGATATAGAGAACCGTCTGGAGAGAATATAGTTATTGCTCTATCGTATCCCATAGCGGCTGGTCCAAAAGCCAATTTTGATCACAGTTTTATAGACTTGAACCGGTTAATAAAAGTGTTACACATTATTCAGATCGTCGCTGGGCACATCATTTTACAGCCATCTAAGTCTTCATCATCTAATACCAATTAATCTTTTAGCCTTTTTTAAACTTCCTGTAGTTCTCTTAGGCACTATTAGTACTTTCTTGCCATCTACTGCCTTAACTAAAGGCAAAGATGCTATAACAGCTTTATATCCCGCTCTGTTAGTAGAAATTATTCCTTCATTAGAATCATTTAAATAAATAATAACTCTAGGATTAGAAATCTCTAACCACATACTTCCAAGAAGCTCTTTAACTGCAGATCTTATCGCTTCCTCTATATTTTTTTGGCTGATTTTTTGATCTTCGCTAATAATATAGAAAACTATATATCTCTTGGATTTAATATCTTTCTTATTTTTAATCTTTCTTATATATAAATTATTTCTATATAAAATTAAATAGGTTAAGATAGATAGCCATATAATTAACACAAAGTCAATAATAATTTGAACTAACATTGTTCAAAAACACCTGAGGTGATTTAAAAATCCAATAAGTTGCCATCTCATAGTCTGCACCATGCAATATAAGATAATTAACTTTTGATAAAGGATTCCAAATCTCATTAAAATCTTTTGCACATGATGAAAATAAAATATTTCTAATCCATTTATAGCCCCATATTATAAACTTATATATAATGTATGAGGAGGAATATGGCAAAATTACCTCTACAGTCTTGTCATAAAGCCTAACTAAGTTGAGCGTAGTCCTTCTCTTAAAAAGGTGAAAATTTGCATTATCCACAGTTATTGCATGTACTTTATTATATGATATACATATTCGCAAAATCTCTTCTGTTAACGGTTTACAAAATATTAACTTATTTCCAGTATAAAGCTTAATATTACTAAAAAGAGTATTCTTATCTTTAGTCACTATTGTAACCCTTGAAATTCTTGAATTAGAATCTTTACCTTCTATAAAAGCTTCATCATAACCAGCTTTTTTTAAAAAATATTTAATCTTGAAATTGAGTATGCATGGCTCTATTAGCAATTTTATTCAATTCCTCCTTAACTCTCTTTGGACCGCCAACAGAACTTATTATTATCTTTATAATATCGTCACCATCCCTAAGATAAAGCTTTCCTTCTGCTATGAACTTTTGCTTATCAATTCTTATGTGTATTTTACTTTTCTCAAGCCTAGAATCTATCGTAGAAACTAAATATAATAGATCTGCCTTATCTAATTTGGAAAATAAATAATCTACAATTTTTTCTGAGATTTTGCCTTGAAAATCATATTTTATTAGAGTAATTTTGTCTCCATAATGACCTTCAGTAGGATTCTCTGATATATTAGCATACTTTAAAAAATCTTGAAGAAAAGAATTCAAAGCATTTTTAATTTTTTCCACATCCTCAGTCTCATGACAAAATATTTGAAAAGAAACGCTAGTTACTTTCATCCCTTACCAGGTATTCTATCATAATTTTGTAGTCTATAATACTTATTGGCCTCATGTCTCTTCTTTGCTTCTCTTTCCTTCTGCTTCTTGACAAACTTATGTCTTACAGTATACTTTAATCCTCTACTCTTTAATAGTCCTCTAGCTTTCTTACCTGCGGCAGTTAATCCTCTAAACACTCTTCTTCTATTAGCAGGATCTTGTAGCCACTTTAAGTTTGGATCATTCTTTATAACTGGATGCGCAGGATCTACCAAAATAACCTCATAATACTTGTAAAGACCGTCATCTCCCACAAAGTAACTACCGAGAACTTCTAAGTTCGGATATCTTCTAGCAGCCTTTTCTTCAGCTATCCACCTATAGCCTTTTGATGGTGAAAACCCATATACGCCCATTCTTTTCTGTCTTCTACCTTTATTAGGTCTAGGTTTATTTAATCCTCCTTTCCTAACTCTTACTCTGACTACGACAAATCCTTGCTTAGCTTTATATCCAATAGCTCTCGCTCTATCTAGTCTAGTAGGTTTCTCTATTCTTACGACTGTGTTTTCTTCGTTTCTCCACTCTATCATTCTCTTCCTTAGTACACTCTTCTTCCATTCCTCATCTTGCCAAACTTTTGCTAAATAATGATACATGGATAATGCCATTATCTTCTCCTACTTCAAAATAGAATAACTAATTAAAAAGAGTGATGCCTATCTTATTAGGAGGAAAATGCATGATTACAGTAGGCCTTATTGGAAAGACAAATGTTGGTAAGAGTACTTTCTTTTCAGCAGCAACATTAGTAGATGTGGAAATAGCAAATAGGCCTTTTGTTACAATAGAACCTAATGTAGGAATGGCATACGTTAAAACATTGTGCGTTCATAATGAGTTCAAAGTTAAATGCAGCCCAAGAAATTCAATATGTATAGGAGATTATAGGTTTATTCCAATAAAATTGGTAGATGTAGCAGGACTAATACCTGGAGCGCATGAAGGAAGAGGATTGGGAAACAAGTTTTTAGACGATTTAAGGAAGGCAGACGTACTAATTCATGTAATAGATGCAAGTGGCTCTACTAATGAGGAAGGAGTTCCAGTAGAGCCAGGTAGTAGAGATCCAGAAGAAGATATAAAATTTGTAGAGGACGAGATAAATGAATGGTTTATCTCAATTATCAAGAAAGACTGGGAAAAATTCGCTAGGGTAACCGATCTAGGAAATAAGGATCCAATAGACGCATTACTTAGTAAGCTTTCAGGATTATCTATAAACAGAGAACAAATAATTCAAAGTCTAAAGGAGAGTAAATTGGAAAATGTAAAATTTATGCAGTGGAGTGAAGAAGACATAAGAAGATTCGGGATTACTTTAAGACAAATTTCGAAACCTATCGTAATAGCCGCAAATAAAGATGATATACCTATAGCTAGAAAAAATATAGATAGATTAAAAGAAAAATACAAGTTTCTTATTCCCACTAGTGCAGAGGCAGAATTAGCGTTAAGAAAAGCGGCTAAAAATGGACTAATAGATTATATCCCTGGAGAAAAAGAATTTAAAATAAAGACTAGCAATTTGCCTGAAAAACAACGTAAAGCATTGGATTATATAAAAACTAACGTACTAGACGTTTATGGAAATACTGGAGTTCAACAAGCTATAAATGAGGCTGTCTTTGGAGCTTTAAATATGATTACTGTATTCCCAGTTGAAGATGAGAGAAAGCTAACAGATAGAAACGGTAATGTATTACCAGATGCTATCCTAATTAAGAAAGGATCTACGCCTAAGGATCTGGCAGCAGTAATACATAGTGACCTAGCTAAAGGATTTTTATATGCAATAGACGCAAGAAAGAAAATTAGAGTCGGAGAAAATTACCAATTACAAGATAGAGACGTAATCAAGATAGTCTCAAGTTTGGCCCACGGCTAGCCTTTATAAAATTCCCCCTTTTTGACGTCTCTATTAACTACGGCACCGGGATATATTTTTGCATATGCTCCTATTTTAACTCCAGGTAAAATAGATACATTTATCCCAGTCCTAACATGGGCTCCTATAAAAGTTCCTAACTTCTTTCTTCCAGACGAAACTCTCTCACCCTTTATAAAAACCTTAACTTCTGCCTCATCAAATCTTAAATTAGCAACTAAAGTACCTGCACCAAAATTAACATCTTCAGAAATAACACTGTCACCTACATAACTTAAATGTGGAACTTTTGTATTTTCCATTATTACTGATGCTTTTACCTCTACTGATGCTCCTATCTTATTATTTCCACATAAAACTGTATAAGGTCTTAAATAACTATTAGGGCCAATTATTGAATTTTTCCCTATAAAAACTGGACCTTCTATATATGTACCATGAAGAACTCTTGCACCTTCTTCAATTATAACTTTACCTTTAATTTTTACTCCATCCTCAACCTCTCCTAGAATTCTAGGCTTTTCTATATCTAAAAGCGCCTTATTAGCATCTATTATATCCCAAGGTTTTCCAATATCCATCCACAATCCATCATATTTTATTATTTCTATTTTATTTTCGCTAGAAAACAAATTTATTGCATCTGTTAGCTCATATTCACCCCTAACAGATTTGGAAATTTTATCTATATATTCAAATATTTTACTACTTAACTTATAAATTCCACCATTTATCAAATTGGATGGAGGATTCTGGGGTTTTTCCAAGATATTCTTCAAATAACCATCTTCTGAGATATTTAGCACGCCAAAATCGCGTGGGTTATTTACCTTCACTCCAAGAATCGCGTTACGAGCTGCTGAAGAAACTTTCTCTATGGCATTTTCATCTACAAGAATATCCCCATATATTAAGAGGAATTCTTCGTCCTTAATTTCATCTCTTACGCTCAGTAAGGCAGAGGCTGTACCGTAATCTGTTTTTTGTTTAACTAGTTTTACATCTTTAAGCCTCGAGTAAAATTCCTTATATTCTTCGGGATAATCTGAAGGAATTACTACTAAAATTTCATTACCTATATTTCTCTCCTTAATAGAATTAATAGTTCTTTCAATTAATGTAGAACCTAAAAGTGGAACAAAAGGTTTAGGTCTAGTATGAGTAATTGGCTCTAATCTTTCTCCTTTACCCGCTGCTAGGATTACTACTTGCAACTGTGACCTCCTGAGAAGGAGCTTCAAGTAACTTTGATTTTTCTATCTCAACTTTTCTTAATGGTGCTATTTTCTTAGCCTCATTAAATATATCATTAGCTAGCTTTCCAAACACCATATCTTGAACAAATTCGTCAAAAGTGCGTCCTTCTGCGTCTTTCTTTATTAAATCTTCCATAATTTTTCTTATTGCAGTCCTTTGTTCTCTGTGTACTCTATAAGTAGTTAAAGCAAGACCTTTAACACGTAATAAATAACCGTCCTTAGTTCTTACATCAGTAATTTCATTAATTTTAGAGCTTTTTCTTCTAACTAAAGATCTAACATAATCCCTAGATAATTCATGTCCATAAAAGCTAGTTATTAGTTTATCGCCATCATGAGATACTACCTTGAAATAAAGATGTACATAAACCATGCTAAAATCTCCAGTTAAGTCATAAAGCGTAGTTTCTACTTTCCTACCTATAGTGTAAGATACATCAAATGCTGGCGTGGATCCTAATACAACTTCTCCAAATACTTTAGGAGCCAATATAGTATACCATTTTTTTAACTTCCATTTATCTCTAATTGCACTTGTGGATTTTGACGACATTTATAAAAACATTAATACTTGGGTATATAAGATCATTCTTTATCTTCATGCAAAATTCTTGTATAAAGTCTCCTAAGAAATTTTATTACCGTTCTTGCTTCTTCTTCATCATTTATCCCTTTAATTAAGGCTCTTTTCAATGCAATATACAGCACATAATCTTCTTCACTCCTTTTTATTAGATCATATAGAATTTTTGCGTATTTATCTAAGAGGTCTATAGATTCCTTAGTTATTTTGGGTTTGATCTCATGCTTTGCCTTCCATATCTCATATAAAGCAATCCCTACTGCATGTGATAAATTAAGGGTAGGATAATTAGGATTAGCTGGTATAAAAAGAAGGAAGTCTGCTTTACTTATTTCTTCTCTCGTTAACCCAACACTTTCTCTACCAAAAATTAACGCTATCTTTTCTGATTTCATTATACTTGGTAATTCCCAAGGAAATACCGCTTTCCTTAAAATGTCTCCTTTATTGTTAGCAATACTGGAAGTTGCTATCTTTATCTCTACATCTTTTAGTGCATCATCATAGTTATCTACTATCTTAGCGTTACGCAAAATACTCTCTCCTTTCGCAGAAAATTTTATTGCAGAATTAATATCACATTTTGGTCTTACGATAAATAATTCATCTACTTCAAAATTTTTACATAATCTAGCTACAAAACCTACATTGTACTCTCCTTCAGGCTCAACTAACACTACCCTCAGCATTAAGCTCTAATGCTATAAGCCTTTCAAAGCCAAAAGTTTTTTCTATTTTCCTATTAATTACCATTTTCCTTCTTCTAATAGCCTCTAATATTTTATCTTCGTTAGACAGAGAAGAATACAATATATATAGTCTTCTAGCAGATATTGTGTTAATAAAATTGACTAAAACCTCAGATCCAGATTTGCCTCCAGACCAGCTATATTTTATCCAATCATCGTACTCTTCAAAAGGCAAATATGGCGGATTAAATATACCAACGTCAAATGTTATATTTCTTAAACACGTTAACATGTCACAGTTAATAACGTCTATATCAAGGTTATTAAGCTTAGAACTACATAACGTAGCTAAAGACGCGAAAGGATTAATGTCTATGGAATATACTTTTCCACCCATTTTAGCTGAAATTATGCTAAATATGCCAGATCCAGAACCAATTTCTATAACTTTTTCTCCTTTCTTAACTTTAACAATTGAAAGCAGCAATTCGGTATCTTCTGCAGGCTCATAAACTTCGTCGTTTATACATAATTTAATCCCATTAAATTCAATAGTTCTATAACTTGACATGGTTTAAACTCCCTCACACGCTTTTCGCTATTAGATGTAAAGCCACAATATTCTCCTACGTTTTTTAATTTCTTATTCCTAAATCTGCTAACACATTTTAAATACTCGTCTACTTTTGCATTATATACCCTTTTCCTCATAAAAGTTACTATAATTGAATAAACCCTAGGGCTTGGAGTAAAAGCTGAAGGAGGAATAACTTCGTGAGTTTTAATATCAAAAATATAGTTAAGTAGAAAAGAAATATAAGTAGCGTAATTCAATATTTTATCCATAAAATCTTTTTGTAAGATTAAAACTAAACTGACTACTTGATCCAGTTTACTTACTTCCAAGAAAAAATCTTCAGTAATAGAATAAGGTAAGGAGGAGACTATCTGACCTCTCTTTATAGGTAAAAATCTCGCATCGGCGATAATAAGATTATAAGCTTTAAGATACCTAATGAATTTATCATCAATCTCTATGCATAAATCAGGATCAATGAGCCTGGAAATATTACCTTTACCACATCCAACTTCAACTACTGGCTTTATATCCTTTTTTACATAGGATGAAAATTTAGAAATAAAAAACTCATTAACCAAAAAATTTTGTGAAAGTTTCATTTTAACTTCTCCAAATATCCAACATAAATAATCTCTTGCTGCTGTGTAGCTTGAGGCTTTTTATGGTCTATAGGATAAGCAAATAAATAATACTTGTCCTTTCTCTCTATTTCGATAAGAATTCTCTCGGCTATTATATCAATAATATTCTTTATTCCGGTTCTATCTTCAATATCCTTAAATGATTCGAAAGGCTTCTTTTTTCTCTCTTCTAAAATTTCCCTTAAAGTTTTCTTACCAATCCCAGGCAAAAGTTCTAATGCATGGAGCTTAAGAGTTAAAGGCTCAGATTTATTAAAGAATTCTACAAACAACTTCTCTTTTTCTTCAATTATTTTTTTGATAACCCTATTTAAAGTATCTTTAGCTACTGAAGTTAAGTCATCATAGGAAATTATAAAATCTACCTTTATGCCGAAGGAAGGATTTTCTAAGTCCACTTTCTCTTCAATTTGCAATTCCTTAATTGTAGAAGCTTCCATTAACATGAAATAATCTGTACCAAGTAATTGAGCAAAAGGCCTATTTTTATGAATTTTATGCTTATCTAAAGGATTACCTTCTCTCAGATAATCTAAAACGTACGCGAACTTTTCCCTTCTCTCAACTCTTCTTTCTACTTTCCTCTCATACGGCCTTCTATTCTCAGCCATCATTCCACTATAATCAATTACGCTTAGCTTAATAAAAAATATCAACCTTTTTGAAGATACTTCTTAACAAGTTCTACAATTTTCTCTAGAATTTCTTGGCCATAATTCTTGCTATCAGATGCCAAAATACTTCTGACTTCATCTACTGTAGTTGGGCATATACTTGCTATAACAGCCCGTATTTCTTCTTTTTCCACTAATTGAGCTAGCTCTTCCATAAGTTTAGCAGCATCTTCGTCATTACATTTAGTTATTGAATTAAGATATTCATATGTTCTTTGTAAGATACTCGAGTTATTACCATTTCTGATTAGTTCATATACATACTTCTTAGCTACTGAATATGGAATATAATGCTCCTCCTCTATAATAACTGAGGACAATCTACCTCACTGCTTAAATAACCTAAGATGCTCTGGTCTCACAATTATCAATTTTTCCTTGTTACCCACACGTAATTTTAGCTCGTAAGCTCTACCTCTCTTACCTACAACCTCTGCAACTCTCCCTTGAAACCTTCTATGAGGCATCCCATTATGTATTGCAGAATTTATTTTAATAATTACCTTATCTCCAGGCTTATAATCATACATTAATGAACTTAAGGATGGAATTGCGCCTCTTTCTCTAGGAGATTTCTTCAAAAGATTTCTCGACCTGGTTCTGTTACCCTTAGAGTGAGATACCATAATCTTACCCAAAATAGCATAAACATACCTATAATTAAATTTTTGGTCAGTCTTATAAGCAAAGAGCCTCTAATACTTGAAAGACGTGCAAAGGGACAAAATTACATGGATAATAATATGTATTAATGTCTAATTTATAAAATAAATATTAAAAATTAAAGACGAAAGAAGATTAAATTAAACTTTAATTAGCTTCTTAGATACCTTCTATAAAGATTATGGAAAAACATTTAAGTTGTACATTCTAATTTCTACTTACGTGCGGGGGTGCCCGAGCATGGTCAAAGGGGGCGGACTTAAGATGCCACCCGCCAGATAAGATATCCGCTGGCGAAGGCCTGCGTGGGTCCGAATCCCACCCCCCGCATGTCTATTTCGTTTGATATGATATTAAGTATTTATATGACTCAATGCATTGTACGTATTGTACACTTTTAAATAAAATGAAGCCATAATTAAATAATAATTTGAGCAATAAACAGTACAATTTTTAATAATTATTAATATCATATAAGAAATTAATACTTTTATTTCTTTTTATTAGCTTTAATCAGCGCTGGCTGAGAGTCCCAATCATTTTTCATTGGTCGGGACTCTCATCATAATAAGTGCGGGGAGCGGGATTTGAACCCGCGAAGGCCTTCGCCAGTAGGGCCTGAGCCTACCCCCTTCGTCCTGGCTCGGGCATCCCCGCAATACGCCGGGGGCGGGATTTGAACCCGCGCGTCCTTTCGGACAGTAGGTCGCTCGCTTTTAGCTGGAAATGGTCTCGAGCCTACCCCCTTAGTCCGCTCGGGCACCCCGGCAAGTATAAAATTAGAAATTAAGGCTTAAAAATCAAGCTGGGACATATATTGGATTCTCTTCCGTCGATATTCTTTTTTCATTTGCAAGATATTGCCTTATATCTTTTGGCATACTAAATATCATTGAATGAGTTTCTCCATCATAAAATCTGAGTTCGCCTTCTATTCTGTCTTTAATTCTCTTGTTAACTTGCTCTTTAGTTAAAGATATTGGATTTACATAGTCTGAAGCGTAGACAAATCCCCATAACCCGTCAAACGCTGGAACATAAACTATTGATGCAGACACTAGCTTAAACACTTGCCTAAGCGTATTGAAAATTGTTGAGAAAACACATAAGGAGAATGATGGAGAAGTTGCTTGGGTTACCATTGCTCCTCCTTTGTTTAATCTTGATTTTATCTTTTCGTAAAATTCTTTTGTATATAGCTTATATGAGGTATTACCCTTTATGGGATCCGTCAAATCTAGAATTATTGCATCATAAGTTTCGGTGGTTTTCTCAATATAATCCTTTGCGTCCGATATTATAATCCTGCTTCTTTTATCATCAAAAGATCCTCTATGCCATTCGGTTAAGTATTGTTTAGCAAAATCTATAACTGCTTGATCTATATCTACCATTGTAGCTTTTTTGACGGTCTTATGCTTTAATACTTCCCTAAGTGTTGCTCCTTCTCCTCCACCTAGAATTAATACGTTTTCTGGATTTTCAACACTAAGCATTAGTGGATGAACTAAAGTTTCATGATATATATACTCATCGGCTACACTGGACTGAATCTTACCATCTATTATTAATACCTTACCAAACCTTGCAAGCTCTGCTACCATAACTCTTTGATATTGCGTCTTTAAATCAACAATTACTCTATTTATTAAATGGCCATGAAATTCACAAGGACTTTGCCATTCTAAATGCCAACTCCAGCCAAACTGGCTCATTTAAACTAACCTTATTCCATTAACCTTCTTATTCTGCCAACTATATCTCCTTATTCTCTTAGATCTACCAAATCCGCATGCTGCACAATAATGCTTCCTCGGATTGTATGCATTTCTTCCACATCTTCTGCACCTAATATGTGTAGCACCTTTATTCATTTTACCAAATGATGGTGTTCCTTTCATTTTCAATCACACTTATGCTTGTTGTATTGGGGATATAAGAATTACGTTATCTCCTCTAATTACTATAGTACCAATCTTCTTTCCGCTGCCATCACTTTGTATTTCCTCGGAATCTGATAATACCAAATTCATATGTTGATCATAGCTTTTTAATAGTCCTCTTACCTCTTTGTTTCCTTTTAATTTAACTAATACTAAGCTACCTAATGATTCTGCAAGCACCTTATGTGCGGTTTCTGCCAAAATATCACCTTAAATGATTTTGAAGCAAAAGGAGTTTAAAATCTATCTTTCACTAAGAAGGAAGTCCCGCCGCGGGGAATTGAACCCCGGACCACCCGGTAACTGCCCCCTATCTACAGCCGGGCGCTCTAAACCGGGCTGAGCTACGGCGGGTCTCCGATTTATGTTTTTACTTTAAGGATTAAAAAAGTTATTTTAATGAAAGCTTAATCGTTTTGCTTGTTATATGCATATAGGCTTTTCTCAGTCTATAAATAAGTATTTAGTACAATTTTTACCTTTGCCGTTGCATTTACGTATCATTCTACCAAAAGAGTAGAACGCAAAAGTGGGCCCGCTGGGATTTGAACCCAGGATTTCTGCCTCGTAAGGGCAGCGTCCTAACCAGGCTAGACTACGGGCCCATTTTTTATTTTGACTTAACGCTCTTTAAAGTTTTTTCCTCGTATTAAAGAAGCGTATACAAGAGTATAGCAACTTCTGCTTCTGGTCCTAGATCCCCTGATAATTTAGGAATTTTTACATAATTACCTAAAGATTGTTCTATTTTTGTAAATCCACTCTCTATGCCAGAGAATATTATTAATATTTGATTCGAATCTTTTTTATTTCTTATATCTTCAATATTTATTTCGTCTCTGGCACTAGAAGATACTAAATACACTGAACTGGGTTTTAATAATTCTATTGAATCTTTCAAATCAGGTAAAATTAAAAGGGATTTATTAAGTTTAAAGGCTAATTTTCCTACTTCTGGAATTCCTACTTGTGCTGCAGTGCCACTAGCTTTAGTTACAACTAATTTCTCCACACCAAGATTAAAAACTATTTTTGCAAAATCTATTAATCTTTGTGAACTTGTAATATTATGCAAACCAACTATAATATTCTTCACGTATTTTCACCTTAATATATGATGCAATAGCAGTTGATAAGGCTACTGGAACTGCTTCGCCTATTTGATTATACTGTTCATCTTTACTTCCTATAAAGACATGCTCGTCAGGATAGCTCATTAATCTAGCTTGTTCTCTTACTGTTAAGAATCTATCATGATAAGGATGAATAAATCTTGAATTTCCTAAAACTGTGGGTGCTAAGTCAAAAGGATCTAGCCTAATATAAAGCGGAATTTCTTTCTTACTTCCCCTATACATTGTTAAATAGTCGCCAAAGCCTAATTTACTTATTTTTAGCATCTTTTTCTCAGAGATCTCATGAATCTCATTATTAGGAACGTCTGTTCTCCCATCTAAATCTGATATCGCGTCATGAACTGTAACCTTTTTAGCTAATTTTGGTGGGTTTATTTGTATGTTAGAGATAAACACTCTTAACCTTCTGGAAGGATTACCGTAATCTTCTGCCCTTAGAAAATTAAAATAAATATGCTCATATCCTATTTTTGAGAATTCAAGTATTAAAGCATCTTTTAATTCCTTGGTCTCAACTATTGCAGGAACGTTTTCCATTACGAAAATCTTAGGTTTTAATTCCCCTACAAGTCTTATAAATTCTAGTGTTAAAGACCCCCTTTCATCCAAGTATAATCTATCTACCGGATTTTTTAGTCTAGATGGATTGGCAGCGGTAAATCCTTCACATGGAGGACTTCCTATTAAAATATCTGGACTTGAACCTAAAATGTCTATTATTTCTTCTCCAGTAACATTTCTTATATCTTCTTCTAGAACAAGTGTCGAAGGAAAATTTTCAGCATACGTCCTAGCCGCTGCATGATTTATATCTATAGCCAGGGCTATATTAAATCCTTGGTTTTTAAACCCTAAAGAGAATCCTCCTGCTCCAGAAAATAAGTCAACTACTTTTAGCTCCAAGTTTAGTCTCTTTATCTATCTCTTCTTGCAACTCATTAATTTTTTTCTCTAATACTTGTCTTACTTTGCTGGAATCATAATATATTAATTGAGATCCACATTTTGGGCATTTAAACTCGTTCTCAAACGCTTCATCAAAGGTATATTTACTTTTATCTTCTGGACACATATAAAATTCATTATTAGATTCATACTCTAATCTTGCTTTTAATTTTTCTAAAATTTCCCTTTTTCTATTTAATAGTATTTCATTAATTTGCTCAGTATTAACTTTCCAATAGTATATATACCAACCTGTATCCTTATCTCTACTTTTACGATAACTAACAAGCCCTTGATCTGCTAATGCATAGAGCTTTTTTCTTATCTCATTAACTTTTATACCCAACTCATTAGCTATTTCGTCATCAGTCATTTCAGTCTTTTTATTTAAAAGAAATTCCAATAGTTCTGTATACTCTTCTCCTAATAAGCTCTTAGCTAAATTTAGTATAAGCTCGTCTACATTACTAGTCAATTGCGCTCGCCTACCTATATATTATTCTTCTAGACGTTTTTATAGATTACCTATGTAATTTCCTTTTTTTCCTGATTATAATACATTAATAAACTTTCTGCTATTTTTGTCTTTAAATTAGATAGATTGTACAAAGTTTTAGCAGAAAACGGAATTATACCAATAATAGGAGAATATATTTCGTTACTTATTTTATATATTAAATCTGAGCGTCTATCTATTTCTTCATAAGGTATCTTATCTGTTTTATTAGCAACTATTAGTATGGGTTTTCCAGAGATTCCTAATTCTCTTAAAGTTGAAAATGAAGACTTTAACATTTCAAGAATTAATGTATCTTCAAGGGATATATCTACTACTAGAAGTATAATATCTGCATACTTAATTTCTGATAGAGTAACGAAAAACGCCTCAATAATTTGAGGAGGAATTCCTCTAATAAAACCTACAGTATCGACAAGCATCAGCTTTTGCCCGTTTATAGAGATTTTAAATCTTTTAGGGGCAGTAGTTGTAAACATTGAGGAATCCACTTTCTGGTGGAGACCAGTTAGTATATTAAATATTGAAGTCTTTCCAGCGTTTGTATAACCAGTAATAGCTACAGTTGGTATACCATTACTTTCGTGTTGCTTTACTTGAGATTCTCTTAATTCCTTTATATGCATTAACTCCTTTGAGATTTTTGCAATTTTTCTATGATACAGTCTAAGTATTGACTCTACTCCATAAACTCCTGCTCCTAATAGACCTTGTTGCTCAGATATTTTATGCTTTTTGTAAACATCTTTAATTATAGGTAATTCATATTTTAATTTAGCTAGCTCAATTTGTAACTGAGCTTCCTTTGATCCAGCATGCAAAGCAAAAATTTCCAATAGCAGTAAAAGCTTATCTAAAATTTTCATCTTTCCTCCTAATTCCTTATTTAAATTAATAAAATGTCTAGGCTTTAAGAGATCAAAGACTATTATAGCATCAATATTCTCGTTTTTTAACTTATTTAACTTATCTTCTTGAATGTAATATGACGGATTTGGCTTTTTTGGAAGTTTATATATACTAACAATTTCATATCCTGCAGTTTCAGACAATATTTTAGCTTCGTCCAGATACTCCTCCGATGAGAACAGAATTGCTTTCATTTCTTTTCCCTTATATTTACTATATCTCCTAAAGTAAGTTCAAAGTTCTTCTCTACTCTCTGTGTTTCCTCGTTTGGCACTGTATATAGTAATTTCACTGATAAGATTTTTTCCAATTCCTTTGCTTGTTCTATTGTAGGCTTCAATTTGCCTTGTTCAAATCTCTTTATTATATTTTCAGAAACTCTCATTTTCTCCGCTAATTGTTTAGTAGTAAGGCCTAAACGCTCTCTTGCACTTTTAATTACTTTATAGTAATCGTCCACTACTTCAACTTCTATTTCTGGTTTTTTGTTATTGATATTTTGACTCTGTTGTTTTATTATCTGTGTTTTTTTAGGTCTTTCTTCATAAATTTTAGCAGATTTTTTAATCTTTGAGTAACATGCTTCACAAACGGTGATTACACTACCTTCATAGACCACCGTAAAACCTTTTCCACGTATTGGCATGCCGCACATTTCACAGTATTTTTGTGGTTGTTTCTGAATGCTCACAAGTAATAAATAGTGGCAAACATTTTTAGTCTATCTCATTAAGAAATGATATGGATTAAGCTTGTCTGGAGAAATAGATGTTTCTAGAGATAATAATGAGGATTATGAGCAAATAATTAAGTTGCTTGAAGAAAAGATTAATGCGTTACAAGCTGAAACTGAAAGTCTAAGAAAGGAATTAAATTACTATAAATCTGAACTAGAGAAATTATTAAGCCCTCCTCTAATAGAGGCTGTAGTACTTGATATTTTAGACGATGGAAAAGTGGTAGTTAGAAGTACATCTGGACCAAATTTGATAGTTACAGTAAGTAGCGATATAGATATTAAAAGCCTTAAAATTGGTCAATCAGTAGCGTTAAATCAAAGAGGCTCTGCAATAGTCAAAATACTACCTGAAAGAAATGATCCATTTGTAAAATCGATGGAGGTATTGGAGAAACCTAATGTTAGGTATGAGGATATAGGAGGTCTATCTCAACAAATTCAAGAACTTAGGGAAGTAATAGAACTACCTTTAAAGAATCCAGAAATATTTAAAGAATTAGGAATTCAACCTCCTAAAGGTGTTCTTCTATATGGACCTCCGGGTACAGGAAAAACTATGCTGGCTAAAGCTGTAGCAACAGAGAGCAATGCAACTTTTATTCATGTAGTTGCTTCAGAATTTGCTCAGAAGTTTGTAGGTGAAGGAGCAAGAGTTGTAAGAGAAGTCTTTGAGTTAGCTAGGAAAAAGGCCCCTTCAATAGTGTTTATAGACGAAATAGATGCAATAGGTGCAAAAAGAATAGACCTAGGAACTAGTGGAGAAAGAGAAGTACAAAGAACTTTAATGCAATTGCTTGCAGAGCTAGATGGATTTCAGCCCTTAGATAATGTAAAGATAATAGGAGCTACAAACAGGATAGATATTTTAGATCCGGCTTTATTAAGACCGGGTAGATTTGATAGAATAATAGAAATTCCGTTACCAGATTTTAATGGTAGGAAAGAGATTTTCAGAATCTATATCTCAAAAATGAAAGTTAGTAAAGATGTTGATATTAACATATTAGCTAAGCTTACTGAAGGATTTAGCGGTGCTGATATTAAAAATGTGTGTACTGAAGCTGGATACTTAGCGATAAGAGAGAATAAAAGAATCATAGAAATGAACCATTTTATAGAGGCCATAAATAAAGTAAAATCTAAAAGAAAGGAAGAATTTAAAGGAAGAGAAGAGAAATACACATGAGAGAATTTGTAACTTATCCAGAAAAGGTATCTGAGTTCGAATTTTTTTATTTAAAGAATATATTTGCGTACCAGTTCGGTTATGATATTGCTGATTGCGTATTTGATGACTCAAATTACTTTTTTATTCAAAGATCTATAAATACTAATAGAATAAGAAATATCCTAATAGATAATAATTTATTTTTAGTTTTAAGGGCTCAAGACAATTTATTCTCGCTGACTTTAAATTCTGCCAAAAAGATTAAAATTTGTTCCAAACCTCCTAGATTTAGAGTAATAATTCCATATGATATCGCAAAAGTTGTAAGATATTCTGGAAACGTTTTCGCAAAACATGTAATTGAAGTAGATAAGAGTCTAAGAGCTGGAGACCAAGTTATAGTAGTCGATAGCGACGATAATATAATAGCTGTAGGTAGATTAAAGTTATCAGCAGAGGAGATAATCGAATATAAAAGAGGAGTAGCTGTAATTGTAAAGGAGAGGAATAAAAATGAAGGTAATTCTTAAGGGTATAACTGAAGATGAATTAAAAGGATCCACATTTATAACTGGATTTAGAACAATAGGAGAAACTGGATATCTTGCATCAAGATACATAGTGCTAAAACGCAAATTACAAAGAATAGGATTTATAACAACAAAGTATCTTAGGGATGTCACTTTCTTAGACGAATATGGCATAGCAACGCCTTTTGACTTGTTTTATGATAAAGAATTGCATACTATAGTGCTACTAAATCATCTATTACCTTTCCAACGTGAATGGAACTCCTTTGCTAAGGATACCATAATGTGGCTTAAAAAACTCGAAGTAAAGAATATAATACTAATAGGCGGACTTGACAAGAGATATAAGGAAAGTTCAGAAGAGCTTAGATGGCTTAAAACTTCTAAAAGTACAATAAATTTACCTTATCCAGAATTAGAGAAGCAATTAATAATGGTAGGACCTTTAGCATTATTTACTATCTATTCAGAAATTGAGGATCTTCCAGCAATAGTCCTCTTACCTTATGCAGACAGAGAAAGAATAGATCCTGCCGCTGCTGCAATTGCTGTAGATGCCATAAATAAAATTCTAGGAACTAATATTGATGTTACCGAACTTTATGAAGACGCCAAAAAATTAGAAGAAGAACTTCAAAAGCAATTAGAGAATATCCAAAAAGAAATAAGTAGAAGTGGATTAGATAGGCATTATATGTAACTTTGAATTTTCACATTCTATTAATTCGACTTTTTTGTATTTAGCTTTTAATATGCTATTAGCCTTATCTGAGGATATTCTAATTACACTCTCTGATAGTGACTTTGGAATTTCAAATTGAGACAATGGATAAGACTCAGAAACTAGAACTGGTATTAGACCGTAAAATGGATAAGCTATGTATATATCTGCCTCCATATATTTTTCATTAACAATTTTTAAAATAAAAGGATCTAAAATGAATGGTTGTGCAAACTTATCTCCACAAATAACTATTGCCTTTTCATGCATTGGCTTTATTAAGTCAAGGTATCTATAATGTCTAATAATTTCTGGTCTTTTTATAGAATTCTCGTCATATAAAAATAATCCCTTTATCTCACCTTTTACTCTTGGGTCATATTTTTCCAAATATTCTGCATATTTAAGCAATCTCTTAAACGCAGAATATACTGAAGGGTGAGAAAATGCCTTTTCTTGTAAATATTCAAATAATCTTCCTTCTTTTATAGCTATTTTTGTTTCTCTAATTTCTTCTAATATTTTATATAAATTATGAATTGCTAGTAGTCTAGTTCTTTCGTTTTCATCCATCTCTAAAAGCTCTTGAGGGGTATATCTTGAGCACACTGGACAACTACACGGGAAACTGTCTATCTCTTCAAGCTTTAATGTCCTAGATCTAGTTATATACCTATTATCCCTAGCATATAATATATACGATGCAGAATCAAAGGAATCTACTCCTAATGCTACTGCAAAAGGTATTAAATGCGGTAAACCTCCACCAAATAAATGTAATGGTTTTCCTCTACTTATAGATGACCTAACTGTAAATATCATATCAATTAATGTATCATAATCATACTTTTCCATTAATACAGTAGGACTACCTAATGCTAGTAATTTATATTTCTCTCTTTTATTTGCTTCTACTGCAGAATATTGAAGCAGATCTAAAAATCTTCCTCCTTGAATTGGATGAGTCCATATTATATTTTCGGTATTTATTATACTTTCTACGTCTTTAGCTCTTCTTAATGTTTCGTCAACAGTCATTTTCGCTTCTTCTCTATCTTCCAATTTTCCAGTCGGTACATCAAGAATTACTGCAATATCTGGCTTTATTTGATTCTGATATTCTACAATTTCTCTATTATTAGCTTCTATATTACCGTATTCTAAGATCTGATATGCTCCTGAATCGGTCATTATAATTGAATTGAAATCAAGTTCTTTATGTATATCTTGCTTAACTATATTATTTTTTTTAAGTATATATGCATTAGTTATTATACTATTAAATCCAACTGCCATAATATCTTTAATGGATATCTCTTTTTTTAGTACATTAACTACTGGGAAAAAAGCCGGAGTCTCTAAAATACCATGTGAAGTTTCTAATTTGCCTATTCTACCTGCTAAGTCTTCTTCTTTTACCTCAAAATCTCCAATCATCTTGAAGTCTCTCTCTTTTTCTTTTCTACGTACTCATTAAATAGGTCATAAATTCTTTGGGCAAGAGGTCCGCTACCTTCAACACCGTTTTCTGTTACTTTAATTTTCTCTAGGACAGTTATAACTCCTGCTTCTTCATAAACTTTAATATCGCCAGGCCTTAAATTTAAGGACTTTTCTATTAGACTAGCGAACTCTTTTACATCAAAAATTGGAGCGTTCTTTATTAGAATCTCTGAAATAATACTACCATTTATTATAGCTTTATAATAAACATTGTTTTCATTATCTTTAGCATTTGATATACTTACCATAAAAGGATCTATTTCAAAAGACGATAATTGACCAGTATAAGTTTTTCCATTAGTTAATTTTATTATTACAGTTTTATCTATTAATGAATTTATATCATAAACTACTCTACGACTTATACTCATAACGGTCAACATAAGATTAATATACAAGGATTTAAATAATGAAGTGAAAAACCTTGCAACGCATAAATTATGAATTTAATGAAGAAGGGACAATAGCGTCTATTCAAAAGGGCGTACTTAGAGATTTATATGTAGTAAATATAAAATGTCAAGATATTAATATAAATTTAGATGTTACATCAGAGATCAATATTTTTAATAATAATGAAAAGGTTAATGTTATAATATCTAGGTCAAAGCCTAGTTTCACGCAGAATGATTTTTGTGGTCATGGATATATAGTTACAGAAAAAGAGAAAATTAATCAAAATAGGAAAACGTACGTCACAATAATATCCTTATTTGGATTACTAGTTAAAATAGAAAGCGACTCAAGTTTCCTTAATAAATACGGATTTAATATAATGGATCATGTATATTTCTGTGTAATAAAATCAAAATAAAATTAATAAGGAATATACTCTGTATATGTTTTTCCAGACTTATCCAATATCAAGATATCAATACCATCCCCAGAAGTTACGTCTCTTTCTATAGATGCTTTAATAGACTTTATTGCTATTTCCTTGCCTTTATCTAATGACATATTTTGATCGTATTCTGCCTCAAGAACGCCTATGGCAACTCTAGCTCCAGAACCTACTGCTGCGTATACATCATCTAAAAGAGAACCTAATGGATCTAAGACATATAATTGGGGAATTCCATTATCGACTCCTGCAAATAGAATTTCAGAAATAAATGGCATATATTTATATTGATATAATATAATAGATAGTAGTTTTGCCGCTGCTTTAGTAGATATAGGCTTTTCATTATATAATTCATAGTATTTTATTTCAGCATTCATTATTCTAGTTAAAGCTTGTAAATCTCCAAAAAGTCCTGCACCAGCTATTCCAAATCTGCCTATTATATGAACCTTTTTAGCAGACTTACTTAGGACATAACCTCCATAACTTAACCTACGTTCAGCGGCTAAGATTATGCCATCATTTAACTTTATTCCCACTGCAGTTGAGGGTAACTCTTCCATAATTATCACTATAAGTCTTTGTACAAAGTTTAAATTATTTGCCTTATATAAGGCAAAAGATCGTTAAGTGATATTGAACTTTGCTGTCTTGTTGTTAAATCTTTTATTGAGACTTTATTTTCCTTTTTTTCATTTTCTCCGATAATAATGGCTATATTTACGTTCATATCCAATAAAATTGGTATTATCTTAGATAACGAAATATTTTTTGTGTTCAATATTGCAGGAATATCGTTTTCATGCAAGATGAAAAGAACTTTAAGTGCATAATCAATTACATTTTCATTTAGAGGAATTATGGCAATTTTCCTAACATTATCTTTAATTTTTAAATTTTGTAAAACACTTAAAACCCTTTCTACTCCTATTGCAAAACCTATAGAAGGTGTAGATGGCCCGCCATAGAGTTGTACTAAATTATCGTACCTTCCACCTCCAGCAATACTAAAAGATACTGAAGGATGGGTGACCTCAAAAATTACTCCAGTATAATATGCCAAGCCTCTTACTAGTGATAAGTCAATTTTTATTGGAACATTAAGCTTAGCTAATATTTCATAAATTTTAAAAAGTCTTGAAATTTGATTTTCTAAAACTTTTGAATGCTCATTATTCAAATCTTTGATTAACTCAATAAAATCCGATTCTTTGGATATGGAATTATATAGCATTTCCCTTATTATATTTAGAATTTTATATTCTGAAATTTTAGATAAATATTCTATTACAGAATCTTTATTTCCTTTATCGATTAAATGCAATAAATGATCTTCTTGATCCTCAGACATTTTTAACATTGAAAAAAGTTCTCTATATATTGCTATATTATTTATTTTTATAGTAATATTTTCCAAACCAATTTTCTTAAAAAATTCCCATAATATACTTAAAACTTCTAAATCGGCATTAATTGAAGATTCACCCAGCATTTCTATTCCGGCTTGCCTGAATTCCCTATATCTACCAAACTGAGGTTCATCGTACCTATAAACGGTCCCAATATAATATAGTCTAATTGGCTTAGGCAAATGTTGCATAGAATTTAGAAATAATCTTACTATGCTAGGCGTAAATTCTGGCCTTAAGGCTACTTCTCTTCCGCCTTTATCAACAAATGTGTACATTGTATTCCTTAACTCTTCTCCGCCTTTTAATGCAAATAATTCAAATTCTTCAAGAATTGGTGTTATAGCTTCCATATATCCTGATTTTTTCACAATTTTTGAAAATTGTTCCTCTATATATCTAATTTTTTCAGCATCTTCACCAAAATAATCTTTCATTCCTCTTAAAGGTTCATAAGATACCATATCAGCCCTTAGATAATGATACCTCAGAAAGATTATAATAAGTTATGTCTCCATACTTGTCTATTATGGCTAGATATGCATCAATATTAGACGACTTAGCCATTTCAATATATTTAAATATTTCATTTATTTTCAAAGGTTCGTTTTCATTATAAATTACAACTATACCAATCACCTTCTCGCTTGAATCCTGTAAATATATTACGTTATCAAATTTATTAGAGATTTTAGCTTTCTTAGATCTTAACTTTAAATCCACAATAACTGAAATTTTATTCCAAAAATGTTTGTCACTACCATATATGGCTTGTAAAGCTTGCAAATCTTTATCTGAAATTTTATTAGACATAATTTTAGTTAGCAATTCTTCAACCTCAGTTTCAGTCATATCTCAGTCTAATGTACTTAGTAACAATTAAGTTATAATGATTATTCAACGATAAAAATTATCATGCAATGCCCATATTGTGGCTCAAATGATTTAATATGGGATAATATACATGGAAATATAGTTTGTGCATCATGTGGAAGTGTAATTGATACACTTTACGATTATTCTCAAATAGATACCTCTGAAGATATAATAGATTTAAATAAAAACCTCTCAGAAAGAAAAGAAACAAGAAATTTCATAAAATTAACAGAAACTGTATCAAATAAATTTAGGATAATTAATAATAAGAAAAATATGAAATTTATAACCGAAGACGGAGAATTAGCCTTAAGTTTACTTAACATGGATAAGAAAGTATACAAAGTATATGAATATTTAGAGAAAAACGGAATATTTTGCGGAAGAAAAATAAAAATAAGGGTAGCTTTAAGTTTCTATATAGCAGGGTATAGATGCAAAAAAATGAGAAATATTTTAGAAAAATTACATATAAATGAGAAATATTTTAGAAAAATTACATATAAATTACCTAAGGAGTTAAAATATATGAATAAAGAATTATTAGATTAATTTTCCTATTACTTTAGTCTTGTTAAATAATGTAGTTTGCGTATAACTATATGGCAGTTAAATTTTTATATAACCAGTTTCAAAGTGAGTGTGAAGGTGAATTATATGTCATCCACAGCTACTGTAGCTACTACTCCTGAAGGAATTCCCGTAATAATTTTAAAGGAAGGTTCCTCAAGAACTTATGGAAAAGAAGCAGTTAGATTAAACATTGCAGCTGTTAAAGCTGTAGAAGAAGCCCTAAAAAGCACATATGGCCCTAGAGGAATGGACAAGATGCTTGTAGACAGTTTAGGTGATATTACAATAACAAATGATGGAGCTACTATATTAGATAAAATGGATTTACAACATCCTGCAGCTAAGCTATTAGTTCAGATAGCTAAAGGTCAAGATGAAGAAACTGCCGATGGAACTAAAACTGCAGTAATATTAGCAGGCGAACTTGTTAAGAAGGCTGAAGACTTATTATATAAAGATATTCATCCAACAATAATTATAAGCGGTTATAAGAAGGCTGAAGAAGTTGCATTAAAGACAATTCAAGAAATAGCACAACCAGTTAGTATAAATGACACTGACTTACTTAAGAAGGTTGCAATGACTTCATTAAGCAGTAAATCAGTAGCAGGCGCAAGAGAATATTTAGCTGATATTGTAGTAAAAGCAGTAACACAAGTCTCAGAATTAAGAGGAGATAAGTGGTATGTAGACCTAGATAATATTCAAATAGTAAAGAAAGCAGGAGGAGGAATCAACGATACACAACTAGTATATGGAATAATTGTAGACAAGGAAGTAGTGCATCCAGGAATGCCAAAGAGAATAGAGAATGCAAAAATAGCGTTACTTGACGCCTCATTAGAAGCTGAAAAGCCTGAACTTGATGCGGAGATAAGAATTAATGATCCATCACAAATGCAGAAATTCTTAGAAGAGGAAGATAATTTGCTAAAAGAAAAGGTAGACAAGATAGCAGCCACTGGAGCTAACGTAGTAATATGTCAAAAAGGAATTGATGAAGTAGCACAGTCATATTTAGCAAAGAAAGGTATATTAGCAGTAAGAAGAGCTAAGAAGAGTGATTTAGAAAAACTAGCTAGAGCAACTGGAGGAAGAGTAGTCTCCAATATTGACGAATTAAGCCCACAAGATCTTGGATATGCTGCACTCGTAGAAGAAAGAAAGGTTGGAGAAGATAAAATGGTATTTGTAGAAGGTGCAAAGAATCCGAAAGCAATAAGCATACTAATAAGAGGAGGATTAGAGAGAGTTGTAGATGAAACTGAAAGAGCGTTAAGAGATGCATTAGGAACTGTAGCAGATGTAATTAAAGATGGAAGAGCAGTAGCAGGAGGAGGAGCGATAGAAATTGAGATAGCAAAAGCATTAAGAAAATACGCCCCACAAGTAGGAGGTAAAGAGCAATTAGCAATAGAAGCGTATGCATCAGCATTAGAAAGTCTAGTAATGATACTTATAGAGAATGCAGGCTTTGATCCAATAGATTTATTAATGAAACTAAGAAGTGCACATGAAAACGAGAATAATAAGTGGGTAGGTGTAGATTTATACGCTGGACAGCCAGTAGATATGTGGCAAAAAGGAGTAATAGACCCAGCATTAGTTAAAATGAATGCGATTAAAGCTGCAACTGAAGCAGTAACATTAATACTTAGAATAGACGATCTAGTAGCAGCAGGTAAGAAATCAACATCCTCTGGAAGCGAATCCAAGAGCGGAGAAAGCAAACCATCAGAAGAAGACTAAATTTCTTTAATTTTTATTAATATTGGTTGTTTTATATTTGGTGCAGAAATTATAGCATCGCCTATATCCAGTTTGTCCAAAATATTGGACAAATTAGGATCTAACGCAAGTGAATCTACAATTATTTTTTTATCTATATTTGATTTTATTGCATGAATTATTTTTATATTAGTATTTTTAATCACATCTGGAGAAACTGATGAGGGACTCTGAGTAATAATACATAGTCCTATTCCAAATTTTCGTATCTCATTAAGTAATCTACTTACCATCTCATTATTACTAGTTGTAAAATAGTTTTGTGCCTCTTCTAGGACTATTAAAGTTGGTTTATTCTTTATCTTTTTCTTTATATAAATATCAGTAATTGCACGAATTATGAATAATGCATATAATCTCCTAACTGAGATATCTGGTATAAAACTTAAGTCTATAATTATTTTGCTATTGTTAGCAAGCTCGTCCTCCATGTTAATATTAGAAATTAATAAAAGCCTTACTGGCCTATAAAGTATAGAATTCATTCTTCTTAATAAAGCCAGTTTTACATCTTTAATCCAAGTATATTCATCTTTTATTCTTGATACTGCATCATATAATGCAGATAGAGAAAATCTCTTATATTTTCTTAATTCAGAAAGAATGATATATAGAATATATCTTTGAGGGTCAGTAAGCTCAAGAACGTCTTGAAAGATTTCAACTGTTTCTTCTAAATTATATAGTTTTAGAATATTAAGCCTTAGCGGATTTGATTCATTATATATTTTAAAATCCTTTAACTTATCTATATACTCACCGTGCCAATCTAAAATTATGACATTGAATCCCTTATTTGCTAATTGAGAAGCTATTATGGCTGCAGTATTAGATTTTCCGCTTCCAGTAGTACCAAATATTCCTATATGTCTAAGCACATCATTACTTCGTATGCCTATAGGAATTTTAGCTAAGGATGATGTTATCACATAACCTAATTCGATATCGTAGTCTACTTGAATATTTTCCGACTTAGGTATTTCATACTGCTTTTCAAAAACTCGTGCATATGTCAAATTTCCGAAATCGTTGGGTATAGGTAATGTTTCATTACTTGCCTTTATAGGCTCTAAGGTTATATGCGGAGCAATAGATTCTGCCAATTTTTTTAGTATTTCATATTCTTGAATTACTTCTGTTTCACATATTGTATAGTTTTCGTCTTTACATTCTTTAAACATAATTAAAGCAGAAGATTTACGCCTATTATAAATATATGTAACTATACTGTATTTTATACTGTCAGATTTCCTACTTAATACATCAACTAAATTATCCAATTCTCTTTGCAAATTACTATCTGAATTATTTATATCTTGCTTTCCTAAAATTCTAAAAGCTATACCTATTATGACAGCGTTATTTGACTTAATAATAAATATGTTGTTTTTAACTAATACATTTGATATAATATTCTTTTTTCTCAGTAATATTATAATAAATGAAAATATTATAGGTATAATAAGGACAAAATATTCTGAATCAAATATGTGTATATATATTAAATGATATTGTAATAGTATTAAACCAAACCCAAGTATAAATAGAACAATAGGACCTATTTTATTAAAATTCATATACCAAGTTATATATATTTTTTAGAGACTCAGATAAGCGAATTTATTGCGTTAGTAGATAACGCGATACGTTCGCTATTATCTTTAATCTGTATTTGCTCAAATTTATTGATATCTTTATCACAACATTTTATTATATACGCAACGTCTCCTTCCTTAAATTTTATATGCGCTAGCGCATTTGCAATTTGAGAAGTCGAGTACAATAAAGTTAGAAAATAAATTTCTGGTTCTTTAATACGAGATTTTGTATACGTTTTAAAAAATATATAACATGCTTGATTAATTACTGATTTAGGCGGAATATCCTTAATCACTTGTATTACACATTTGCCATCAAATCTTATAATATTCTTTTTATCAGCAGTCCATGTAGTTTGAGAGATTTCTATCATCTTTATCCTCCATGATTAATCGGAATTACTTGTATAATATCATTATCAGTAATTTTACTACCTCTAATTCTCCAATCTACTCCATTAATTAATATTATATACCCAGGCCTTATGGTGTTATTATCCAAATCTAAAATAATTCCCTTTTTATCAATATTCTTTAAAACTTGAAAAATATCTTCCCCTTTAACTTCTATTTCTTTGCTATTAAAGGCTTGAACTAGTGGGCCAAAAAATATTATTTTACTCACTCTCTTCTACTACCTCCCCTTCAGATACAGACTTCTGAGAGGACATCCTTTTAGCATACCGAGTTAAATAACCTGCAATCCTATTCCTAACTTTTTTAGAATATACATCAATATATTTCTTAACTACTTCTTTATTCTTTGAATAGTCAGTAGTAACTTCATCCTTATATTTCTCATAAATTTCTGCAGCAATTCTCTTAATATCCCTCGTATATATATTTCCCATAAGCTCGCCCGTTAGTTAATAAATATTATAAAAATTTAAATTTAGTCTCCTCCTTCAACTTGTTTTTCATATATGCTTTTCTTTGCTTCTACTACTCCAGCTTCTTTCTTAAATCTAGCCTTTAATTTCTGTTGAATTAGTGGTAAAGTAGTATATTCCATTTCCGTAGGTTCTAGTCTATGCGGCATAAATGGACCGTGTCTCCTCATATAGTCTGCTATTTGTTCTGCTAATCTTCTTGTTTCATCAAAAGCCGGGTCATCAAATAAGTCGCTAGGACCTACTAGTCTTCCATTCTTAATATTGAATCCTAATCCTATTAATCTTGGAGGACCATCAAACCTAGTTGCTCTAGCATCTCTCTGTGAAACTGGCATTAAAGGACCATAATGGCTTCCTCTCATCCATCCTGGAACTAAATATGGGAAAGAGAAAGCTTCTAGTACCTCACCTAATGCAGGAAAACCATGTTGGACTCTAACGATCATGACAGGGTCGTCTTTTCCTACGTATTTTCCTGCCAAGAGATTTAATCTTTCTATTGATGTAACAGACGCTATTATATTATCTGCTTTCCTATATACTCTTCTGATTACGTATTGGGAAGGAGTTCCAATTAATGCTAATATATCATAAATTTCCTCTGGGGCGTTAAGTGTTACAGATTCTCCTGCATAAACATCTAAAATTTCAAATTTATAACCTTCATGCATAGTTGGATCTATAACTAAACCTGCAGTATTAAATGGATCAGCGAACATTTTATATTGGGGATAATTGAATGCTCCAGGTTCTGTTTTATCTGCCATAAAAATAGCTATGGGTTCTGCAGGCCTTTCTTCTATTTCCATCTCTGCTATTCCTGGACCCATTCCCTTTAAGTTTCCAGAAAATGTGTCAGATAGCAAATCTTGCCCTGCGGCATATAATCCAAGATCTTTTGCCACTTTAGTTGCTTCTTTAAACGCATCCCAAGCAGTTTCATGAACTTTAGTATCTAATTCACCCCTATTATGAGTCATAATAAGTTCCATATCGTCTCCAACATTCGTTATGTAATAATCTATTATTATACCGTTCTTTTTAGCCTCGGCTAGCACTTTATTTGCTGCTGCCATAGTATCTGGATGTACTACATGATGTCCAGCTAAACTTCCTATATCTGCTTTAATCACGCTTATTGTGGTCTTCATAAGAGACATTCTCTTACGATATTATTAAATTTTTATCTTACTAATCTCTACTAACTTCTAAGGAATAATATTCGTTCCTTTCTTTTTGTAACCTATCTAAGTAACTTCCTAATTTATTAACCCTTGGCCTTCCAGTGTCAGCATCTCTCCTAAAAGTAATTTGCATTTCTTTAAGAAATTCATTCATACCTTTTCTTAAGCTAGTAGGAGATTTACCATGGCCTTCCTTACCAGGAATTCCAGTAAATACCATTATTCTATCAGAAATATAATCATGAATTGCTAAATCGTGATCAACTAAAAACGTTACCGCTTTCCTTTCACGTGTTATTCTCTTTATTGCTTTAGCTACTATATAACGTTCTTCTACATCTAAATACGATGAAGGTTCGTCTAAAACATAAATGTCTGCCTCTTTAGCTAATGCCCCTGCTACATAAAGCTTTTGAAGCTCTCCACCGCTGAGATCTTTAACTTCTGATTCTAGAATCCTATGTAAATTTAATTTCCTTATCACCTCTTCAAAAAACCACGACGATGTTGATAGTACGTCCTTACTTACATTTTCTAGATATTGTTGAACAGTACCATCATACTCTGGAATAAGCTTTTGAGGTTTATATGACATTCTTAGGCCTTCTGGCGTTACATAACCATAATCTGGAGTTATCTCATTGACTAGTATTCTCATGAACGTAGTTTTTCCTATACCATTTGGACCCACAATGCCTATTACTTCACCTTCTCTCGCGTCTCCTTCTTCAATATCAAGTGAAAAGTCAGAAAGATTCTTTTTTATTTCAGACCATTTTATTCTAATTTTTACATTTTTAGAGAAATCCAGATCTGTAAGCTCTTTAAGCATAAATTTTATCTCATCTTGCCTAAATTTTACGTTCTCTGCGGGAAGATACCCATTCAGGAAATTATTAATTCCAGTTCTAGCGGAATATAATTTTGACACTCTACCATATACGCTACTCTCACCGTATATTATAGATACTAAATCCGTAAGGTAGTCTAATACAATAAGATCGTGATCTACTACTGCAACGTACTTATCTTTGGTAAGCTCCCTTATGCCTTTAGCCATGTTTAGTCTCTCTCTAACATCTAAATACGATGAAGGTTCATCAAACACGTAAACGTCAGCTTCACGAAGCAATGCAGCTGCGACTAAAAATTTTTGTAATTCTCCTCCGCTAAGAGTTTGAACTGACTTATTCCACATATTCTGCATAGAAAGAAGCTCTCTCACCTCATCAATTTTGCCCCTCTCGTCTATTTTATTCAGAAGCTCATTTACATTTCCTTTGAGCATTCTACTAGCATACTCAATGTACTGAATTTTATGAACTACTTTCAGATTTTTATTATATAACTTATAGAAATAATCATATATTTCCTTACCTTTAAACTTATTCAAAACATCATCATAACTAAGCTTAGCATTAGGATCTCCAAAATTAGGAATTAATTCTCCGCTCAATATTCTTAATATAGTACTCTTTCCAGTACCGTTTTTGCCTAATATACCAATTACATAGCCTTGCTTTAATATAGGTAAACCAAATAATTCAAAGCCATTAATCTTGTATCTATGAATAATTTCTCCTGATAGTTTATCTGGTAAATTAACAATTGATATTGCCTCATAAGGACATTTTTTCACACAAATACCACAACCTATGCATGTCTCCTCGTAAATAACTGGCTTACCTTTAACTATCTCAGAAAGTTCTATAGCCTTGCTGCCTGACCTATTGATTGGACAAAACCTTATACATTCTAGATTACACTTGTCAGGTTTACAAAAATCATAATTTATTACTGCAACCCTCATTGACATCATCCTTAAAGAAAATAAAAATTAAAAATTAGCTTTACCACTCATCTTCTTCCCAATCTTCTTCAGTTTCATCTTCCCATTCTTCCTCTTCTAAGTCCTCTTCCCAATCTTCCTCCATCAACTTATACACCGAACAACTCTTATTTGGAAGGTACTTATAATTTTCTCAAGTGAACTAACTAGTTATACTTCGAATAGAATCATATTAAAAATATTAATCCCGTATCCAAGGTTGCATATACTATGTTAATTGTTATTAATGTTAAAATACGTAATTGAAACACAAAATAATTAGCAATTTTTAAAGTTTTATAGAAATTAGTCAAAATATAGTTTCACTGACATATGGCTTAAATTCAATAATATTAATTTCTGCAGTAGATTTACTCCTCTCATTTCTTAATTAATATTCTCAAAGAGCCAACACCACCTTTTATAACTAAATAGGAGTTTGAAATTTCCTTATCATTAATCTCTTTGTGGAGTCTTCTGAATCTTACTATTTAAATACGAGCATATCAACACATATATGACGAGAAACGTAGCTTAAACATTATTTTTCACTGCTTAAGCTTTTTCTGATCATCTAATATGTCAACGTTAATTTTAGTCGTCTCTACTATTAACCCTAGTTTTACATTGCTACAAATTTAACCTTTACCGTTGCATTTAGATTTTATATATGGAATAAAAATATCTTTCAATTTATGAAATTGACACGGGCCCGCCGGGATTTGAACCCGGGACCTCTGGTTCCGGAGACCAGGGCTCTGTCCTGGCTGAGCTACGGGCCCCTAATTTTTAATGTTATTTAATAATATTGAGCTTAATGGATGCTAAAGAAATAGTCGCAAAGTATTCAATTGACTATATAAAAGATAAAAAAATAATTGGAATAGGAACAGGAAAAACAATTAGGAAATTAATAGAGACAATAAGTGATATCGATATTTTTAAAACAAAACAATATATAGCTAGCTCAATAGATAGCGAAATTGAGCTAAGTAAAAGAGGTTTCTCGGTAATTTCGCTATTTTCTGGCATAATTCCAGACGTTTATATAGATAGCTTCGACTTCCTAATTAGAGAAAATAACGGCAAAATAATACTCATAAAAGGAGGTGGTGGAGCATTACTTAGGGAGAAACTATTAACTGTTAGTTCCAAAGAGAGAATTTTTATTGGAGAAATAAGCAAATTAAAAGTACCAAAACTTCTTCAAATACCAATAGAAATAGTTCCAGTCTCGTTAAGTTATGTATTAACCAATTTAACTAGTCAAGGATTTAGGGTCAAAATACGGGAAAGTCAAGGTAAAATAGGCCCATTAATATCAGATAATGGCAATATAATTCTAGACATGGAAGTTGATAATACTCAAGATCTATGCAAGTTAAACAATGAACTAAGTAATATTGTCGGCGTAATAGAAACAGGTATATTTTGTAATTTGTACGATACTATAATATTGGCAGATAATGATGGAAGACTTGAGATTATTAAAAAAAGCTAAGATTTCTGTAATGCAAGGTAGAATAGTAAAAATACAATCTAAGCAAGGGTTTCTTTTTACATACATTTTTCTGGGTAAAGATGGTTCCAAGCATAAGGATCATATAGTAAATGAAAACTACTGTGACTGCGAATTCTTTATCTTCAATAAGATTTACAAAGATAAAGCTTTTTGTTATCACGTCTTGGCATTAAAAATCGCGTTACATACAGAGAAAACTATTACTATAGATGTCGAATTAAACGATTTTTTAGATATAATTAGAGAAATAAGACATGACGGAAAATCATTAAAATTAAGAAAACTGATATACACCACATGAATATAATGGAAATTACGCTAATAGCCACTATTCTAGTATTGGGATTAGGAATTATTTATGTTACTTTCTTGGAAATTCTTGAGGAGCCAAGAAAGAAAAAGGTATTAATTTCTAATAAAAGAAAGAAGAGGGAGTAAAAATGGGAGGTAAAAGAAAGAAGAGAACTAAGATTATTAAACCCAAACCTAAGTTGCCAAAAACCTTTGAATGCCCTAGATGTGGTAGAATTGCAATCTCTATAGAGATTAAAAACGGTATTGCACACATAAAATGTGGTAATTGTGGACTATCTGCAGACATCGAGGTACCTCCTATATTCGATGAAGCAAATGCGTATGGTAAATTCATAGATTTATACCTTGATGGAAAGTTAGAAATAAAAGAAAGCAATAAAGAGGAAAGCATAAATGAAGGAGAAGATAAGCAAGTACATACAACAACTTAGTGAAGAAGGCGCGTTACATTTTTCTCTTATAGATCCAGATAAAATATCTAATTTGGATAAACTTGATTCTCTTGCAAGAAAGCTATACGAAGCTGGAACTTCGGCGTTTTTAATAGGAGGAACCTTAGGTGTTTCTAAAGATAAATTAGATAATGTTTTAGAAATTCTGAGCGATATTAAAATTCCTAAAATAATTTTTCCAAGTAATATAAATTTAATTTCAGAGAAAGCTGATGCTATATTATTTTTATCTCTTCTTAATTCAGACGATATATATTACGTAATAGGTGCTCAAGTTGTTGCAGCTCCTTTAATAAAAAAACTCGGAATAGAAGTATTACCTACTGGATATTTAATCATAGGTTATGGAGGTACTGCAGGACATATAGGAAGAGCTAGAATTATTCCATTCGATAATAACGATTTAGCGTTATCTTATGCATTGGCTGCAGAGTTTATGGGTATGAAATTTCTTTATTTAGAAGCGGGCTCTGGATCTCCGGAGCCAGTTAAACCAGAAATGGTATCATTAATAAGAAGATTTGCTAATCTTACAATAATAGTAGGGGGAGGAATTAGGACTCAAGAAACAGCAATAAAATTAGTAGAAGCAGGTGCCCATATAATAGTTACAGGCAATATAATAGAGGATAACCCAGAAAAAGCTATAAAAATAATAGAGAGTATTAGAAATTATAGGCGAGTTTAAATGCCTTCAACTAAAAAGAGAAAGGAAAGTATACCTTTAGCTTCTATGGCTGGATTAATAAGATATTATGATGAAGAGAATGAGAAAGTTAAAATTGACCCTAAAGTTGCTTTAATTGGAAGTATTGTTTTAATAGCAATTATATTAATACTATCCAAGCTAGTTCCTCCACCATAAGGTATCTAATATGATTCCTGATTTTTCTGAACTTAAGAAATTAAGACAAATAGCCGGCTTAACTCAAGCTGAATTAGCTAAAAGAGTAGGTGTATCACAGTCTTTTATAGCTAAAATTGAGAATGGAAAAATAGATCCAAAATTTTCAGTAATTAAGAAAATTTATGACGAATTACTTTTGATGATAAATGTTCAAGATACGGCTGAAAAAATAATGCACACGCCAGTTATTGTATCACATGAAAAAGATGATATATTTAGTGTAGTGAATAAAATGGAGAACTATAACATTTCTCAAATACCCGTAGTTAATAATGATGAGAAATTAATTGGTATAATTTATGATTATGTGTTATTGCGTAAAATTATCTCTAATAATATTAAGAAGCTTACAGCGTCAAAAGTAATGTCTCCGTTACCCCCATTAATTCAGAAAACTGAACCTATCAATGGAATTTTACGATTATTTAGCAAATATTCCGTTGTACTAGTTATAGATGATAAATTACATCCATTGGGCATAATTACTAGAAGTGATTTAATAGGATTCTTGGTTAAATATAAATTGGAAGAGCCCCAGTAGGGGGTTACGGGGATATCCTGAGGAAACTCCAGCCTCCAGATCAAGGGAAGTCCCGCAAGGGACAAGGGTAGTACCCTTGGCAACTGCACAGAAAACTTACCCCTAAATATTCGATGAGTATGATTCGAGTCTTACCTTGGCGACAAGGTAAGATAGATGAAGAGAATATTTAGGGGTTGAAATGCAGTCCTTCCCGGAGCAAGTAGGGAGGCCAATGAGACTGATCCGAAGACCTCCCTTGACGCATAGTCAAATCCCCCAAATACAGAAGCTGGGTTATTGCTGGGGCTCTTCCTTAAAAAAGGATTTTTCTATCTCTATTATTTCATCTTTATGTTTTCCCCTATAACTTTCCAAAAGTTCCCTATTCAAATCATAAAATGTTTTTCCCCATTTATATAATGATAAAAGTTTCAGAGAAATATCTACAAAATTTAAAATATAAAGGCTGGCAGAAATAGCTTCAAGTGAAGATAGTTTATAGGGTTTTGCATAATTTATTGGATTACCTGCAAATAGTAAAGGCAATCTTCTAGAGAATCTAGACATAAATCTTGCATAAAATTTAGCATCACTTTTATTCCAAGAACTATCAATTACACTTATACCATACTTGTTAACTATTTCAATATCATCTATAGAAATCACTTCTTCAGATAGAGGATTTAAAACAATACCTCTGGGTTTTTCAGTATACTTTGCAAATCCAAATCTCACCATCTTTCTCCCAGTTGACTTCTCTGGATCATCTTCATAGAGTTCTATGACAAAAATTTTCAAAATTACTCGTAAAGTTCTTATAGTGCTATATATTAAAACTAATGGGAGTTTAAAATTGATATCAAACCCTCAGTCTAAAAACGTGTCCGCAATAATCTTAATAAATACAGATGCTGGAGGAGAGGAAGAAGTTTATGAGAAATTAAAGGAACTAAAGGAAGTTTCAGAAGCTTATATAGTATATGGCGTTTATGATATAGTAGCTAAAATAGAAGCACAAGATATGGATTCATTAAGGAATTTTGTTAGCTCTACTATAAGAAAATTACCTAAGGTTAGATCTACCTTAACAATGATCATAATGGAGAGTAGCACGATGAAAAAATGAAATACGTAATAGGTATAGACGATCATGATTCGCCCAATAGAGGCTGCACTACACATTTTGCTACAAATTTAATTAAGATTTTATATAAAAATGGAATAAAATTACTTGATTTTCCGTATTTGATAAGATTAAATCCTAATATTCCATGGAAAACTAGAGGTAACGCAGCAATTAAATTAATAGTAGAAAGCGACAAAGATCGTGAAGAAATAGCAGACATTGTATGGAATGCCTCGCTTGATTATGTAAATAATGTTTCTCAAGGTCTAAAGTATGGAAGAAAACCTGGAATGGCTATTGTAAACTATGACTCTTCACACATATTAGAGAATTTTTACGTAAAGGCAGTTTCCGATGTAATAACCCAAAGCTTCATGGAGAATTACATAAAAAAGACTAATACAATAGTACGTGGAAGCAGAGGAATAATAGGATCGCTAGCTGCTATAGGATTTGAAGGAAATTATACTTTTGAATTACTTACGTATAGAAAAGAAGAAAACTGGGAAAAGAAAAGGAAAATAGACTTAGATAGCTTAATTGCTTTCGATGAAAAATTCTTTCCTAAAGTTTTTGCTAACGTAGATTATATTAAAAAAAGACCATTAATACTTTCCCACGGAGGAGATCCGGTTTTTTACGGTATAAGAGGAATTGACCCAGAAATATTATTAAAAGGAATAGACATGATACAAATAAAAGACGAGGAAATAGAGAACTTTATGATATTTAAGTCGAACCAAGGTACAGATGCACATATAATTAAACCTGGAGATAAGATGTATCAAACTTATTATGGTAAATTAACTGTAAAAGACGTAGAAATAATACCGGGCGGAGATGTAATTTTACGCACAGAAAATTGCCTTACAGTCTTCGTATATAGAGAAACTGGGGAGTTAAATAGTATGGCTAAGTCCTTATTGCCAGGGGATGAAATTATTGTTATAGGTGCAATAAAACCGTCTAGTAAATATGGTAAAATAATCGATGCAGAAAGAATAGAGATTTTATCATTATCAAATAAGGTAGAATATAGAAATCCTAAATGTCCTATTTGTGGACATTCAAGTGAATCTATAGGTAAAAATAAAGGATATAGATGCAGAAAATGTGGATACAAATTCAGTTCAGAAAAAGAAATTATAGAAATTCCAAGAGACATTAGTTTAGGAACTTATCAAACTAGATATTATAGACATTTAACAAAACCAATATTCCTTGAATTTTATAATAATTATAGAAAAGAAACTGAGATTTTAAATAAAATTTTAAACGTTCTACTTCGTAATTAAGTAAATTTTAAACTTTAGGCAAAAATACGGTTTATAAACTAATGAAGTGACTAATGAAAGAAAAGATAAGTACAAGATTTTCTCAACTTGATGATACAAGATATATGAAAGATGAAGAACTGACTTAATAATGATGATAAAATTAACATAGACTCTGGCCAATAGCTGATAATTCAGATTCAATGGAAATTTACACGATCTAGGATTTCTACTACATAATAATTAAACAAAATATGATTTTTGAATAACTGTGGAATTATTATCATCCTCTTTTACTTAACGTCTAATATGATAATTAACGTCCTTAAATAACCCAACATGCTAAATATGGACATGGGTAATAAAGTTTTCACATTTTGGGATATCCGAATTTTAAGCCAAGGGAAAGTATTATGTTTACTCTATAGAGAAGTACAAAGAAGGTAACGTAAGAGAGCGTTATATTGACCTCTTAGATAATAGTATTAGCAGTGGAGGCGTGGGGATGTTCCCCATAGTGGACCGGCCGGGATTTGAACCCGGGACCTTCCGGTTGCAAGCCGGACACTCTTCCAGGCTGAGCTACCGGCCCAATATTCTAATTAAAATCTAGGTTTATAAGTTCAACTATCTAAGTGTCTCTCCCCCTTTATTTCTCTTGGAAAATATCTACTAACAAGGCATAATACATATATTATACAAACTTTATATTCTAGCTAATCGAAATCTAAATTTTCCAGTGGAAATAGAGGGGTGCCTGTTTTTCTCTTATAATCTCCAGTGGAAATAAAGGGGTATTTTACTCCCCGGTTAAGGCAAAGTTATTATAAGCAGTTTTGTTACGATTCATATATTGTAATGAGTGACATCATAGATGAGGTCTTATCCAGCGTAAAGAATTCCAATATTTTCAAAAATAGGCAATATTTATCGCCTGATTATATCCCTGACGAGTTACCACATAGAGAAGAACAAATAAAGAAAATTGCCAGTATATTAGCTCAAGTATACAGAGGAGAGAGGCCTAATAATATATTTATATACGGTTTAACCGGTACAGGGAAGACTGCGGTAACTAAGTTTGTTTTAAATAAATTATACGAAAAAATTAAATCATTCAAATATATTTATGTTAATACTAGGCAATCAGACACCCCTTACAGGATTTTAGCAGATATTATAGAAAGTTTTGGAGAAAAAGTGCCATTTACTGGGTTATCTACTGCAGAGCTTTATCGGAGAATGCTTAAAATTCTTAATGATGAACATACTATTATTATTATAGTTCTAGATGAAATAGACGCTATGGTTGAGAAGCATGGGGACGATATTCTTTATAGATTAACAAGGATAAATACCGAACTAAATAATGCTAAAGTTTCTTTAATAGGTATAACTAATGATGTGAAATTTGTTGATAATTTAGATCCTAGAGTTAGGAGTAGTTTAAGTGAAGAAGAATTAGTTTTTCCACCGTATAATGCAGAAGAATTAGAAGATATATTGCGTCGTAGAGCCTCCCTGGCATTTAAAGATGGAGTAATTTCAGACGACATAATAAGACTATGCGCTGCTCTAGCGGCTAGAGACCATGGTGATGCTAGAAGGGCTCTAGATTTATTACGAGTTGCAGGAGAAATTGCAGAAAGGCAAGGAGATACTAAAATAACTGAAGATCATATAGAGAAAGCTAGAATAGAGATTGAAAGAGATAGAGTATATGAAATAATTTCTACGTTACCTTTTCATTCTAAAATCGTATTGATATCCATACTTAACGGATTAAAATATAAGAATACATTAACAACTGGAGAAGTATATGAGATTTATAAGAAATTAACAAGCGAAATGGGTACAGAGTGCGTAACACAAAGGCGTGTCAGCGATATTTTGAACGAGCTTGATATGGTAGGAATAATAACAGCAACGGTTATTAATAGAGGAAGATATGGCAAAACAAAAGAAGTAAAATTAGCCGTAGATAAAGCTACTATAATTAGAGCTTTAAAGGATAATGATGAGAAATTAATAAGCCTTATTAAAGTCTAGGTACTAAACTAGTTTGTGTTAGTAAGCGGTATAGACGATGGATATTTCCCTTTGGCATATAAAGGAAAACGTGGTAAATGTCCTTTAGTTTCAGTCACATTTGACGGATATAAATTAGTAGATGTTGACGTAGAGTTCATAACTGTAGATGGTGATGATGCTACGGCCGCATACAAAAATCTTAGAAAAGGGGACATAAAGATACTTGATAGTATAATTGTTGGTGGATTTAATTATATTATACCAGATAATAATTACATTATTTATTATGCTAGTAAACCAGATATTGATAGCATATTAAATGCAGCAAGAAAACATTATAATGATAAACGTGTTAACGTGATTAAAGAGTTTTTATCTAATATGACTGCATTATCTACTAATCGTGGGACTGTTTATGTCAATACTGATTTAGACCTTAAAATGGTAAAAAACGTAATAGAGTATTATCAAACATTTTCAAAATATCCAGAACCAATAAAGTATGCCCATATAATAGGAAAGGCAATAGGTCAATCGCAACTTATTTCTGATTGAAGCCTCTTACTTGTTTTTATTCTTTCTTCTCTTTCTTTCAATCTTTCCTCGAATATCTTCTTCTCTTTTTCACTAGCTGGATTTAATTTAGGAATAGGTCTCGGTTTACCGTTCTCATCTATAGCTACAAACGAGAAAACAGTTGAGGTGACAAGTCTTTTTTCTCCAGTATAATGGTTTATTGCGTAAACTTTTCCTCCAACATCTAATGACGTATTTCCAGTATATTCTACTGCGCCTTGAATTTCCAATATATCCCCTATTTTTACTGGTGAGATAAAGTCTGCAGGTCCAGCAGATACAGTAAAAGCATTGCCCTTAGAATATAGCTTTGCCACAATTGCTAAAGCTTCATCAAGCATTGTGTACATTTTTCCAGCATATAATATACCATTCCCAAATCCATGCTCTGGATAAATGGTTCTTATGTAACTTCTAGTAAAACTTAAGTCAAGTATATCATCTACGTCGTTCATTATTTGCTTCTTTCTCTCAAGTCTTTGAATTCTTCTTTTTTCTGCATTCTCATCTGGAGGAATCTTGATATCGAGTTTTCTAGGTTTATTATTTTCGTCTACAGCCACATAAGTCATTAATCCTGCAGCACCTAATTCTTCTTTGTCTCCTCTTCTAATACAGCCTTTAACCTCAATTTCTACGGAGCTATTCCACGTTGCGTTAGCTTTAGCTATTACTCGTAATACATCACCTAATCTAGCAGGTCTAAATAAGAAGATATAATCTACAGATGCAAGTAAATAATTTCCTTTACTAATGCTTGACATTAGGATTCCTGCAGTGTCTATAAGCCAACTCATATATATGCCTCCATGTAACGAACCAAAATGATTAGTGTGCCAAGGGAAAACGTTATAATAGGTTTCTGTTCTCATTTTTTATCGCTTCCAGTAATTTCTTTTAATCTTTCGTCCCCTTTTATACTTTTTATATAGTTATATACACTACTAGGTACCAAGTCTTTCCATTCTTCATTCATTATTATTAATTTTCTTATCAATGTAGAATTATATTTATCTCTATTAAATGCAGGAGGAATATCTATTTCTACTCCTGCTTCCTTAAATAATCTAACAACTAATGGGTTTCTTGCAAATACTTTTTGGAAAGTTGGTACATACATTTTTACATGATATGCCCAAACATTATTCATTAAAATATCTGGAATTGGAATAATATAATATCTATCTGCAGGAATTCCGTATTCTGTTAGTGCCATCCTTATCATTTCTATTCTTTCTCCTGCAGTGAACGGATTATTTAATGTGTGACTTTCTTGTGCACTACCTACTATTATTATTAATTCATCAACTCTCTCTAAGGCCCATTTTACTACACTTAAATGACCTAAGTGGAATGGCTGGAATCTTCCTGGATAGATCCCTCTAAGCAAATATCTTCACCTTCTGAAGCATTAAGTTTTATAGATGCATTCTCTTTATTAATACCTATTTCTATGAAGCCGTAACCATTTTTATACACTAATAGCTCGTTACCTTTGCTTTCGCCAAAAGTATTCACTTTTCTTGCATTTAATCTGTTGTTATTGAAAATAATTTTTACATTTTCGTCTACAAAAGAGACATTACGAATGCTTGTAGCTATATTACCAAAATGATCTATATATATTATTTTACCACAAACTAGATTTTTATCCTTTATTATATTATAATCGTAGCTAAGTTTTACTAATTCATCCTTACTTATTTTTGGACCAAATGCATTAATATTCACTCCTGCCGACACAAAACCTGCAGCAGTTGCAAATATATCTCTGCCGTGGAATGTCCTAGAAATGCTTTTTGATAAGTATAATCTTGGATTGCTTATCTCAATCACTTCATCTATGCCATCCTCAGAGGCTGCAGGATATAGAACTCCGTTATCTGGGCCTATAAAGAAATAATTTTTTGATTTTACCAGTAGAGCTTTTCTACTTGTACCTACTCCTGGATCTACTACTACTAAAAATATCGAACCTTTTCTGAAATATTTGTATGACGTATAAAGTAAATACGATGCTGCATATAAGTTGAAATTTTTGGAGTTAGGCGTTATATATGTTATATCCACTTCGCTATTTATTCTTCTAATTACTGCTTCCATTACTCCATTATAATTATCGCTTATTCCAAAATCAGTTAGAATTGCTATTATTTTCCTCGTTTTTACTCACCAATAATTCTAAGTATGACTTTTTAATTTGTGTTGCTTTTATTTTATATTTTTCAAGAAATAAATTTACATATTCGATAAGTTTTTCTTCTGTTGAATTCGGTATTTCTATTTCTATAAATTCTCCAAGATCTTTCACGCTATCTAGACAAATTATAAATTCTCCATCTTTTAGAAAGATTCTGTTTTTAACAACTGTGTATACAGGTTTAAATCCAAGTCTTTCTAAAATTTTAATAAGATTATCCGCGTTATTTACATTTACTGTTATTTCTTCTCTAGATTTACTTATTTTTCCTATTTTAGGTCCCTTATATGTAAATTCTATTCCACTATCAGTCTTTCTTATTCTTAGCGCTTCATCTGTTTTTCTGAAATCTCTAAATTCACTATTAAAATAGATATCTTCTTCTGTTTCTTTCTTTATTAATTGCATTCCGTCATTCAATAATTTGGCATAAAGTTCTGCTAATGTAGGCGATTCAAGCTTTAATTTTACTTCCCTTTCTATTATATCAGCCATTTGCATGTCTACTATTGAAAACTATATAAAAAAGTATGATAAAGTCTTTGAAATTTCTCCTTCGTTAAAAGCTATAGAATTATCACGTAAGTACGGATTTTTAGATTATATGGTGGAAAGATATTTACATATATTTAGACATGAAGCAGAAGATTTTCTATATTCATGTAATTTTCCATTGAAAAAAAGTATAAGGTGTAATACATTAAAGATAGATTGTGATAAACTAGAATCGAGAATGGAACAGAAAGGTTTCGAGTTAGAAAAGGTAAGTTGGTTAAAACATGGTTATATAGTAAAGAAAGCACCTCCTAAACCTTCCTTAGGAGCTACAATAGAATATTTACAAGGTTATTATTATATTCAAGGTTTAGCTTCTATGGTTCCGGCATATGTTCTCAATCCTTCATCTTCAGATATTGTGCTAGATATGGCAGCAGCTCCAGGGGGTAAAACTACACAGTTATCTCAAATAATGAATAATGAAGGCTTAATAGTAGCTGTAGAGAAATCAAGATTAAGAATAGCATCACTTTTATCAAATATTAGCAGACTTGGTGCCCGTAACGTTTTATTATTAAGATCAGACGTTAGGACATTGGAAAAAACTACTCTCTCATTTGATAAGATACTTTTAGACGCCCCTTGTTCTGGAGAGGGATTAATACCTGAGGATCAATCTAGAAAGACAAAAACTTCGCTCGATGATTTAAAACGATTTAGCTTTACTCAGTTACAATTAATTTCTACAGCATATAAATTACTTAAAAAAGGAGGAGAACTTGTTTATTCAACATGTAGCATAGCTCCAGAGGAAGATGAAATGATAGTTAATTTCGCTATTGAAGAGCTAGGCATGAAAACTATAAAAATTTCTGGATATCCCGCAGAAAATGGAATTGTTGAATATAATGGAGTTTCATTTAATGAGGAAGTATCAAATTGTATTAGATTTTATCCTCATAAGAATGGAACAGAGGGATTTTTTGTATGCCATCTCAAAAAATGCTAGTAAAAACTCTTAAAACTCGCGAATTAATGAAGATTTTAGAAAAGATAATAATAGAATTTGAATGTTCGTACGATGAACTCTATGAGTATTTCTCCAAGTATCACATATATGAAATTATAGGAGAAAAGTTCTCACAGATAAGTATATCTACGTCAGATTTTTCAAATATAATTGATATTATATCAAAAATAGGTTTGCATCCGTATATGGTTGGCACTCCGATTCTAAGGATAACTGAATCAAAAAAGATCTTTCCATTACTACCTTTAGGTAATATTCTTTCAAAATACTGTAAAAAAATTATAAGATTAAATGAAAATCTTATAAATAAATTAATTTATGGAAAGACTATAGAGATTAATGAGAAAATTAATTTTAATAGAGTTATTATATTAAATAATTATGGGGAGTTTATCGCATACGCTAAAATTACGCGAGAAAAAAATAGTACGTTGATAATACCAGAATTAGATATAGGTTGGTATTTAAGGAAGGGTGGATAAAATATATAATAGTTATTGTCAAAGTTCTAAGTTTAGAAAGGTGAATAAGTTTGGCTGATCAAGTTCAAGAAAAGAAAAAACCTAAAAGCATTGAGGATCTTAGCGGAGTAGGTCAAGCTGTATTAAATAAATTAATAGATGCTGGATACTCAAGTCTTGAAGCAATAGCAGTAGCATCTCCACAAGACCTTAGTGTTGCAGCCGGAATTCCATTGACTACTGCACAACGTATCATAAAGGAAGCTAGAGACGCATTAGATATTAGGTTCAAGACAGCTTTAGAAGTCAAAAAAGAAAGAATGAATGTTAGAAAGATAACTACTAGTAGTCAAGCTTTAGACGGACTATTAGGTGGTGGAATAGAAACTAGAACAATGACGGAGTTTTTTGGAGAATTTGGTTCAGGAAAGACACAAATATGCCATCAAATTTCTGTAAATGTGCAATTACCACCAGAGAAAGGCGGACTATCTGGTAAAGCTGTTTATATTGATACCGAAGGTACCTTTAGATGGGAAAGAATAGAAGCTATGGCAAAGGCTGCAGGATTAGATCCCGATACGGCAATGGATAACATATATTACATGAGAGCCATAAATTCTGATCATCAAATAGCAATAGGAGACGATTTACAAGAATTTATAGCTAAAAATCCATCCGTAAAAGTAGTTATAGTAGATTCAGTGACTTCGCACTTTAGAGCAGAATACACTGGTAGAGAAAACTTAGCTGCAAGGCAGCAAAAGTTGAACAAACATCTTCATCAATTAACTAGATTAGCAGAAATATACGATCTAGCAGTTATTATTACTAACCAAGTAATGGCAAGGCCAGATATGTTTTACGGAGATCCTACTGTAGCAGTAGGAGGTCATACGCTTTATCACGTTCCAGGAATAAGAGTTCAATTAAAGAAGAGTAGAGGAAATAAAAGAATAGCAAGGATAGTAGACGCTCCACATCTACCGGAAGGAGAGGTAGTATTTGCGATAACAGAAGAAGGAATTAGGGACGCTGAAGAATAATTTTTTAAAATGGCCAATATTTTCAATATTATGGATTTTCTATGGGCTCCTTGGAGATCTAAATATGTAGCTGACTCATCTAAGAGTAAAAAAGAGGAATATTGTATATTTTGCGAGTTTCCTAAGCAAAACAATGATGAAAGAAATTTGATAGTATATAGAAGTAAATACGCTTACCTCATTCTTAATAGATTTCCGTATAATCCAGCTCATGTCATGATTGTTCCGTATAGACACATTTCGTCTATTGAGTTATTGGAAGATAATGAAGCCCAAGATATTTTTAGGTTAGTTAAAATTACGTTAGCAGCAATTCGGAAAGTTTATTCTCCCGACGGATTTAATGTAGGTATAAACATAGGTAGAACGGCAGGAGCAGGTATAGAAGCTCATGTACATGTGCACATTGTACCTAGATGGAACGGCGATGCTAATTTCATGCCAGTGTTATCAAATACAAAAGTATTACCAGAGGACTTAGAAACTACATATGTAAAAATAAAAAATGCTATTAAGGATATTATTAATAATGAAGACTCTCTCGATCACTGAAACATGATGAAGGCAGGGTTTGCAGATGACGTATATAAAATATTTTGATGAAATAGTAAAAATTAGAGAAAGAATATCTCCATATATTCATGAGACTCCATTAGATTATTCTACCACGTTTTCAAGAATGGCAAATTCGAATGTTTATTTAAAGCTAGAAAATTTGCAAAAAACAGGCTCATTTAAAGTTAGGGGTGCTTTCTCTAAGCTTCTCACATTATCGGATGAAGAAAAGAAAAGAGGAGTAATTGCAGTTTCTGCAGGAAACCATGCACAAGGTGTTGCTTACGCCTCTAAAGTTTTAGGAATTAAATCAGTAATAGTAATGCCAGAAACTGCACCCATTTCAAAGTATTTATCTACTAAAAGTTATGGTGCAGAAGTTATACTTTATGGATCATATCTACATGAAAGTATGAGCAAAGCTGAAGAAATAATAAAAGAGCGTAACTTAGTTTTAGTCCATCCCTATGACGATATTAATGTTATTTTAGGTCAAGGCACTTTAGGACTGGAAATTCTATCGCAAATATCTCCAGACGTAGTAGTAGTTCCTGTAGGGGGAGGAGGTCTAATTTCTGGAGTATCCATAGCATTGAAAGCTAAAAATAGGAACATAAAAATAATAGGTGTTCAATCTTCTGCTTCTCCTTCTTTAAAAATTTCAAAAGATCTAGGTAGACTAACTGAAATAGAGCCTTCATATTCGATAGCTGATGGAATATTAGTAAAAACTCCATCTAAACTTACTTTTGATATAATAAGTGAACTAGTAGATGATATCGTGCTAGTTGATGACGACGAAATAGCTTGTGCAATGTCCTTGCTATTAGAGAGAGCAAAAACACTTGTAGAAGGAGCCGGGGCTGCTTCTTTAGCGGCTATACTTTCATCTAAAATAAAGCTTAATCCTTCTCAAAAAGTAGTTAGTATATTAAGTGGAGGGAATGTTGATCTCTCGTTATTATCTCATATTATAGAGAAAAATCTATATAAAATAAAGCGTATAGTGAAAGTAAAGGTAATAGTTCCAGATAAACCAGGATATTTAAATAAAGTATTAAGTTATGTTGCAAAAATTAGAGGAAATATTATAGATGTAGTTCATGATAGAATAAGTAGTGATGTAAAACCAGGGTATACTAAGATATATGTAATGTTCGAGATATCTTCAACAAATGCAATAAGTGAATTAATTCTTGATCTAGCTAAGGAAGGCATAGATGCAAAGATTGTAGATTAAATTTTTATTTTAGAGAAAAAGTAAGAAGTGGGATCCAAATGGAATTTATTATCTAGGCCCTAAAGGGAGTTTTTCACATGAGGCTGCTTTAAAGATTAGCAATGCCATCTATGTAGAAGCACAATCGATATCAGAAATATTTTATAAAGTTAGTTCTGAAGGCAAACTAGGTATAGTTCCTATAGAAAATAGTTTGGAAGGCCCTATTAATGAGACCTTAGATAATTTATTTAAGTTTGATGATGTGTTCGTTAATAAAATTATTGAATTAAAGATTAATTTGGTTTTAGCATCTAAGGGAGATATTAATATAAAACATATAAAGAATATTTATACGCATTTATACGCATATAAGGAAGCACAAAATTCATTACTTAAACTAGGCATCGTTAATAATGTAATACCAGTAGAAAGTACTTCTAAAGCAGCCATATTAGCTTTGTCTGATCCAAATTCTGCAGCCTTATGTTCAGAGTTTGCTGCTAGACTTTATGGATTGAAAATTTTAGCTTATGGAGTTCAAGATTATAATAATAATATTACTAAATTCGCCTTAATTTCCAAAAATGTTAGCTTTAGAGGAGAAAGATCTATGATATTATTCACTGTTCCAGATTTACCGGGGAGTTTATATAAAGTTCTAGAAAAATTTTATACATTTAATAAGAATTTAAAAATGATATATTCTAGACCCGTCAGAAGCATACCTTGGAATTATTACTTTTATGTGGAGTATGAAGGATCTTATGAGAAGGAATTATTAGATGAACTCAAAAAAGTAACCACTTCACTTAAATTTAAAGGAAGTTATAATATTACATAACAATACCCGGTTTTAAGTTTTCTAGGCTAAATAATAACATATAGCTCCTTGCATCAGTTTCGCCTATAACTTTCTTTACAGCATCAAAAATAACTTGTTTATCCTTGCCATGTAACATACAATAACATAAATAATCCCATGGCTTATTGCTCTCTCTTAAGACTACATGTGTGGCTTCATTTATATGTAGTGCAATATTTTCACAAGCTTTCTCTACATCTTCGGTATCAATTAAAAGCATTGCGTTTTCTTTAATTCCTACTTTTTCGCCATTTAAAGTAGCTCCATAATCTTTTACTACATGCTTATCTTTTAGTTCTTTAATTAGGTCTATTAGTTGATCTTCTGTCATATTGAATTTTTCTGCTATTTCCTTAAATGGACGTTTAGTTATAGGTAATGGAACAGATAATGCTTTTAGTAATTCTTTACTAATACCTAATTCTTCAGCCGTTGGTATTTTTTCTGGTAATGTTGGTTCATTATTTTCACTCCATGAAATTCCTCTAATTATATCATATTTCACACTTAATTTTAGCGATTTTTTAGAATATAATATTATGTAATCTTTTGCATTAACTTCTTCCATTAAGTTCTTTATACTAGTATCTAGTTTTTCTCTATTCTCGGCCTTTATAACAAACCATACATTGTATTTTGGATGATTTCTTATGAAATTATGAGTTAGTTCTCTAATTCCCAAAGCGATTCTTCTATACTTTTCAAGGTTTTCTAAAGGAATTTGTGCTGCAACTAATGCTCCATCCATACCTTTAGCTCTAAAGTTTATGTACATACCAATTCTTTTTATTATCTCTTCATCAACAAGCTTTTTTATCCTATCTATTGTTTCGTCTTCTGAAATACCAAGTTTTCTAGAAATCTCATAGAATGGAGTAGGGGAATAAGGAAAATGATACTCTAATTCCATAAGTAGGTTTTTATCAACTTCATCTAACTGCATATATAGTTCTTTTCAGTCTGAAATAAAAAACGTTAGCTTAAACCCAGTTTATTTATAATTCCTCTTGCTGCCAGTATTCCTGTAGCAGCTGCTACATTTATTCCTCTTGATAATCCTGCTCCATCACCGGCTACAAATAAATTATCTACTACGGTCTCCATGTTGCTATCTACTACTGTCTTTACACTATAATACTTGATTTCCGGTGCATAAAGTAAAGTATTTGAAGAGTATATACCAGAGGCTATATTATCCAATCTTTCTAACCCTTCTATTAGGTCTGAGATTATTCTATATGGAAGTCCCATACTTATATCTCCTGGAGTAACGTCTCTAAGGGTAGGCTTAACAGTAGATCTATTTATTCTCTCCCAAGTGCTTCTTCTACCTTTCTCAAAATCTATAAGGCGTTGGAGTATTGGTTTTTCTCCTCCCAGTCTTGTCATAAGTCTAGCAATGCTTTTGCCATATTCTATTGTATCTTCTAATGGATCAGAAAGTTTTATTGTAGCGAGGAACGCAAAATTGGTATTATTACTTTTTCTATCAACATACGTTTCTCCATTTACCCCTATAGTTCCATCATCGTAGACTTCTTTCATTATAAAACCTCTTGGATTAACGCAGAACGTTCTAACTTTATCATCATACTTTTTAGAGTACATAATAATTTTTGGATCCCATACTGCAGATGTTAGTTCGTCCATAACGAAAGACTCTACTTCAACTCTTACACCTATATCTAATGGACCTGGAACAGTGTCGACGCCTAATCTCTTAGTTTGCTCATAAAACCATTTTGCCCCAGCTCTACCTGGCGCTACTAGGACTATCTTTGACTCTATTTCACCTTTACTAGTTTTTAGGTTAAATGAATTTCCGGTTTTTTCTATCTGATAGACGTCTGTTAATTCAGAAATTTTTATTCCATTTTGCTCAATATAGTTAGTTAAATTTTCTATTACTTGTGGACTTTTATCAGTTCCTATATGTCTTTGAACTATTGGTACAAATTCTGCACCAACCTTTGCAGCTTTCTTTTGAATTTCCTTTGTCTTCTCTGGATCTGGTTTAAATAGTCTATCTTTTGGTGCTCCAAATTTTACAAAGATCTCATCTACGTAATTTATTAACTGTTGTGCAGCGTCCCAGCTACGCATAAGTTCGTGTAAATCTCCTCCTATATCTGGCCTTAGATTTATTATACCACTGCTAAAAGTTCCTGCACCACCAATACCGTAATTTATATGGCAAGGATTACAAAAAGTGCACTTTTCTTTAGGAGTTAATAGCGGACAAGATCTTTTAGAGGCTCTAACTCCTTTATCAACGAGTAATATTTTATAATCGGATTTTCCTTGTAAAGCGTTTGCTAATTCATATGCAGCAAATAAACCTGCTGGTCCGCCACCAATTATTACTACATCATACATTTTACTCACCCAATTTCTCTTTTCTAAGATCTATTGTGTCCATAGCGTCTTCTCCAGTACCTATGAGAGTTATTGGCACTTTAAGTTGATCCTCTAGGTCTTCTATCCATTTTTTGGCTTCGTTAGGTAATTTTTCGTATTCTCTTACTTTATACGCCCCCTTAAATAATGCATCTAGCTTTGTTATTGCAATTTGTGTCGCTGTATTTAATTGAATTGCTTTCTTTGCTAATTTGATATTAAATGGTGCAACTCTTCTCTTTCTTCCAGTTACAGTTGCAATTTCAATTAGACCTAATTTTTCGGCTTCTTCTTCGCTTAGCTCTCCTTCTAATGGACCATTCCCTACTCTAGTTACAAATGATTTAAATACAATTATTATATCTTTTACGTATTTTGGTCCTATTCCTATCTCACTAAGTATGCCAGACGAAGTAGTATTCCTACTAGTTACATAAGGATATTCGCCATGATACAAACTTAAATACGTACCTTGAGTTCCCTCAGCTAAGATTTCACTTCCTTTTTCTATTTCCTCAATTAATGTATTAGGTACATCTATTGTATATTTTGAAAGCTCTGGATAATCTTTTGCAAGCTTTAATATTCTTAATATTCTTTTTGCTTCAGCATATCCTACCCCCTGCCCTGTACTCCCTACTGATTTCATTAGGTTTTCATCATTTCTTTCTTCATAAATCTCTTTTTCAGTTATAATACCTACGTGATAATCCATGAAGAATCTATCTTCAGAATTTGTTTCCTTAAGTTCCTTAATTAATTCCGTTATAGAAGTTAATGCTCCCGGTCCAAGCATTAGTTTAGTAGATTTATTTACAAATGCTGAAGGAATTATCCTTATTTTCCATTTGTTATTATTATAACATACAGTGTGTCCGGCATTTATAGATCCTGTTCTTACAGCAATATCTGGCGAATCCTTAAGTGATAAGTAAGATGATATTTTACCTTTACCTTCATCTCCGTAGAATCCACCAACAAGAATATTAAGCATTTAACACCGTTTTGGTAAATATGCTCTCAAGATATAAAAAATTCTCTAATGGCAATCTGTAATTATCGATGCATATTCTTAGAGCGTTTAAATATGTAGTATTTACGATTAATTTATAATTAAAAAATAACCTTCTCTTCTAATGAGCTATTTATAGCTTCTTTAATTTCTATAGCTATCCTTCTACCTAAACTTATTGGTTTGCCAAAATATAGTTTAGAATATTGACTACCTATTCCCATATAAGCATTAGTCCCTCCGCCAATTCTTGGCGCAACGTCAAAAACTACTATATCTAAGTCCGGAGTTACTGAAAGCTGTAAAGTAAAAGGACCTATTATTCCAGGGGGCTCAAGTTTTTGTGTAGCTTCTACAAAGGCATACCCTATTTCAAACAACTTCTCAAGTAAGCTTTCTCTTATAGTCGCCGGCTCATGGCCAACCTCTATAAGTCTAGGAGTTCTATTTAAACTAAGTTGAATATCAGCAGGTAGTTTGTAGAATTCATCCCAATCGCTTTGTATTCTTCTATCTATACTAATAATTTCTGTTCTATTAAAAATTGGACTATAGAAATAATTAACATTAAAATATGCTCCTAATATGAATTCTTCTATTACCATTTCCTTTATGCTTTCCTCATCTATTATTCCATCCTTTTCTAGTTCCTCTAGTTTTTTATCAAAATCTTCCTTATTCTTGGCAAAAAAGAATCCTCTTTCTACACGCCTTTTCGATTCTGGAAGTTTTACTATAACCGCAGAATCTATATTATCTGGAGTGTAAATTCTAGGCCTCCTAATTTTTGCCTCGTCTAACAATTTATAATAGTTCTTTTCGCCTTTTCTTTCTTCCCATCTAAGCATTTTTCTATTTCCAAAAAATTTTACCTTCATATTCTCTAGATTATCGTAACCAACATAAACAGCAAGACTTCTATTTGGTACTATGATTGCATTTTCAGAAATTAATTTTTGTTGAATACTTTCTGATGGTATTTCCTTAAAATCATTTAGTAAAATACATTCGTCTACTATTCTTTTAAACTCTAAATATGGTCTTTCTCTCCCTTTCTTACACAACGCAATTGTGCTAAAACCTTCGTCCTTAGCCCCATCAAATACGTCTAAGGCCGAATGACTAGCTAAGGCTGAGATTTTAATCAAGTTGTGACTTCACCAAGTTTATTTTCAAGCTTGGCTATTTTAATCTCTCTTGCAATCCTTCTACCTACGCTCATTGGCTCGTCCCAATAAAGCCAACTATATGGGCTACCTTCTACATATAAATTTGTACCTGCAACTATCCTCCCAGAAAATTCGAATACTACTATATCTAAACTATCTGTTACAATTGATTCTAAACAGAATGGTCCTATCATGCCAGGCGGAACATTTTCCTTTACAGTATTTACGAAGTTTTCAGCATATTCAAATGCCTTAGGTAATATGCTTTCTCTAGCTACAACTGGAATGTTGCCTGCTACAACAAATGTTGGATCTACGTTAATAAGATTTGTTGGTAATCTTCTTAATCCATCCACGTTAGTCTCATATCTAATATCCATTCCAGTTATTTCTACCCTTTTAAAGATAGGGCTGTAAAAAAAGTGAAAATACATTGGTATTCCTATTACGTATTCTTGAATTATTACTTCATCTATAGATTTAATGAGTTTAGCCTCTAGTAATTTATTAAGACTTTCTTTTACTTCCTCCTTATTTTTTGCTATAAAATAACCTTTTCCGCCTTTAGCTCCAGGCAACTTTACTATAACTAATCTATCAACATCTTCTGGACTTTCAAATGACTCTGGTATTTTTATCTTAGCCATTTTTAATAAACTCATTTTTTTATGCTGATTAGCTTCCCATTCAAATAAATTCTTATTACCAAATATTGGAGTTTTAATTTTTTTCACTCTTTCCATTCCCAAATACTCTATAAGACTTCCATGCGGTATGAATACACTTTCTTCATTATTATTGTTTATTAAATCTAATGCTTCATCTAAATTACTATAACTTCTTACTTCATCAATAAAATTGAATCTTTTATAGAAGTTTTCCCTATTTTTATCAGTAATTACACTTGTTGCTAACCCTTCTTTTTTTGCACCATGTAAAATTTGTAAAGAAGAATGGCTACCTAGGGTACTAATTATCATTTCGGCTAATAGTAGTAAATAAAGATATTAAGTTTGATTTTAAGTAGATTTAGATGAACATTTGTCCTTTGGATTGGAGATATGGAAGTGACGAAATGAGAAAAATCTTCTCTAGAGAGGGTATAATAAGATATAGAATACAAGTCGAAATAGCTTTACTTTATGCCTTAAAAGACTTAGGTTACGTTTCACAAGAAGATATTAATGTTGTAGAAAAAGTTTCTGAGAATATAGATTTAAGCGAAATAGATAAGTTAGAAGAAAAATTAGGGCATGATGTAATGGCAATGGTTGTATGGTTAGCTGAGAAATCTGGAGAAAGCGGTAAATTCATACATTTTGGTGCTACTAGTTACGATATCGTAGATACAGCTTACGCATTAATGTTTAGAGACGCGTTAAATATTATTGAAAGAAAACTATTAGAAATTCTAGACACCCTTTCACAAATGTCCATAAAATATAAAGATACAATTATGATAGGAAGAACGCATGGTCAGCACGCGTTACCAATAACCTTAGGTTTTAAATTTGCAAATTATGTATACGAGCTTTCTAGATCTTTGGAGAGAATAAAAGATACAGAAAGAAGGCTTATAAAAGGCAAATTTGCAGGAGCAGTAGGTACAATGGCAGCATGGGGAGATAAAGGGAGAATTATTGAAGAAAAAGTCATGCAAAAACTAGGTTTGACTCCTCATGAGATTTCAACTCAAGTTGCTCCAAGAGATGGTTTTGCCGAAATTATTTCTGACTTAGCAATTCTTGCTTCACAGCTAGATAGATTTGCATTAGAAGTTAGGGAACTAATGAGACCAGAAATAAGGGAATTAAGCGAAGGTGTAGGAAATAGAGTAGGAAGTAGTACAATGCCCCATAAAGAAAATCCAGTTACTGCAGAAAAGATAAGCGGTTTAGCTAAAGTAATAAGAGGGTTATGCTTAACTGAATTAGAAAATATACCTCTATGGCATGAAAGAGATTTAACAAATAGCTCATCAGAACGTATAGTATTATCTCATGCTTTTCTAATAATTGACGAAATGTTAGATAGTATGCTTTCATTATTACATAATTTGATAGTTTACCCTGAAAATATGAAGAAGAATATTGAAATTACTAAAGGACTTATTATGGCTGAAAGTTTAATGATCAATTTGACCTTAAAGGGAATGCCTAGGCATATTGCTCATGAACTATCAATGAAACTTTCTAGAGATGCTGAGAATAACGGTCGTTCATTATTGGAGGAAGCTATGGAAAATGAAGTGATTAAGAAATATTTTACAGCGGACGAAATTAGAAGGATACTGGATCCTAATAATTACTTAGGTCAAACAGAATATCTAATACAGAGGGCTATTAAGTACTACGAAAAGTTAAAACAGGAATATAATTTAAAAATTCAGAATACTAATTCATAATTGCCGCCGTAGCTCAGCGGGTAGAGCGCCGGCCTCGTAAGGGTTAAGTCAAGAAAGCCGGTGGTCGCGGGTTCAAATCCCGCCGGCGGCTTTGGTGCACAAAGATGAAATTAAAGGATATAGGAGAGCATGAATTCATAAGAAGAAGTTTATCAAAATATTTAGGACATAATATATTCTATGATATATATACGGAAGATGGCTTTACTTATAAAATAGATGGATTTCAACTGTCATATTTTTTCTCCTTTATGGACTATTATGATATTGGCTGGAAAGCAGTAACTGCAACAGTAAGCGATATAATCACATCCGGTTCTAAACCTAGAATAATTCTTTCTTCTATTGGTGTAAATTCTGAGATGGAAGATAAACAATTAGAAGCCATATTTTATGGAATAATTAATGCTGCCGAATATTATGAAGTAAAGTACGTAGGAGGAGATCTAAATAATTCAGAAAAAAATGGTTGGATAGATATAGCTGGAATAGGAAAGAAACTCTGCGATGCAAAAAATAATCCAGAAGAAGGAGATATTATAATCATCTCAGATGAAATAGGTTTTACGTCGGAAGTTTTTATATCATATCTAAATAATTTTAATATACCTATACATGAAATATCTAAGTTAAGAGTAAAACATCCTATAGTTAATAAAAATATACTTAATTTTTATAAAGAATTCTGTAATTATATAGTATCCTCTACTGATATCAGTGATGGGTTACTTATTTCATTACAGAATCTATCTGATAGATTAAATTATTCTATATTAATAGAGGATTTTAATATTAACCATAGTGTATACGAAAATTTACGTAGATATGGATACGGAGTAAATGATATATTAAAATATTCTGGAGAAGAGTTTTCATCGTTATTTGTAGTGAAAAAGGAAAAAGCACAAGAAATGCTTGAATGGCTTTATCATTACAATTTTTCTTCTAAAATATTAGGAAAACTTGGAAAAGAAGGAGAGAATGAAATAAAGTATAAAGGTAATAAGCTAGCTATATCTGGCTGGGATAATTTTAAGGGTTGGTATTAACTAAATAAACGGTTTATTTGGAGAATATATTTATATATAAATTAGAATAACTAGTGTCCTAGATGTTTAGATGGCACAAGTAGAGACTCAGAAGAAAGAAGGAGGATTTAGATTACTTCCAGCTCCATCAAAATATGAGAATGGTGTAGTAAAATTTGGAGATAGAGAAATAAAAATAGGCGGACCTTTGCCAAAACTGGCCGAAAATGAAAAGCTGATAAGAGTAACTCATTCTTTATGTCCGGTCTGTTATAGATTATTACCAGCAGCTATATTCGAAAAAGATGAAAAGATGTATATAAGGAAAGTTTGCCCAGAGCACGGAGAATTTGAAGATTTATACTATGGAGACGTAGGAATGTATTACAAGTTTGATTATTGGGAATATGAAGGCAAAGGACCTAAAGTACCTTATGTTGATTTGAAATCTCCCTGTCCATTTAACTGCGGATTATGTCCAATGCATCATCAGCACTCAGCATTAGTTAATCTAGTCATAACTAATAGATGTGATCAAGCGTGTTGGTATTGTTTCTTCTTTGCGGAAAAAGCTGGATATGTGTTTGAGCCAACGTTAGAACAAATAAAATTCATGGTAGATCAACTTAAGAGACAAGAGATCACTCTAGTCATTCAAATAACTGGTGGAGAACCAACATTAAGGGAAGATTTAGTACAAATTGTAAAATTATTAAGGGAATCTGGAGTTAAGCATATTCAGCTAAACACTTGGGGAGGAACTTTTGCAAGACTTTACATGGAAGATCCAGACAAGGCTATTAAGTACGCAATGCAATTAAGGGAAGCCGGAGTTAACACCGTATATATGAGTTTTGATGGAACTAATAGAAGAACTAATCCTAAAAATCACTGGGAAATTCCATACACATTAGAAGTATTCAGAAGAGCAGGAATGACTAGTGTAGTTTTAGTTCCTACAGTAATAAAAACTACTAATGATAACGATCTAGGTAATATTGTAAGGTTTGCAGCAGAAAACATAGATGTAGTAAGAGCGATAAACTTCCAGCCAGTAAGCTTAACTGGAATGATGAAAAGAAATATGAGGTCTAGATTTAGGATAACTATACCAGAAATCATTAAGGATATAGAAGATCAAACTGATGGAGAAATTACAAGAGATAGTTGGTATCCTATAGGAACCTCAGTAGTATTTTCTAGATTGATAGAAGCATTAACAGGAAAAGAGCAATTTGAAATGGCTAATCACCCTAGCTGTGGTGCTGGCACTTACGTATTTGTAGAATGGAGAGAAGGTAAGCCGCATTTCATACCATTATCTAAGTTTATTGATCTAGAAGGACTTCTAGAATACTTTAAGGAAAAAGCTGAAGAGCTAAAAGAAGGAGGTAATAAGTATTGGGTAGGATTGAAAATATTGTACAATATTAGAAAGTTCATTGACAAAGAGAAAGGACCTAAAGACTTCGACGTATATAAGATGTTATATAACATTATCGTAAATCATAATTACGAAGCATTAGGAGAATGGCACTATAGGACATTATTCCTAGGTACAATGCACTTTATGGATTTATACAACTATGATATACAAAGAGTAATGAGATGTGATATACACTATGTAACGCCAGATGGTCGTGTAATTCCTTTCTGTACATACAACGTATTAAATGACCTGTACAGAGATAAAATACTAAAAGAATACCAGATACCACTAGACGAATGGGTAAAGTTACATGGAGAAAATAGTATAGGCGATCAAGTCAAGTATAAGAGAGTAGTAAGTGACTTAGAAAAAGGAGAAATATACAAAAATACATACAAGCATTTCATGTAAGAGTATTTTCTTTATTTTTATAAATTCTTTATTTTGTTATGATTTTTATATATCAAATGAACTTCCTCTTTGCATTCACAAATTTTAACATCTTCTAGATCTAACTTTGGAGAGTTTTTGCCTAGAAATCCCTCACCATTAGCTAAACTTACACCATTTCCGAATATTCTCGGAGATATAGTTATTCTTAGCTCATCAAAGCAATTTTCTTTAATTACGCTCCATATTAATTTCCCACCACCTTCTATCATAACTTTATGTACATTAAAGTTAGACTCCAGGTCATTCATTACATTACATATGTTAAAGTTATCTAACTTTCTTATTATGACTCCTTTTTCTTTTAGCTTATTTTCGATATCTTTATTCTCAGAACTATTAGAAGTATATATTATAGTCTGAGGTGGTATATTAAATATTTTATAGTTTATATCAAAATTTAGGCTATTAGATATTATCACTCTAATGGGATTTTTTCCATGGGCATATTTTAAAGTTAGAGAAGGATTATCTATACGTACAGTATTTCCTCCTATCATTATAGCATCAACTTCAGATCTAAGAATATGTTGGCGCACTTTATCGTATTTACAGCTTAGTTCACTATAGTAATCTTTTGATGCTAATTTTCCATCAATTGTTATAGTAGAGAAAATGATTACATACATTTTTCATCTTATGACTTGCAGTCCTTTAAACCATACGCGTATATTACATACATTACGAGTTTTACATTCCACACAGCAACGATAACAAACATTAATCTTTTTTACACTACAGTATTTTACTTCCCTTAATTCTCCACAAGAATCACAAATCTGCTCATAAACCATTTTTATCACGCCTTTATACAACCATTAACTCCACATATGTATTTAACTTCATTGCCATATGGTGAAAGGGTTTTATTATTTCCTACAAAAAGAAAACCCTTCCATTTGATTATAACTGAGCCGCTTGTGGGTACTTTAGAATTAATTATTTTAATATTATCAACATAATTTATGTATCCCTTTAACTCTACCGATACGTTTACAGGAGTATAAGTTAGATTATTACATTCACCGTGCCTTATATTAACGGAGTCCGGATAATGAGCGATTATCCTAGTTCCCAATGTTTGATAAATATACCAAGCACCTCCACTCACAGATTTACAACAACTAGTTAAGAAAAGATACATAGGTTTTTTACCTTTTGTTATTTCTAGAATATCCATCAGTTCAGAATTTCCTATATTTTCTTTACTATCTATTATAAAAAAGTTATTCTCGTACGTGTTTATTATATACATTTCATTATCAATTGTATATACTCCGTTTCCTAAATACGCGAACGTCATATGTTAAATATCACTTGAATATTCTCGTCTTTAAGATACTTTATATTATCTAAATTGCCTACCAAGACTAATATTCCTACTACTCTGGCGCCTGCTTTTTGAAGAAGCTTTATAGAAGAGCTTATAGTTTTACCCGACTTAATTACATCATCAACAATTAATATTCTATCGTTTTTCCTTATCAAGTCCTTCCTTAAATATATATTATTTACTACACTATCAGTTTCCTTTAGGCTTTCTTCATAATATTCTAGGTTAATGGAGTCTTTATGCTTTTTAGCTATTAATAGTGGTTTATCTAAAATTAAGGACGCGATAGTAGCGAAGGGCACTCCGTTAGTAGCTATACTAAAGATCTTGTCAACTGCATCTTGTTGTAATACTTTTGTAAGATACAGTTCTAAAAGTAATTTTAATAAATTTGGATAAAGCAATAATTGTGAGGAATCTATATATCCATCTTCAAGGACTTTGATCTTATTTCTGAAAAATTTTAGTAAAAACTCCTTATTTTTAACTTTTGAAATTATTTCCATACTTTGCACATCACTTGGGACAGTATTTCCATTTACGTATCTACAAATAAGTGTTTCTTGAATTCCAAAAATTTCAGACAATTCTCTATATGTATATGAATTTTTCAATTCTCTAAGTATGTCTATAGCTAATAATCGATTTCTAATTTCCTTATCCTTACTAACTTTAATCATTTTATCTTCCCCGACTCATATTACATGGATGAGCTACAACTTAAGTGCTGAAAAATGATGAGAGACCCACGCCGCGATTAAATATTCTGAAGCTTTTCTTTTAGTAATTGGTTAGTTAAATACGGATCGGCCTTACCTCTAGTCTTCTTCATTACCTTGCCGACAAGATAGTTTATAACTTTAGGATCCTTTTTAGCCGCAAGTGCAGCATCTTTATCTTCTTCTAATACCTCGTCGATTATTTTTTCTAAATAATCTTTATCACTAATCACATTTAATTTTTCTTTTTCAATTATTTCCCTTGGATTTTTACCTTCAAGGATTATTTGAGGTAAAATTTCCTTTAAGATCTTTATTGAGATTATACCTTTATCCATCATATTCATAAGTTCTGCTAAAGCTTCTGGAGTAGCTTTTGAATCGCTAACCCTTAGGTTTTTATCATTTATCCATCTTAAATAATCATTTATTATAACATTTGCCAATTTTTTATAGTTGTTATATAATTTCGCCGTTCTCTCGAATAAGTCAGCAAGTGCCTTGTCGGAGACTAAAACTTCAGCATCGTATTCAGTAATTCCGTACATTTCTACCATTCTTTTTATTCTAGCATCTGGAAGCTCTGGCATAGATTCTTTTACTTTTCTAATATAATCCTCAGTTATTTGATATGGGGGTAAATCTGGATCTGGAAAATATCTGTAATCCTCTTCAGATTCCTTTAACCTTATTGGAACTGTAACTTTCCTTTCTGCATCCCAGTGTCTAGTTTCTCTAGTTACCTTTAATCCTTGCGCAATGGCCGCTTTTTGTCTCGCGACTTCGTATTTTATCGCATCTTCCACATCTCTAATAGATCCAACGTTCTTTACTTCTACTCTTTCACCTCCCTCAACCGAAACGTTAACGTCGGCTCTCATGGAACCTTCAATTTCGCAATTACATACATCTAAGTGCTCCAATATTGATCTTAATTTATTTAGAAATTCTCTAGCTTCTTTAGGCTGTTCAATATCGGGTTCTGTTACTATTTCTAGTAATCCAATTCCAGATCTATTATAATCCAGGAGCGTATATTTACTAGTCAGCATTGATCCAGAAGGATAAATTGATTTTGCGGGATCTTCTTCTATGTTTATCCTCCTTATTCTTATTTTTTTATTACCTATATTGAGATATCCAGCTTTAGCTATTGCCATACTACCTGGGCCATCATATTGGGAAATCTGATAATTTTTTGCCATATCAGGATAAAAATAATGTTTTCTACTGAATATCAAATACGGCGCTATTTCGCAATTAAGAGCTATTGCTACCATTACTGCTTTTTTGAGTGCCTCTTCATTCAATACCGGTATTGCACCAGGTAAACCTAAGCAAACTGGACAAACTACAGTGTTTGGTTCTTTTCCTACATAATCTGTAGGGCAAGAGCAAAATAATTTAGTTTTTAATGAATTCAAATGAATGTGAACTTCCAGACCTATCTTTGGCATTTTTATCACTCTATAACCTAAATGCATGCGGTAATAAATCATTTAACTTAAATCTTATCACGTTACCATCCTTATCAAGCGTTATAACTTCCATATTTTCAGAGAATTCTGCTAAGACTTGTCTACAAGCTCCACAAGGCATTATGCCTTTTCCGTCAGAGGTTATTACTGCGATCTTTTTAAATTTCCTATATCCATTACTGACTGCATTAAAAACTGCAACTCTTTCTGCACATATTGATAGACCGTACGATGAATTCTCTATATTAGTTCCAGTGAACGTTTTGCCGTCATCAGTAACTATCACGGCACCAACATGTATATTCGAATATGGAGCATAAGAGTTTCTTGCGGCATTTTTAGCAATTTCCAATAATTTTTCATCCGAAAGATCTGTCTCCTGCATCTCCTAACCCTGGAACTATGTAACCTTTATTATTCAGTTCAGGATCTATCGATATTGTGAAAAAGTATACTTGTGGATATAATTCTAGAATTCTTTTAACTCCGTACTCGGACGCTATTACTGAAGCAATATAAATTCTTTTAGGTTCTTCTTTTGCAACTTTTTCCAGAACTTTTAGCATTGTACTTGAAGTAGCTACCATTGGATCACTTATTATCACATTATCTATACCTTTCCTTATTTTTGGAATTTTTTCATAGAAAATTTCTACTTCCATTTCCTTAGGTGGTTCTTTTCCTTCAAATTCTTTCCTTCTTGCGGTCACTACGCCTTGCCTAGCGGCAGGAAAGGCTTTAAGTAATCCCTCAACTAGTGGAGTTGCCGCTCTTAGTATATTTATAATAATCACGTTTTCTAAATCGTAAATTCTAACTCCTTTAGTTTTTACTCCTAGCGGAGTTTCTACTTCTATTATTTCGTAATCCATTGTGTTAGCTATTTCATAACCTATTAACCTTCCTAATCTTACTAATCCTTTTCTGAAATTAATTTGATCTGTATCTTTATTTCTTATTTGTGTTAATATATGTAAAGAAAGGGGGGATGATAATAAAAATAGAGGCATGAATTTACCTCTTTGTGGTTAACTTTCTTGCTTCTCTTTCTGTCTCTCTAAGAATTACTATATCTCCTAATCTTACTGGTCCCTTTATATTTCTTGTTAATATTCTTCCCTTATCTCTACCTTCTAAAACTCTAACTCTAACTTGTGTTACTTCTCCAGTTACTCCAGTTCTATCCAATATTTGTATAACTTCTGCAGGGAATCCAAACTCTTCTATTATGGGTGACGTTTCAGCTTTTTTCTCACTCATATCCAATCAGTATAATAACTTAAGCAATTCACTTAAATACTTCACTCAAAAATTTAAGTGGGTAAAAATGCCTCCAGTAACTCACAAGTGCAGTTTTTGTGGAAAAGAGATAAGGCCAGGAACAGGGTTAATGTATGTCATGAATGATGGTACAATTTTATGGTTCTGTTCTAGTAAATGTAGAAAATATATGCTAAAATATCATAAAGATCCGAGAAAGCTAAAGTGGACGACCTCGTATATGAGGGTTAGGTAATGGTAAGTCAATTAGAATTTGTAATGATAAAACCTGATGGAGTAAAAAGAAGATTAATAGGAGAGATAATTTCTAGGTTTGAAAAGAGAGGGCTTAATATTATAGCAATGAAGATGGTAAGAATTTCTAGAGAAACTGCGGAAAAATTGTATGAAGAACATAAAGGCAAGTCTTTCTTCGAGGATTTGATTTCTTATATAACTTCTGGTCCAGTGGTATGTATGGTAATAGAAGGAGACGAAGCTGTAAGCGTTATAAGGAAAATGATAGGAGCTACTGATCCTAAAGAAGCTCTTCCTGGAACTATTAGGGGAGATTATGCGTTAAGTAAAGCAGAAAACGTAATACATGCATCGGATTCTCCAGAGAAAGCTAAGAAAGAAATGTCTCTATTTTTCGAGGAAACGGAGTTACAGCTTAATACCCAAACCGTATAAAGGATCTTCCACTCTTTTTATCTTAATAATTTCTTGTATTACCTCTTTCATGTCGTCAGTTATTGTATCTTTATAATTATTAACTAGAATTTCTAAATCTTCTTTAGGTACATCAGTATAAAGTACATCTCCTTCATTTATTTGCCTTCCAACCATTACATTTCCCTTTATTGAAATAGCAACTTCCATACCTTTTGTAGCTTTATCTAAAGATTTTTTATTATCTTGGATTTGTAGTATTTCGCCAACTTTTCTACCGTCATCCTTTATTAACGGGAATTTAGGTTTTATTACTCCTCCCTCTACTTCAACTCCAACTATCGCCGGATCGCTTCTTCTAAACACGAAACCTGGTAAAATCTTTATTTTACCTGGTAGAATTAAACTATCATACGTTCTCCTTTTCTTCCTTTCTCTTACATCATTAATGTATTTTTCTACTTCATCTATTAATTGATATATTATATCATTGTAAATTATCTTAACCTTTGAAGTATCAAGATTTCCTATAGGTTTAACTCTAAATGCGGCTATTATACCATATTCTTCCTCTTCTTTCCCTGCTAACTCCGCTTCCACTATATCTCTTTTAGTTATAGGTCCAATATCCGCAAGCCTTACTGGTATTCCTCTTTTCTCTAGTGCTGTAACAATGGATTCTAATACTCCTAAGCTATCAGCTTTTACTACTATTCCTTTTACATCTTTAGCGAATCTTATTTTTGATAATTCCTCCTCAATAAGTTTCTTATATTCGTCTATTTTGCTTTCATTTTCAGCAACATATAGCGGAGATCCAGCTAATGCTTCCTCTAGATTTGGAGCCGAAATTTTAACACCAGCTGCAGCAGGTACTTCATCTACAGATCTATAGCCGGTTTTTGCAAGTCTCATATCTTGTAATGGTGCAGGAAGTAATATTCCCCTCACCTTAGTTACAATAATTCCATTCAGCCCTCCAACAACTATGGTATCATTCTTATGTAAAATTCCATCATAAATAATTACATCTATAGTATGTCCTATACCAGGATCTTCCTTAACTTCTAAAACTACACCTTTGGCTGGTCCTTCTACGAACTTTAATTTACCTTGCATGTAACGTTGTGTTAAGCCGGCTAGTATTGCTAATAATTCTGGTATTCCTTCTCCGGTTTTTCCAGAAACTGGAACAATTGCTACATATTTTGTGAAATCTCTAATCCTATCAAATCTATCAGCATTAAAATTCTCTGATGCCAATTGTATTACAAGGTTGTAAATAAGTTCATCTAATTTTTTCTGAACTACAGGGCTTTGCTTTTGTAAACTAAAAAGAAACGGTTCATTTTCATTAGGTTTCCAGCCCGGTATACGGTCTATCTTATTTGCCGCTACTAAAAATGGAACTTTTTTCTCTTTTAAAATCTCTATTGATTCATAAGTTTGTTTTTGAAATCCTTCCATAATATCTACTACTAAAATTGCTATATCCGCAACGCTACCACCTCTTCTTCTAAGATTAGAGAATAATTCATGCCCTGGAGTATCTATAAAAAGTAGACCAGGAATTTCTAGCTTTATAGGTATAATATTCTTTAATGGTTCTGCTATTTTTGATATTACTGATGTAGGGACAAAGCTAGCTCCAACTTCTTGCGTCATTTCTCCAGGCTCTTTTTTAACCATCGCAGTACCTCTTATTTTATCTAACAAAGTTGTTTTTCCATGATCAACGTGCCCTAGAACAACTACTATTGGCTGCCTTAATTTAGGCAAATTTATCACCGTGACATAGATTACTTTAATTTTATGTTATTATTTTTAAGCTCACATTCTCTTGATATAATGGGTTGTAAGTTTGGATTATGATAAGTTAGCGATTGAAGTTTCGTCTAAATATAAAGGTAAAATTCAGATATTGCCTAAAGTGCCTATAAGATCATTAGAAGATTTTGCGGTTTTGTACACTCCTGGAGTTGCTGCAGTTTCCAAAGAAATAAGTAAAAATCCTGACTTATCATTTCAATATACTTATAGATGGAATTCAATAGCAGTAGTTACAGATGGTACTAGAGTTTTAGGATTAGGAAATATAGGCCCTGAGGCAGCTATGCCAGTAATGGAAGGTAAAGCATTATTATTTAAATATCTTGGCGGTGTTGATGCTATACCATTACCTATAGGTACTAAAGATCCAGATAAAATTATAGAGACTGTAAAAATTTTGGAACCTGCATTTGGAGGGATAAACTTAGAAGATATAGAATCTCCCAAATGTTTTTACATATTAGATAAGTTAAGAGAAGAACTTCATATTCCAGTATGGCATGATGATCAACAAGGTACTGCTGGAGCTACTTTAGCTGGACTTATTTCAGCGTTAGAGATTGTAGGCAAGTCTCCTACTAAAATTAAGATAGTATTTTATGGAGTAGGAGCAGCAAATATTGCCACTGCACGTTTATTGAAATCGTACGGAATACCTTATTCTAATATGGTTCTTATTGATACTAAAGGACCATTATATAGAGGAAGAGAAGATGAGGAAGAAATAAAGAATACTAATCCATGGAAGTACGAGCTACTTAAAGAATCAAATAAGGATAATGTTACAACAGTGGAAAAGGCATTTGAAGGTGCAGACGTGTTGATAGCGGCTTCAAAGCCTGGACCTCATACTATTGATCCAAAATTAATTTCTAAAATGAATAAAGATGCTATTGTATTCGCTTTAGCAAATCCTATACCTGAAATATGGCCAGACGAAGCAAAGAAAGCAGGTGCAAGGATTGTTGGAACTGGGAGGAGCGATTTGCCCAATCAAATTAATAATTCGTTAATATTTCCAGCAGTTTTCAGAGGAGCTTTAGACGTTAGAGCTAAGACTATAACTGACGATATGGTAATAGCTGCAGCTAGGGAACTTTCTGCCTTTGCTCGAGAAAAAGGTCTTTCAGAGGATTATATTATACCTAAAATGACAGAGTGGGAAGTTTATCCAAGAGTTGCAGCTGCGGTAGGGATCAAAGCTGTACAACAAGGAATAGCTAGAGTTAATCTAAGCTATGAAGAAATATATAATAATGCAAGACAGATGATAGAGAACGCTAGAAAGCTACTTGCTTCATTAACTTAAACCTTATATATTACATTACAGAAAGCCTTTTTATCTATCAAAGGTGTAGTTCATGCGTTCATCTTCTAATAAGAAAATAGACCCTAGGGTTCATTCTTTAGTTCCAAAACATGAAGTACTTTCAATAGAAGAGGCGTATAAAGTGCTAAAAGCTCTTGGTGTTAGTCCAGAGCAATTACCTTGGATTAAAGCATCAGATCCTGTAGTAAAAGCCATTGGAGCTAAGCCAGGAGATATCATAAAAATTACTAGGAAAAGCCAAACTGTTGGAGAGACAGTTATTTATAGGTATGTAATAAGTGGGTGAAATGATGCTTTCAGTAGATGATAGGTGGGCAATAGTAGAATCCTATTTCAAATCTAGGGGATTAGTAAGACAGCATTTAGATTCATTTAACGATTTTATAAAAAACAAGCTTCAAGAGATAATTGACGAGCAAGGAGAGATTGAGACTGAAATTCCGGGATTAAAGATTAAACTTGGTAAGATAAGAGTAGGTAAACCAAGAGTAAGGGAGGCAGATAGAGGAGATAGAGAAATAACTCCGATGGAAGCAAGACTTAGGAACTTAACGTACGCAGCACCAATATATCTAACAATGATTCCTGTTGAGAACAATATTGAAGGAGAACCTACAGAAGTCTACATAGGCGACTTACCTATAATGCTTAAATCAGTAGCAGACCCTACAGCCGACTTGCCTGCAGAAAAACTGGTAGAAATAGGTGAAGATCCTAAAGACCCTGGAGGGTATTTCATAATAAATGGAACAGAAAAAGTGATAGTAACACAAGAAGACCTAGCTACTAATAGAGTCCTAGTAGATGAAGGAAAGAGCGGTTCAAATGTCACTCATACAGCAAAAATAATATCTAGTACCGCAGGATATAGAGTTCCAATAACTATAGAAAGATTAAGAGACTCCACAATTCACGTTTCATTCCCAGCAGTTCCTGGAAGAATTCCATTTGCAATATTAATGAGAGCGTTAGGATTAGAAACAGATAGAGATATAACCTTTGCGGTTTCCTTTGACGAAGAAATACAAAACGAGCTATTACCATCTTTAGAGCAAGCATCATCTATTACCACGCAAGAAGACGCATTAGACTTTATTGGAAATAGAGTTGCCATAGGTCAAAAAAGAGAAAATAGAATAGAAAGAGCTGAGCAAGTTTTAGATAAGTATTTCTTACCTCATTTAGGACTTACTCCTGCAGATAGAAAAAAGAAAGCGTATTATTTAGGTTATGCTGTTTCAAAACTAATTGAATTACAGTTAGGTAGAAGAGAACCAGACGATAAAGATCATTATGCTAACAAGAGACTCAAACTTGCAGGTGATCTATTTTCTAGCTTATTTAGAGTAGCGTTTAAAGCATTTGTAAAAGATCTAGTTTATCAATTAGAAAAGTCTAAGGTAAGAGGAAGAAGACTAACTCTTAATGCACTAGTTAGACCAGATATTATAACAGAAAGAATAAGGCATGCAATGGCTACTGGAAACTGGGTGGGAGGCAGAACTGGCGTAAGCCAGCTTTTAGATAGAACTAATTGGTTATCAATGTTAAGCCATTTAAGGAGAGTCATTTCATCTCTAGCTAGAGGTCAGCCCAATTTTGAAGCTAGAGATTTGCACGGTACACAATGGGGTAGAATGTGTCCATTTGAAACTCCAGAAGGTCCAAACAGCGGTCTGGTTAAGAACTTAGCTTTGCTCGCCCAAATATCCGTAGGAATAAATGATAAGATAGTTGAAAAGATGCTTTACGACTTAGGAGTAATTCCACTAGAAGAATTAATAAGGAAAATCGATGAAGGAGAAGATCCCTCTTCTTACACTAATTGGAGCAAGGTAATATTAAATGGAAGATTAGTAGGTTATTATCCTAATGGTGAAGAATTAGCTAATAAAATAAGAGAGAAAAGAAGAGCTGGAGAAATTAGCGATGAGATAAATGTAGCTCATATAGTTACAGATACTTATGATGAAGTTTATGTTAATTCAGATAGCGGAAGAGTTAGGAGACCATTAATTGTAGTAAAGGATGGTAAGCCATTAGTTACAGAAGAGGATATTCAAAGACTAAAGAAAGGAGAAATTACATTTGATACTCTAGTTAAGGAAGGTAAAATAGAATTTTTAGATGCAGAAGAAGAAGAGAATGCATATATCGCATTAGAGCCAAGTAAAGTTACTCCAGAACACACTCACTTAGAAATATGGACGCCAGCCATACTTGGAATTACTGCATCTATAATCCCGTATCCAGAACATAATCAGTCCCCAAGGAATACTTACCAGTCTGCAATGGCTAAACAAGCTTTAGGTCTTTATGCTTCTAATTACCAGTTAAGAACTGATAGTAGAGCTCATTTCTTGCACTATCCTCAAAAACCATTAGTGCAAACAAGAGCGCTAGATATAATTGGGTACAATAATAGACCTGCTGGAGAGAACGCAATACTAGCAATAATGTCGTTTACTGGCTATAACATGGAAGATGCAATTATCATGAATAAATCCTCGGTAGAAAGAGGAATGTTCAGATCAACGTTCTTTAGATTGTACTCAGCGGAAGAAATTAAGTATCCTGGAGGTCAAGAAGATAAAATACAATTACCAGAACCAGGAGTTAGAGGATACAAAGGTAGTGAGTATTATAAGTCGTTAGATGAGAACGGAATAGTTCCTCCAGAAGTCGAAGTAAAAGGAGGAGATGTATTAATAGGAAAAGTTAGCCCACCAAGGTTTCTACAAGAATTTAAAGAGTTATCGCCAGAGCAAGCAAAGAGGGATACTTCAGTAATAACCAGACATGGAGAAAAAGGCATTGTAGACTTAGTGTTAATCACGGAAACTTCTGAAGGAAATAAACTAGTAAAAGTTAGAGTTAGAGATTTAAGAATACCAGAATTAGGAGATAAGTTTGCGACTAGACATGGACAGAAAGGAGTAATAGGTATGCTAATACCACAAGCTGATATGCCTTATACAGTTAAAGGTATTGTACCAGACATTATACTTAATCCTCACTCATTACCATCTAGAATGACACTAGGTCAAATAATGGAAGCATTGGCTGGAAAATACGCTGCATTATCTGGTAAAACAGTAGATGCAACTCCATTCTATAATACGCCAATAGAGGAATTACAAAAGAAGCTTCTAGATTTTGGATTCTTACCAGACGGTACAGAAGTTGTATATGATGGCAGAACTGGACAAAAGGTAAAAGGAAGGATATTATATGGAGTAGTTTATTACCAGAAATTGCATCATATGGTTGCGGATAAAATGCACGGTAGAGCTAGAGGGCCTATCCAAATTTTAACTAGACAGCCTACAGAAGGCAGAGCTAGAGAAGGAGGATTAAGATTTGGAGAAATGGAAAGAGATTGTTTGATAGGTTATGGGGCTGCAATGGTTATAAAAGATAGATTACTTGATAACTCTGATAAAACTACTGTTTATGTTTGCGAACAATGCGGTTACATAGGCTGGTATGATAAGAATAAGAATAAGTATGTATGTCCAATTCACGGTGATAAAGCTAATTTATACCCAGTTACCATATCCTACGCATTCAAATTATTACTCCAAGAGCTGATGAGCATGGTTATTTCACCTAGGTTAATTCTTGGTGATAAAGTTTCTTTAAAAGGTGATAATAATGAGTGAAAAAATAATAAAAGGAGTAAAATTCGGCATATTATCTCCAGACGAAATAAGGAAGATGTCAGTAACTGCTATAATTACCTCCGAGGTTTATGATGAAGACGGTACTCCAATAGAAGGCAGTGTTATGGATCCAAGGTTAGGTGTAATTGAACCCGGCCAACGTTGCCCTACATGTGGAAATATGATGGGCAATTGTCCTGGACATTTTGGTCATATTGAGCTAGTAAAGCCAGTTATACATGTAGGATTTGTTAAACATATATACGATTTACTTCGTGCAACTTGCAGGAGATGCGGTAGAATAAAATTAGAGGATCAAGAATTAGAAAGGTATAGAAGAATTTATCATGCCATAAATAAGAGATGGCCTTCAGCTGCTAAAAGACTTGTTGAGCATATAAAGAAATCTTCAATGAAAGCCCCAGTTTGCCCCCATTGTGGAGAAAAGCAATTAAAGATAAAGCTTGAAAAACCATACAATTTCTACGAAGAGAGAAAAGAAGGTGTAGTTAGGTTAACTCCAGTAGATATAAGGGATAGGCTTGAAAGAATACCTGACGATGACGTAGAATTATTAGGATATGATCCTAAAACTAGCAGGCCAGAATGGATGATACTAACTGTCCTACCAGTACCGCCTATTACAATAAGGCCGTCAATTATGATAGAAAATGGAATTAGAGCTGAAGATGATTTAACTCACAAACTTGTGGATATAGTTAGAATTAATGAAAGATTAAAGGAAAGCATAGATGCAGGAGCCCCACAATTAATAGTAGAAGATCTATGGGACCTATTACAATACCACGTTGCAACGTATTTTGATAATGAAATTCCAGGCTTACCTACATCAAAACATAGATCAGGTAGACCATTAAGAACTCTAGCACAAAGATTAAAAGGTAAAGAAGGTAGATTTAGAGGTAATTTATCTGGTAAAAGAGTTGACTTTTCATCAAGAACTGTTATATCTCCTGATCCTAACATAAGTATTGATGAAGTAGGAGTTCCCATAGATATTGCAAAAATACTTACAGTTCCAGAGAGAGTTACAAAATGGAACATTGAAAGAATGAGGGAATACGTGCTAAACGGTCCAGACAAGTGGCCTGGAGCTAACTACGTTATAAAACCAGACGGCAGAAGAATTGATTTACGTTATGTAAAAGATAGAAAGGAGTTTGCGTCAACATTAGCTCCTGGTTTTATAGTAGAAAGACATCTAATAGACGGCGATATTGTGATATTTAATAGACAACCATCTTTACATAGAATTTCCATGATGGCTCACAAAGTTAGAGTATTGCCAGGCAGAACTTTCAGATTAAACTTGCTTGTATGTCCACCATATAACGCAGACTTTGATGGAGATGAAATGAACTTACATGTGCCGCAGTCAGAAGAAGCTATTGCAGAAGCTAAGGAATTAATGCTGGTGCATAAGAATATTCTAACTCCTAGATATGGAGGTCCAATAATGGGTTCTGCCCAAGATTATATTAGCGGTGCTTATTTACTTACTGTAAAAACTACGCTTTTAACAGAGGATGAAGTACAAACTATACTTGGGGTAGCAAACATATCTAAGGATATTGGAGAGCCTGCAATATTAGCACCAAAAAGATTATACACAGGGAAACAAGTAGTAAGTCTATTCCTACCGGAGGACTTTAATTATCACGGCCAAGCTAATATAGCAAGTGGTCCTAGATTATGCACAGATGAAGATTGTCCGCACGATTCTTACATAGTTATTAAGAACGGAAAGTTATTAGAAGGAGTATTCGATAAGAAAGCTTTAGGAAACCAGCAGCCAGAAAGCATACTTCATTGGTTAATTAGAGAATATCCAGAGGATTATGGATTGTGGTTGATGGATAACATATTCAAGGTATTTATAAGGTATATAGAAATTCATGGACTTACGATGAGTATCAATGACGTAACTATTTCGCAAGAAGCTATGGCTAAAATAGCTGAAAAAGCAAAGCAAGCAGATAAACAAGTTCAAGAACTCATTGAGAAGTATGAAAAAGGAGAACTAGAGCAAATACCTGGTAGAACTTTAGAGGAAAGTTTGGAGAGCTATATCCTAGACACATTAGACAAATTAAGAAATGATGCTGGTGAGATTGCAGCGGCAGACCTAGATCCATTTAATAATGTGTATATTATGGCAAGAACTGGTGCCAGAGGTAGCGTCCTAAATATTACTCAAATGGCAGCGATGCTAGGACAACAATCGGTAAGAGGTGAGAGAATTTCTAGAGGTTATTATAAGAGAGCTTTGCCTCACTTTAAACGCGATGATATATCTGCAGAAGCTAGAGGTTTCATATACTCATCATTTAGAAGCGGATTAAATCCTATAGAATTATTCTTCCACGCGGCTGCAGGTAGAGAAGGTTTAGTAGACACTGCAGTAAGGACTTCACAAAGCGGTTACATGCAAAGAAGATTAATAAACGCATTATCAGATTTAAGAGTAGAATATGATGGCACAGTAAGAACTTTATATGGCGAGGTAATACAAACTTTATATGGAGGAGACGGTGTACATCCAATGTATAGCTCTCATGGTAAAACCGTTGATGTGAATAGAATTCTAGAAAGGGTTGTAGGTTGGAAGAGGTGAGAATTTATGATTAATGAAGAAGATAAAAAATATTTGGAAGAAAAATTATCTTCATTAAGTGGTAAAATTCCAGATAGTGTTATTCAGAAGTTAAGAGATGCAATAGTCTCGTATCCAGCAAATATAACTAAGGAGGAGATTGATAAAATAATCAATTTAACATTAAAAGATTACGATGTATCGCTAATAAATCCTGGAGAAGCAGCGGGTGTAGTTGCTGCCCAATCAATTGGGGAGCCAGGTACTCAGATGACTTTAAGAACCTTCCACTTTGCTGGAGTTAGAGAGTTAAACGTAACTTTAGGTTTGCCAAGATTAATAGAAATAGTAGACGCAAGAAAGGTTCCTTCTACACCAATGATGACTATCTATCTTACAGACGAATATAAAACAGATAGGGAAAAGGCAATTTCTATAGCTAGGAAAATAGAATATACAAAAATAGAGAACGTAGTAGATTCAACTAGCATAGATATGGCATCTATGGCTCTTATAATTCATCTTGATGAGAAAATGCTAAAGGATAAAGGAATTGAGCCAGACGAAGTTGAAAAAGTGATTAGAAAACTAAAACTAGGAGATTTTACGATTGATAGGCCAGATGAATTAACAATTACAGTTACTTTCCAGAATATGGATAGTATAACCGGATTATTTAAAGCAAGAGAAAAGATACTTAATACTAAAATTAAAGGCATTAAAGGAATAAAAAGAGCAATAGTACAAAAAAGAGGGGATGAATACGTGATTATAACAGATGGATCTAACTTAGAAGGAGTATTAGGAATTAAAGGAGTAGATGTAAGTAGGATAGAAACTAATAATCTTCATGAAGTAGAAAACGTATTAGGAATTGAAGCCGCAAGAGAATTAATAACTAGAGAAATTAAGAAAGTGTTAGACGAGCAAGGTTTAGACGTAGATATAAGGCACGTTGAGCTCGTTGCCGACATAATGACTAGAACTGGAGAAGTTAGGCAAATTGGAAGACATGGTGTAACTGGAGAAAAAACTAGTGTATTTGCAAAAGCCGCCTTTGAAGTAACAGTTAAACATTTATTAGACGCTGCAGCAAGAGGTGACGTGGAAGAGTTTAGAGGAGTAGTAGAAAATATTATTATTGGGCAACCTATTAAACTTGGAACTGGAATGGTTGAGCTTCTCATGAAGCCTGGAGCGAGGTGATAAAATGTCTCAACAAATATCATTCGAATCAGAATTAAAAACACTTTTAAAAACAGGAAAGGTAATATTTGGGGCAAGAAGAACAATAAAAAGCTTAAAATTAGGCAAAATTAAGGCAGTGATAATAGCATCTACCTTAAGAACTGATTTAAAGGCAGATATTCTATATTATTCTAAGATATCTGGAGTACCAATTTATGAGTATCCTGGCAGTGGATGGGAATTAGGAACATTAGCTGGAAAACCTTTTATGGTATCAACAATTGGTGTAGAAAATGAAGGTGACTCAAAGATTCTACAACTTGCAAAGCCAGTCTCATGAGGTGTAGTATAATTGCCAGAGATCAAGCTAACTCAGGACGAAATAAGATATATGTCTTTATTTCAAGAAGTAACTAAAGTTACTGCTAAGGATTGTGTTGTAGATGAAGAAAATAATAGGATAATTTTCTTAGTTGATCCTCATTTTATGGGTTTAGCCATAGGAAAAAATGGTATGAACGTAAAGAAGCTAAAGAAAGTTTTGGGAAAGGACATAGAAATAGTTGCGTATAGTGATAACCTAGAAGATATGGTAAAGAACTTAATGTCGCCAGCAAGAGTAAGAAGTGTAAAAGTTATAGATAATGATAGTAAAAAGACTGTCTATATAACAGTAGATCCACAAGATAAAGGTATTGCTATAGGTAAAAGCGGAAAGAACGTTGTTAGAGCAAAATTAATTTTAAAAAGATATATGGATATAGACTCAGTAGTTATTGTCTGAGGGTTGTAAATGTCGGGAAAATCACCTAAAGGTTTATATGCAGCAAGAAAACTTAAACTGAAGAGATTAAAGTTTAGGTGGAGCCAAAGGTCATTTAAAGCTAGGATGTTGCAATTAAAGAAGAGATTTGACCCATTAGAAGGAGCTCCAATGGCTAGAGGAATAGTGCTAGAAAAAGTAGGTATAGAATCGAGGCAGCCTAATTCTGCAGTAAGGAAATGTGTTAGAGTTCAGTTAGTTAAGAACGGTAGAGTAGTTACTGCTTTCGTTCCAGGAGACGGTGGAGTTAACTTTATCGATGAGCACGATGAGGTAGTAATAGCAGGCATAGGAGGTACATTAGGTAGATCAATGGGTGACCTACCGGGAGTTAGATATAAAGTTATTATGGTTAATGGAGTATCTTTAGACGCATTATATAAAGGAAAGAAACAAAAACCAGTTAGGTAATTATTTCTTCTCTTCCTCTTCTCCTCCACCTTTCTTCCTTTCTTTTTCCTGTTCATCTACTAAGCTTTTCTTGACATATATTGGTTTGTTAGAAATTAATGCTAAGTATATAGCATGACTTGGTATCATTCTTTTCTGAATTATAACACCATCAAATTTTAGCTCTATAGTTGCTATATAAACTGATCCAGAAATATCGTCAATAGTTACTTTGTTAATATGTTTGCTTATTTCTTCCGTAACTTCTGGTATGAAGGACAGTATATCGAAAATTGTTTCTCTCTTATCGCCTAATATACTATCCTCTTCATACTGTTTTTTTATTTTATTTATTGCTATAACAATTTCTATTGGCACATAAAATAAATTAAATTCCCTACCATCTTCTAGATAACAAACCATTACGGGCAGACCATCTAGTGGATAAACAAATGCATCAACTCTATTTACTTTTATGTAATCTTCTTCCTCTTTCATTATCAAAAATAAATATGACTTACAACATATTAAACCCTTCATTAACAGATAGTTATATATTCCACTTATCATAACATTCATAGCATGAGCGATTACGAATTAAGCAAGCTAGATATTAGAATATTTGGAAAATGGGATACAAAAGTTGAAATAAGGGATCCAAGCTTAAAGAAATACATATCATTAATGCCAGTATATTTACCCCATACTGGTGGAAGACACGAGCATAGAAGATTCGGTAAGTCTAGAGTACCCATAGTAGAAAGGTTGATAAACCAGTTGATGAGACCAGGAAGAAACAAGGGCAAAAAATTTTTAGCGTATAATATAGTTAGAGCAGCGTTTGAGATAATCGCAGCAAGAACTGGTCAGAATCCTATCCAGATTTTAGTTAGAGCAATAGAGAATTCAGCACCTAGGGAAGAAGTAACTAGAATAATGTATGGAGGTATAGTTTATTATGTTGCTGTAGATGTTGCTCCTCAAAGAAGAGTTGATCTAGCACTAAGATACCTAGTAGAAGGTGCTAGAACTGCGTCATTTAATAATCCTAAGCCTATAGACGAAGCATTGGCTGAAGAAATAATAGCGGCTTCATCTAACGATCCAAAAAGTTATGCTATAAGAAAGAAAGAAGAAATTGAGAGAATTGCCCTAAGCTCAAGATAAGCTAATTTTTTAATGAAGAATGTAATAGAATGCGTGAGGAGTGAAGAATAAATGTCTGCGCCTCAGAAGCCTCACTTGAATTTAATAGTAATAGGACACGTAGATCACGGTAAGAGTACATTAGTAGGAAGACTATTAATGGATAGAGGATTTTTAGATGAAAAGACAATTAAGGAAGCAGAAGAAGCAGCAAAGAAGTTAGGAAAAGAGTCAGAAAAATACGCATTTCTACTTGATAGATTAAAGGAAGAAAGAGAAAGAGGAGTAACAATAAGCTTAACCTTTATGAAATTTGAGACTAAGAAATACTTCTTCACAATTATTGATGCACCAGGGCATAGAGACTTCATAAAGAACATGATAACTGGAGCTAGCCAAGCTGATGCAGCAATAATAGCAGTTTCTGCTAAGAAAGGAGAATTTGAAGCAGGAATGAGCGAAGAAGGTCAAACCAGAGAGCATATAATATTAGCTAAGACTATGGGAATAAACCAAGTAGTAGTAGCAGTAACTAAGATGGATTTGACCGAGCCGCCCTATAGCGAAAAGAGATATAATGAAGTTAAAGATACAGTATCAAAATTCATGAAAGCCTTCGGATACGATGTTAGCAAAATTCCCTTCGTTCCAGTAGTATCTCCTACAGGAGAGAATGTAACTCATAGATCTGAGCACATGCCATGGTATAATGGACCAACATTAGAAGAAGCGTTAGATATGTTTGAAGTTCCAAAGAAGCCTATTGATAAGCCTTTAAGAATACCAATACAGGACGTCTACTCCAAATCTGGAGTAGGAACAGTACCAGTTGGCAAAGTGGAGAGTGGAGTGTTAAAAGTTAACGATATAGTAGTATTCATGCCAGTAGGAAAGAAAGGAGAAGTAAGGTCTATAGAGACCCACTATACAAGATTAGAAAAAGCAGAGCCAGGAGATAACATTGGTTTTAACGTTAGAGGTGTAGAAAAGAAGGATATAAAGAGAGGAGACGTTGCAGGTCATCTAGATAATCCACCAACAGTTGCCGACGAATTTACAGCTAGAATAATCGTAGTCTGGCATCCAACAGCTATAGCAGTAGGTTATACGCCAGTTCTTCACGTTCACACTGCTAGCGTTGCTTGTAAAATTACAGAGTTAGTACAAAAGCTGGATCCAAAGACTGGTAAAGTAGTAGAAGATCATCCACAATTCTTAAAGCAAGGAGATTCGGCAATAGTGAAGTTCAAACCAATTAAGCCTCTATGTGTAGAAAAGTTCTCCGACTTCCCAGCGTTAGGTAGATTTGCAATAAGAGATATGGGTAAAACTGTAGGAGTAGGAGTTATAACTGACATTAAACCGATGAAGGTAGAGATTAAGTAAACTCTTTTTGGTGTTTTTTATGCCTACTAAAGCAAGAATAAGATTATGGAGCACAAACGTTAAAGATCTAAATTACGTTGTAACACAAATAAAGGCTATAGTTGATAAGACCGGAATTAGTATGAGAGGACCAGTGCCCTTGCCTACTAAAAGACTAGAAGTTCCCGTAATGAAATTACCGCACGGGGAAGGAAGGAAGAAATGGGAAAAGTGGGAGATGAGCATTCATAAAAGAGTAATAGACATTGCTGCTGATGAAAGGGTAATGAGGCAATTAATGAGAGTAAGAGTTCCAGAAGACGTATATATTGAAATAGAATTAATTTAGACGATTTTCCCTTCGCTTATTAGTGCAAATCTTTTAAGTTTTTTATCTAATTTTATACTTGCCGGGGTGCCCGAGCGGACCAAGGGGCTGGCCTGGAGAGTTAACCGGTCAGCCAGTGGGGGAAACCCTGCACGGGTTCAAATCCCGTCCCCGGCGCTTTCATCTATCGTTATATTTATCCAGCTATCTTGTAAATGTTGCAAATAGTTTTATGGCAATAATATAGTACTAACATTAGATTCATGGAATTGATTTAATTCAATGGAGTATATAGAATAAGGGTGAAAGACTCATGTTAACTAGCATAAGCCCTCTATCAAAGCTAGATCTCTTTAACTATTGAGGCTTTTATTAATTTTCTTACTCGTTAGAAGAATATACTAAAGGTCCTAAAGATAATTATAAAATACCTAAAGAAGACAATACTAAATTAAGTATCTTATAAACTTCTCTTTCCCCATCCGCAAATAAGGAAGTGACATTATCTTTCATACTCCCATAGTTAATGCCTTTATCGTCATTAAGTGAGGAATTTTAATTTTATCATCCTATTTTATTCCATTATAATAAGTTTCTAAATACTATGTATTATGAAAATGCTTTTAAATCCAAGTTCTGCATAATATTTATGTCACAACAACAATTGGAAGTTATTGCGGAACAATCTGCAGACTATGAATATAATATCTACAATTACTTTGTTGTAAAGCAACAGAACTCAATAACTGCCGAAGAATTGGAGCAATACCCTAAAATTGCCTTAATGAATAAGGCTCCAACATTAACTCAAGAAGACGTAAAATGTCAAGTACAAGGAAATAGTGAAGCGTACTCAGGAAACAAATTTTGGTTGTATCCTGCAATAATAATTCCAGAAACAATCTCAAGTAGTACAAAATCACTTGTTGATATTATCAGACAAGGCATAGTAATTACATCAAATGAAGAAGGAATACTTTACTTCATTGGAGGTTGTGTAAACTATAATTCTGGTTATTGGAGATCTGGAAAATACCTAATATTCCAAGGAGGAGCACAGTTTGGAGCAGCAGGACGAATGCCCATAACAATGTCCGGAGGAACTAGGATAAACACCGCAGCATTAAAAGAATACGCAAAGACGCTCACCGAAGAAAGCCTACAACAAATTTGTGTAATACCAATACTTTCTAGATTTTCTAATCCAGCATCAGGCTGGATAAATCCAACATATTACAGAGCAGCTAATAATGTAAGTTATGAAGAATCAGTTAACGAATTAATATTGCCATCAGCGACGGCACAATTATTGACATACCAACCAGAATTAAATCATCTAGCCATAAAGCGGGAAAAGGACTTCTATTATAGGTCTGATACATCAACATACATAAGTAAATCACTACCAGACCAACTGCTTGACATAAGCTCTAGATTTCCGTATCCTTATCCAGCTTATTATACTTCTGGAATAGAATATACAGGAAACTTTCCTACACAATTATTCCTAGGATATCTAAGAGTAGTGATAGTAGATTTTCCAAAGCAATCGCCATTCTATTCAAATGATTTATTATATCCCGAGTTCTATAATGGGTATAGTAGTGATATTTTTATGTTAAATAATATGTCTATTGGTGCTCCAGTCTATCTTAGTAAGTATAATCCTAATAATGGTAAGCCTTGTACTGATTATGGTGTTTTAGGTTTAGTGAGTGCAATTACTAATTTTAATGCTGATATTAAAGGTAATATTGTTACTGATAGGAGTTTATTATCCCAACTTCCTAGCGATTTTATTGCAGGCTATTATATTTTAACGTTAGTTAAGGCCCCTGAACCCTCTAATATTGACCAGTATATTAAGTGGTTAGGGCAAGAAAATGCTGTAAACATGGTGTTAGATGGCATAAGGAAGGCTAAGAGGGCTATAAGCAGTTTAATTTCCTCTGGTATTCTTGCTGGAATTGCCTTTTCCGCAGTAATGGCTGTGGAAGAGTGGGAAAGCGAAGATCAAATAACCAGGGACGCTAAACCATATGTAGATAAGTTGAACAAACTATATAATGAAGCTTTAAACTATGCAACTAGTTGTATTGAGTCTCTTCCCAATTTGCCAAGGAACGCTAAAATTATATATATTCAACAAGTGCAACAGTATCTCTCTGGTTTAATGTATGAAGTAAACGCAGAAGCTAGTGAAGAAGATATATTATCTTGGTTAGAATCCGAAATTCAGGAGTATTTATCTAATCAAGGAATTATACCAGCTTGCCCGTAATTGATTTCATCTCTCAACAATTTAGGATTATTTTTCTTGTCATTATTTGCTTCAATTTCTTCTGCTAGTAATTTTTGAGCAAACCTTTTGCACTTTTCTTCAGCCATTATTAAATTAGCTTATCTTTTACAGAAACGGGGGTTAAGGGGACGGAAAGTGGATGGATAGCCCAAGAAAGTTTTTAGTGACTCCCCAGCTCGAGTGTGGGAGGGGTAACCAGCATTCCTCTCTTCAAAGGGACTAGATGAATGAAATTCCCTCAAACAGTTCTCTGGACCACCCGAATCGATGGTGGTAACGATGAACTACTTTGGGAGGGAACCCTTTAGGAGGAAGTCAGATTCTCAGCCAAGTGATAATCTCAAATTGGTAATTTCCTAATATTGTCCTTAAATTGTGCAAATCAAGAGTTATAGCAATCCTTATCTACGCTAATACTTTCATCATTACAATAACGAATAATAAAAACTAAATTTGTCACTATCCTCAGATTGCAGAGAATTGTAAATATCATTAGCAATTATCTAACTTCGTCCTTACACTTCTTTAAATCTTGACAATTACTAAATTCAGACCTGATAATCCTCAGAAAAACTAGACAATACTAAGAAGACGGCATAGTAAATTTCTCTAACAGCCAAACTCACAATCCAACTTAATATGGCTTCCTTCATGTCAGTAACTAAGCTAGTGAATGTACCTAGTCTTGAAACTAGAACTGCTATAATACTAGCTAAGCTATTTAAAATATCGAGGCGTATTCAGTAAGCTTATGTTTCGTTTTGCTCTTTTAATTATCTCCCCAGTTTATTCTACATTGCCTCATATTCCTCAAGTTCCTCTGAGTATATACTTTAGTGGATTTTACCAATCTTAAATGTTATCATAGTATAAATTCAGTACAAGGTTTGATCTTAAAATGAAATTTACATCTATAATATTCATAATACAAAAGAGACCAATACTTAGAAGGAGAATGTTAAATAGTAGAAGAAAACCTTATTTATTAGTTTTTAGAAGTTGTAGTGAGTAAACTTTAAATACTTACTGTAATAATATTAATATGCCGTAGTAGTCTAGCCCGGTCTAGGATGAGGGCCTGTCGAGCCCTTGACCCGGGTTCAAATCCCGGCTACGGCGCGCGTTTTAATAGAATTCGTTAACTATCTTAACAATTTTTATTGATGTTGTTTATATTTTATTTGTCTTTTTAACAAATATAACGTTGAGTCGTGAAAACTTTTTAATACTCCCCTAAATACACCGTTCTACCATAGGGTAGAACTTAATTCAAATAAATACGAGGAATGCATGAAGAACTATTCCCTAGCATTAGAAGGCATATGACAGAATAGTTAAGGCTCTAGGTTTTTTAGAATAAGCGAAATAATAATTCCTTATTGTTTTCTTAAATGCATTTTATTTCAGAACTAAGGAGGGATTGTTACTTGCTAAAGGCGCCGGGGACGGGATTTGAACCCGTGCAGGGTTTCCCCTACTGGCTTTCTTAAGCTTAGCCTCTCAAGGCCAGCCCCTTGGTCCGCTCGGGCACCCCGGCAATTATAAAATTGCCATGAGAGTTTTAATTATTAACTACTATAATAGAGTAGCCTTTGCTTTTTTTAATTACTTTTATATCGGAAAAATAGTTAGAAAATATTTTTATTACGTTATTTTCTCCTTTATAAACGACCATTTGAATAAATCCGCCTTTTTTGAGTTTTTCTGCGGACTGTTCTGCAAATTTTTGTAGAAAATCTACTCCCTTTGATAGAGGGGGGTTTGAATATATTGCGTCAACTTTTTCCTGGAGTGTAGAAAGCACGTCGCTTTTCATTACTATTACGCGGTTTTGTAAATTGTACCTTTCTACGTTCATCTTTGCTGTAGCTATGGCTAACGGATTTATATCAAGCATGTAGACTTTTAGGTTTTCGTTTTTAAGCGCTATAAAAATTCCTATTACACCATATCCGCAACCTAAGTCTACCACCGTTCCTTGTTGTGGAATTATTAGGTTTTCTAGGAAAGTTCTAGTGCCTAAATCTATTTTTTTCTTTGAGAATAAGCCTGGATGGCTTACTAGTGATAGAGGAATGCCTTCTATTACATCATTTACAATGTAAAATTCTCTCATTTCCAAGCCCTTGGGTAAACATCTCTTTTTATTAGAATTCTATTAGGTTTTATTACTTCTCCTTTTTTCATTTGCTGTATATTGTCAGAATCAACTAATGCCCTGCCTATTGCTACTCCTTCTCCCTTTAACGTTATTAAACCTACTAAGTCACCTTTCTTGAAGTTTTGATATGCTACTATTCCTGGGGCGTTTGCAGTTGCTCCATAAGCTATCGCGTTAACTGCATTATCATCTAAGATAATTTTTGGTATTCCGCAAAGACCTATCTCCATGGGGAGTAATATTTTCCTTAGATCAGTCTCGTCCTTGCAGTTTTTCCACATGTATAATGCTTCAGAAACTTCCTGTAAGGTAACTAGTCCACTTTCAGTGAATATTCCAGATCTTATTCTCCTTAGTTCTCTCATGTGTGCACCTATACCTAAAATTATTCCCATATCGTGGCATATTTTTCTCATATAAGTTCCTGGCTCTGACGAGATTCTTAATAAAAATAGTTTGTCATCTTTTCCTTCTAGTACTTCAATGTCAAAGACTTTCCTAGTCCTTAATCTTCTCTTTACTGAGGATCTAACGGGTGGCCGCTGGTAAATTGTTCCTTTAAATTCCTCTGCAATTTTTTTAACTATAGATAAATCAACTTTCTCGTGAGTTTCCATTACGCAGATGTATTCTTTTCCAGCTTTAGTTATATAGGTCATTAGTTTTGTAGCGTTTTCTAGTCCTATAGGTAATACTCCAGATACTTTGGGGTTACCCCGCCCTTTTAGGGCTCTAGGGTCCCACCGTGACCTACTTTGTTGAGGTTAAACATTTTCTTAATCCAAAAAGCTACTTCGTGGCTAGTTGGTCCTGGAGGTTTATCTAGGTTTATTATTGAATTTTTTACTAACTCTTCTATAGGTCTTTTATCTGCAAAGAAGCCGTACTTGTCCGACGTTTGGGCTTCTTTCCTTATATTCCATGGATTATTATATCTACAAAAATTATCTATCTTATATATAAAATCATAAAAAATCATTTAAATCACTGGTATCTTTATCTTTACCTTTTCTTTCATAAAGTCAATTAATCCTGCCTCTTGTAATTTCTTTTCTACTTCGTCGTCTGACGCTCCTTTTTGGATATCTATTTTTTTGTCAGTTGGCTCTAAGTGTAAAATGTTAGACCTTTTTCTTTTTACTCCAGTTATTTTCTTAGGTCCAGTTACTAATACAAAGTTATTATCTATAATATCAACTATAACGCATTTTTTACCTGCGTCTTTTCCTCTAATTTTTACGCATATTCTACCAACTTCAATTGCGGGCATTGTAATCTAAAAGAAACTTTATGCCTATAATTTAAAACTTACCTTTAATTTACCATCTATTTCCAATATTTACTGTTTCTGAGGAACTTTTTCTCCTCTTCTATGAGAGTAAGGTAAAATTTTTCTTCTCCATCAGATAATTTACTAAGAACTCTACCAGCGTTTGAAGGTCCTACTCCCGGAACTGTAAGGGCGATGAATGCGTATTTTCCATACCTTGAGAAGAGTGAAGATATTGTCCTTAATTCCTCAAGTTTCTTACTTTCGAGCCTCTTTAATTTTTCTCCCTTAAGTACTTTCCTTATTATTTCTGGACTATTTTTATCATCTGGAGTAGTAACTGTTAGGAAAACAGAATTGCATTTAGGGCATTTATCCGGTGTATTTCTTATACTAACTATCTCATTCCAGCCGCACATTATGCACAATACTTTTACATCCTTCGAAAGGAGTCTTCTTTTGAATATTTCTAACATAGCCGAGTTGGATTCCGTAGTGAAGGCTAGAAGTCTATCTAGAAAATCTTGTGATAAAGGTGAAGGTTCTGGGACTTCCAAAATATTCCAAGAGTAGTATTTTAACTCCTCAAAAATACTTAGGTCGTGGTATTTTACTGTCATTTCCTTTACTGCCTCTTGGCCAACTATCGTATCTGTAAATGCTTTAAGCAATGTACTGCTCACTTGGATATCTGAATTTAGATCTATAGCGCCAAATCTTTCTGCTTCTATTAATAATTGCCATTTGAACTGCGGGCTTTCCTTTATTGCGTTACTTACTATTTCTATTATTTCTCTTTTACTTAGCGAGGTAATGGTTTTTATTGCTTTTTCTACCATTTCTCTTGACATGGGAGTCATAGATGCAAGGACTATGTGATATGGATCGTTCCTATATGTGACTTTTATACCACTAATTTTAGAGAGGATAAAAGATATTACTGCTCCCAAAGTATTATTTCCTTTACTTCCGAAAGGAGATAAAATTACAGTGAGATCTTTATTTTGTCCTATTATCTCTACTAGAATCTCGTTGCTTTTGATCTCCGGATAACCTTTTGTCTTGTATTTTTCTAATTTTTCATTGACTTCTTCGTAAGGAGAGCTTTCTTTCATGTATTTTTCTAAATTTTTGAAGACTTTCTTGGCTATTTCTTTCTCTACTGGTATTGATTCTCCAAACCAACTTGGTAAGATTCCTTCCTTTAAAGAGGCTTTTTCTACAATTACTTTATTATCTTCTATTGAGACTACCTTCCAGAGTTTTCCTCCTAAAATGAATATTGAGTCCTCATCTAGCATAACCACAAAATCCTCGTCGAGTTTTCCTATCTTTGTATTACTCGATATTTCTATTACATCGTAAGATCTTATAGAGTCAGGTATCATGTTAACTTGGTAATAGTACTTCCAAGTTCTTGAGGAAGGAGAGAGCTTTCCATTATCTTTGATTTTAATTATTCTCTCAGATTCTAATAGAGATATTACATTATCTAATTCCTCTTCTTTTAAATTGGCGAAATAAACTGAATTTCTAATTATTTGTAAGATTTCTTTTTTATCATCATATCCTTCGAGAACCATTCCGGCAATTTGGTGTGCTAAGACGTCTAATGGGTTTTCTTCATAGGATGGTTTTTCTAAATAATTTCCTACTGCTTCTATTAATGCCTCGCATTCTAGAATGTCAAAGAGGTAATTTGATGGTATGAGCACGCCTTTAGCTTTTTTATAAAGTGAATGACCGCTTCTTCCTATTCTTTGTAGTAATCTGATAACTTGCTTAGGAGACATATATTGTATCACAAGGGATATTATACCTATATCTATTCCTAATTCTAAGCTTGAAGTTGCAACTATTGCATCTAACTTTCCTTCTTTAAAATCTTTTTCTACATTTATTCTAACATCTCTATATAGAGATCCATGATGAGTTGCGACGTTCAGGTTAAATATTGATTGAAGTTTATTGGCAAGGAATTCTGCGGTTTCTCTAGTGTTTGTGAAAATTAGAACTGGCTTGTTCTCTTTAATTATTTTACTTATTTCGTTAAGTCTAGCAGTTAGGATTACGTCAAGTCCTTCTTTTAGTGCGAGATTTTTTATATCATCGTTAGGTCTTGGAATTAACAATTTTAATTCCATTTCTTTTGTTGCATCTATTTTTACAACTTCTACGTTGCCGTTTATATCTAGATATTTTTTGGCTAATTCTACATTTCCTATTGTGGCAGAAATTCCTATTATTTGTGGAGTTCCTTTTATGAGTCTTTTGAGTCTTTGTAAAACTACTGAAAGCTCGTATCCTCTTTTTTCATCTAACATTTCCTGTAGTTCGTCAATTATTATCCATCTTAAATTTGCGAAATATTTTCTATAAAACTCATTTAGTATTATATATTGCAAGCTTTCGGGTGTAGTTATAAGAACGTCCGGAGGCTTCTCGGCAATTTCTTTTCTTTCTTTCGGAGTCGTATCTCCGTGTCTAGTCTTTATGCTTATTCCGAAAGCTTCACCAAGTCTCTTTAGTCTTGATTCCAGGTCTCTATTTAATGCTTTAAGTGGAGTTATGTATAATGTAGAAATCTCTTGTGGTCTTGAAGCAAAAATTCTGTAAAAAATTGGTATTATTGCAGCTTCAGTTTTTCCATAACCTGTTGGAGCTATTATTAAAGTATTATTTCCCTTTAGAATTATAGGGATTGCTAATTTTTGTATTGGAGTAAGTTTTTCATAGCCGAGCTTTCTTAGATTATCAACAAAAACTAGATCTTCCTGCATTAACAAGTTAATAATGGTAGTTATGAGGTAATAAGAGTATGCAAGAAATTAGGCATGGAATATTTTTGACTATAGTAATACTGGGTTTGATTTTACCTAGGCTTATTTTGGCAGGCTATCCGTTAGAATCTGTTTACACTAGCTTCGGTATTTTTGTATCCCTTTTTGTTGACGCTATTTTATCGTATATTCTGTTTGGGTCAATTATAGTATCATTGGTTTATTTTTTAACCGTACTATCGCTGATAGATATTCTTAATTATACGAATTTAGTCAATATTTACATTTTATTTCCATACAGTATGGGATTAGCAACTGCCCTATTCTTTGGATTAATTATAAGGAGAAAATATGATGATGAATTTTTATCATCCCTGAAGAAAATAAGTATTACCTTTAATTTTTACACGATTTTGGTATCCTTAGTATTTCTTATTTTGGCGATAATAATTTATTTATATATATATTATAGTCAATTACTGCTGATAGGTAGCGTTATTGCTTTTCTTTTGCTGTTAATTTCAGGTAAGAAGGAAGATTCTCCTCTAATATTGTCAAGTTGGATTTTTTTGCCTTATTTAATGTCTCAAATTGGCTCAAATAGAGAAGAAAAAGGAATTTGTATAGGCGAAATAATAGGTATACTAAAGAGAGCTTCATTTTCTTCATCCAAAATATCGACTAACAGTAATTATAAATGGGTTTCATATAAGTCTAAGTTTTATATTAATATGGAGAAGAATAAAAATTTCAATATAATAATAGTTGGAGGAAGCGGATCAGGTAAATCTCATTTAGCCAAGAATATAATAAGGAAGGGAAAATTTCATTTCCTTATTTTTGATATTCATGGAGAATACGACGTAAATGCAAAGAGGATAGATGTTTCTAAAATATCAATTAATCCTTTGTCTCTATTTGGGCAATCTCCGAGGCAAAGGGCGTTAGAAGTTGCATATATGATAAAATCTATTTTTAATTTGGGTAGCTTGCAAACCATTGATCTTTCAAACATTATTATAGACGCATACGGGGAAAAAGGTATATTTGAAGATGATGAAAGGACCTGGAATTTACCTCCGCCGAATTTTAGGGATGTATTAATGCTACTTGAGAAGAAGAAAAAACTAGTTACGACAGCGCAAGAGCTTAATAAAATTCAATCTTTAGAGCCGTACATTTATTTTTTAGCAACTAATACATTCATGGATAATTCAATAAATCTTTATGATCTAATAATTGATGATTATGTGTTAGATTTTTCAAAAGTTACAATTCCAGAAATAAAATACGTTATAATTGAAACTATCTTAAGATCCATCCTAGCATTTATGTATATCTCTGGACAATCTAATTTTAGGAAAATGATAGTAATCGATGAGGCTCCTTTTATACTATCTAAGGAAAGTGGAGAGCAAATAATGGAGAGGCTTTTTGCGGAGAGTAGAAAATTTGGTTTTGGATTTATATTAATATCACAATCTGTAGAATATGTGAGGAAACTTATTCCAAATACTTCATATGTCTTTGCTTTAAATATTGTTGATCCTACAGAGATTGATTTTATAAGTAGATTAATAGGAGGGCAAGATCCAGATATATTTAAAGCTATTTATAATAGCTTACCGAAGTTAGAAAGGGGTTTAATTATAACAAGAGATATATTGCGGGATGAAATAATTTTGGTTCGTTCAAATTAGGTGAGATTATGTCAGACGATTACGAGAATAAGGAGGAGGAAGAACCAAAGGAGGAAAAGGAAGAAAAGACTGAGGAAGAGGAAGAAGAGTTACCTGCACTAACTTTACAAGATATAGAATTATTAATGAAGAATACTGAGGTATGGGATGAATTAATAGCTGGTAAAATTACTATTGAACAAGCTAAAAAATTATTTGAAGAAAATTACGAAGAATTAGTCAATTCGCAAAAGAAAAAGACTGTAAGAAAGAAAACTACTAAATCTAAGAAAACAAAAGTAAAAGAAGAAGAGGAGGAGTAAGGTGTTTAAGGTAGTATATGGGAGTTCATTAGATTTTTATAGATTAATAACAGCAATGTCAAAATTAGTCGATTCTCCGATATTAAATTTAACAGAAGACGGAGTAGTAGCTAAACATTTGACTGATGATAAAGTTCTCATGGGAGTTATAAATATTCCAAAAGATGTTTTAGACGATTATGAAATAGAAAAACCTCTATCATTAAAGATTACCATTTCTGATCTTAAGAAAGTACTTAGTAAGGCTAAATCAAAGAACTCTTCAATCGAAATCTCTGAGACAGATTATGGAGTCAAAATTACTATTAGGGATGAAAAATCTGGAACTAGGAGTACAATGAATTTAAAGGCTGAAAAAGGAGAGCTACAAGTATTAAAAGAACCTAACGTAAAGTTACCAGTCTCTATAGTATTTGAAGGCGATATTCTAAAAACAATAATAAGCGATGCCTCAGAAATAGGAGAAGAAGTTGAATTCTCTGCAGAAGGGGAAGAAGTCACTATATCCACAGAAGAGTCTGGAAAAAGCTATAAAGCTATTCTTAAAAAAGATCAGCCTTTAAAAGAAGTTAGCATAGAAAGTAGTGCTAAAGCAGTGTATAGTTTAGAAGTATTAAAAACTGTGGCTACAGCAAGTAGCTTTACTGATACATTAAAAATAAGTTTTGGCAATAATCTACCAATGAAAGTTGAGGCTTATACAGATAAAGGAGCTATGCTAATATTCTGGGTTGCTCCGCGTATGTAATATTTCCTTCCGAGCCCCTTTTTATTATAGCCGAATATACGTCATGTGCTCTTAAAATTCCTGTTTTCTCTCCATCTATTATTATAAAATTTGATTTTTCTCCTTCATCTATTTTATTTGTTCCAAATAATCTTGCATTTACCGTTGTAGCTTTTAATATTTCCTTAGAATAATTACTTAAAGGGTCTTGAAGCCTAGATATTAGCAAAGCCAACTCCATTTCTTTCCATAAATTTGGAGATAGCCATGCAGCGTTATCAGTACCTAATAGTATGTTAACTCCAAGTTTTATTGCATTCGCAATCCTAGGTATTCCAGTAGAGAACCATAAATTACTTCTAGGGCAAAGAACTAGACTTACGTTTTTCTCTTTTAGTATCAATAGCTCATCATCTGAAAGCCAAGTTCCATGAATTATAAGATTTGGTCTTAAATATTTCATGAAAAATTCTAGATCTTTCTTTAAATTCTGTTTCAAAGTTTCAGAAATATGTGCAGCTCTAATTTTATTTTTAAATATTTCACTTATTTTCATTAGTTCTTCTAGTGAGTACGTTGAAATACTTGATACACCGAAGCCGTCATCAATTTCTGCTAGATGTACTAGATTTTTATCGTTAAATTCATTTTTCTCTAATCTACCTAAAATAATATAATTTATTCCTTTTAATTTTCTTTTTATGTCGAGAGCTATTTTGCTACCAAAAATACCTAATTCCCTAAAGTCAGCTATAGTTGTTACTCCAAAATTTATCGAATTAGAAATAAAGTTTAATGAAAAGTTTATTAAATCTTTCTCATTTTGCTTTGATAATAATTCATATTTTAGGCTATTAGGATCTCCTACAAGTTCTTTTATCGTTTTATCTATTCCTATTTCTGGAAATGCGTAATCTAGCATGTGGACATGAGAGTTTACGAGTGATGGTATAGCAATTCCGCTAGTAAAGCTCTCCGCATTACTTGAAAATCCATTACCTATATGTGTAATATATCCATCACATATTTCAATGTTAGCATTGTCTTTAACTTCTAGGTCCTCCCCTATAAGTACCTTCCTTACATTGAGAACTTTACAATTTTCCATCTATCTTCCCTTTTGCTCCTTATTTCGTCTAAAGCTCTGGTTGCTCCTGCCATAGCGGATCTCGCATTTTTACCTATTCCTATTCCTACTTTTATTTCGTCCATATTTTCGACAATTTTGATAATTTTATCTATAGTATCTTCATCAATGAACGCTATCATATTGTCTCCTCCTAAATATTGGCTAATTCCACCAAAATCATATATAGAGTCAGATAGTTTAGAGTAAAGTCTCATTACTCTCATATAAGCTGCATAGAATGATAATTCGTGTGTTAATGATGTAAAATTATTATAATCAAAGTGGCATGCAACTACATTCTCGTCATGAATTATACTAAACTTAGGTTCATCTGATAAAGAATTTAGTATACAGTTGTGTGCATTTATTTCAGCTTCTCTAGGAGTTTTACCGAAACCTATGCACGCGCTAATTTTAGTAGGTGAAATCTCTTTAACCTTAGTATAAATTTCTAGTAAATGCTTGTTAGGTATTCCGTCGGCTAAAATTATTAAGCCGTCATATCTTACTGGTAATGCGAATCCTCCAACTCTTGATATTTCGTCATTTACAATCTTGTATATACTAGACTGTATATCTTGTATTTTCCATTCTCTATCGTAACCTAAACTTTCTGTCCATTCTTTATATCCAATAAATTCTATTAGTAAAATTTTCATTCTATTATCACTTTTTCCTCGTTCAATTTTTCTGGAATTTTCCTTAGCCTTTTAGCCATTTTGATTGCAGCCTCAACAGCTCTAGTTGCATATTCTTCAATTCTTTCTACTGCTTGTTCATGAGTTGCTCCGGGTCCTATAATTCCTAATCCTATCGGTTTTTCATATTCAACTTCGAGGTCGGAAATGAGTCTAGCTATCTGGTTAGCTATTAACTCATCATGTTTTGTTTCACCTTTTATAATTGCACCTAAAACTGCTATGCAGTCTACATCCAATTTTATTAATTTCTTTACTGCTAGAGGTATTTCAAACGATCCAGGAACTTTGAATATGACACTGACTTTAGCTCCTAGGAATTCTGCATGAGATATTGCTCTTTGTAGCATTAAATAAGTAATATCGTAATTGAATTCTGCTACAACTAATCCTAATTTAATCGATTGATCCTGCATCTTTATACCCCTGTCTTAATCCTTTTCCTGCATAAGGAGTTAGTGCGTTCTTGCCTTCCTTTACTAGGAGAACCAAATTTCTTGCGTGTTTTGACGCTCTGTCAATTGCTATTTCTTTTAGTTTTTCTTCATTATCAGCTTCGTCTTCGTGCACTGTTACATCTATTACGTGTTTTGACGTTAGCACTTGTACCATTATTAATCCAATACTAGCTGCTAAATAACTATATTTATCAAGCATAGTTTTACCTACCCAACCTAGAGTTATTACTCCATCGCATCCGCTATCGATTAGCCTTCTTGCGGCTACTGGCAGATCCTTTATCCCTGGAACCGTATACCTTATAATTTCCGCATCTGGATCTTCACTTTTTATAACTTTAATTGCAATTGCTCCCATATCTACTCTTGAAAACGTTGTATCCGCAACGCCATACTTCATTATGCTATCACCTCTTTTAGAATTTCCTTACCTTCTATTAATAAGAATCCCATATTTCTTGCATATTTTATAACTTTTTCTTTGCTCAAACTTTTTCCCTCGTCAAGCATTTCAGCTATTACTACGCTCCTTTCAAGGCCAACGTATTCTGCGAGTGTAGTTGAGAGTTCCGTATGTCCGTGTCTTTCTCCTATTCCTCTGGATAATAAAATTGGAACGTGCCCTGGAGCGTAGAATTCTGTATAAAATCTTTTCACTGCACTTTTTTCATCTTCCTTTAACTCAGATATAATTTCATGAAGCTTAAGAATAGTTAATGCTCTATCATTATCTGAAATGCCAGTTCTTGTATTGACGTGATTTACCCATAATGAGAATGCTGGCTTATCTCCATACTGAGGTAATTTAACTAATTGCTTATACTCAGAATTTAATAGGATATCTGTCTGAAATTTTAAACCAAGTTTTTTACCTTCTTCACTACCAGTAGCGTAGCAAATTAGTCCTCCCGCTTCTTTTCTTAATATATAGATTTTTTTCCAATCTATTACGCCTGCATAAAACATCATGTCCGTTTCCTCTTCTCTTCCATCGAAGTCGTATATTAGTATTGGCAAACCGTCTTCCAAGTTTTTCCTTATTTCTTCTTTAGGTATCATAAGCTATCTATTCAACAATAATATATAAGTATTTACTTATTCCTTTTTATAACTCTTAGTAATATACTACCAATTATTGATAGAATAGGTATTAGTAATATAACAATATACTCATATGTAGTCTGAATATCTTTAGTCTTACTAGGTAATGCGGCATTACTGTCTGAGTTAGTTAGGTTTGGCGTAGTAAGATTTTCTGGTTTACACACAATTATTTTTATGTACCCGATTTCTTTACTGTTATTCATTATTAATATTAAAAAAGTGGAATTATAATACGTTAAATACTCACTATTTATTATGTAGCAATATTCAGAGTTTGAACAGTTAGGAATGAGTATATGGATAAGCGATATGTTAACTCCAGTCAAATTATACGAAGTTCTTATGTATATTTCTTGTGTAATGTTGTTAAGTGAAATGTTAACTGGATTACTTACAATAGAATATATTTCTAAGATTACCTTATTTGGTGGAGAATACCCAATCTTAAATGAGAGATTAGAATAATAGGAATAGGAAACCAATGAAGAGAAGACTAGTGTTATAAGCAAAAATATTAACGCTTTAAGCATGCTAATAAATATTTAATAGAGTAAGATAAAAAGGAATGAGAAATGTCTGCCAGTCAATATAATCCTTATAATTGGAAATTCCTACTATTTACACAAGTATGGCTTATAATAATATCTATAGTTTTAACTTATTATCCGCAATATTATTTCGAGATAATAATTCTATATATTATAGTAATTTTTGGATTTACATTCTTTATGACTTACAAATCCAATCCTGTGTTTAGGGATAGAAAACTACTTTATGAAATAGTTAATGCTAGGACAATTTACGAAGAAAAAGATGTTACAAAATTAATAATGGCAGATCAAGAATATCAAAAACAATATATGGATTCTATAAAGAGAAATTTTAGAATGCTAGGATTCTATATTGTCTATTTAGCAATATTATTCTTTGCATATCAATATATAATAAAGTTTGCAGATTCTCAAGCTATGAGTTATAGGTTGCTAGTTTATTTAGCTTACTTTGAAGCTTTGTTTGGAATAGGTTTCTTTGTTAGTAGAAAGATTCTTGCGCCTTCAATGAGCAATATGGCGCCTATGGCGCTACCTAGCTACAAAATAACTGAAAAAGGTATAGTTAGCGGCAAAGGATATTCTGTCTTTCTTCATGCAAAATATTTACTTAACTCGGAAATAACGATAAATCGTGAAAAACATTATATTGAGATAGACTCAACGAAACAGAAATTACCCTATAAAGTTAGACTATATTCGCAGGATATAGATAGAGTCCTTGACTATATAGAACGTGTTAAAAGACTAGAACTTAAAAGGCAGAGTTCTGAAGGCTAGCAAAGTGGAAATGAGTATATGTAGCTAAAGTTTCTTGAACTTTTACTCCGTCGTATCCGTTTTTTATTCCTTTTCCTCTTATGTTTTTGAATATAAACTTTTCTTCGTTAACTTCGACTGGAAAAGATACGTGAAATTCATGTCCTCTTATCTTTTCTCCTTTCTTAGAGAGAATAGAATCTTCTAAAGTCAAAAGTTCAGTATATCCAATGGTAAGTTTTCCTTTTGCAGAAATTCCTAAGTCGAAAATATTACTCATATTGTATTTTTTGCTATCAAAGCCTATTATATACTTGGAAGTATACATTAATCCACCGCATTCTGCTAGAATTTTTGTTCCCTTATATGACTCCTTTTTTATCCAACTGGACGTTATAGAAGATTCTAACTCTTTTAAGTAAAGTTCCGGATAGCCTCCACCTATATAAATTAAATCTGGATCTTCAACTGTTTCGTTATTTAATGGACTAAAGAATTTTATTTGGAATTTTCGTTTTAATATGTCTATATTCTCTTGATAATAAAAATTAAAAGCCGCGTCGTAAGCTATTGCAGCTACTTTCTTCTCAGTATCTAGCGTTTCTAAATCGTTAACTTCAGGCAAATCTTCAGCAGAATTAGCTATTTCAATAATTTTATCTATATCTACGTATTCCTCGAGTAACTTAGATATTGCATCAATTGCTTTCTCTGGGTTATAATCCTCAGTAGTATAAAGTCCTAAGTGCCTAGATGGCACTATTACGTCCTTTGAAAACGGTATGTAACCTAAAACTTTTACATCCTTTACAGAACTTTTGCAATAGTTGAAATGGCCTTCAGAAGAGATTTTATTAAATATTACTCCGGCTATCTTTGCATTTCCGTAATCTCTAAGTCCCTTAATTATTGCTCCAGCTGTACTACCTATATTTTCACAGTTTATGATTAAAATTATTGGAGTTTTTGTTATTTCTGATAGCTGATAAGTACTGTAATCTAGTCCTATTCCATCATAGAGGCCCATTACTCCTTCTATTATCGATATATCATACCCTTTCGAATATTTTATTAGGCTGTTAATAACGTTCTCCTTTCCCATTATAAATAAATCTAAATTTATTGAGGGAATCCCTCTTGTTGCAATCTTGTGATATCCAGTATCTATAAAATCTGGGCCGGCTTTGAATGGTCTAACTTTAATTCTTTTAGACAACGCTCTCATTAAACCAGATGAAATAAGTGTTTTTCCAGAACCGCTTCTATCTGATGAAATTAAAATTCTAGGTATGTGAGTCATATTATACCTAATGAGAAAAAGAAATAAATGTATAGTTTATGTTAAATTCAATCATGAAGTTTTCTTATGATGATGTAAGAGACTTTAAGAATATATTAACTGCTTTAGCAAAGTTAGTCGATGAGGCTTCATTAAAGATAAAACCAGATGGAGTAGAATTAGTAGCAATAGATAGGGCTCATATTTCGTTAGTGAAACTCCAAATTCCTAAAGAGGCGTTTAAAGACTACGATGTTCAAGAGGAGTTCAATTTCGGTTTTAATACTCAATACCTTCTAAAGATTTTATCCACTTCTAAGAGAAAAGAATCCATAGAGCTAGAAGCTAATGATCCTTCACAAGTTATAATAAGAATTTCTGGAGGTTTTAATAGAGATTATATTATTAGAAATCTAGACGTTTCTCCTCCTGAAGTTCCAGAACTTAATTTAGAATTTGATGTAAATGCGAGTATAAATTCTTCTGGATTCAAAAAGGCAGTAAGTCAAATTTCGGCAGTAAGTGATACCATATTATTTAAAGCAGATGAGAACGGTATTACTCTAAAGAGCAAATCTGAAACTGATGTAGAAGTAGAATTTACAAAAGAATCTGGAGGATTACAAGATATTGAATTATCAAAGCCTGCCGAGTCTACTTACTCTTGTGATTATTTAGACGATATATTAGCTTTAACAAAGCTTTCTGGCTTAATGAAAGTCTCATTCTCTGATCAAAAACCATTACAGATACAGTTTAATATGGAATCTGGTGGTAATGTAGTATACTTACTTGCTCCACAAATGGGGTGATAGAATTTAAGGCATGTATAATAGGAAGTTATCCAAAATCTATCGCATTAGGTAAGACAATATCTAGATATAGGTCAGGAAAAATATCTCAAGATAAATTAGAAAACGCCATTCTAAAAGAAGAGGAAAAATTCTTCAATATTGTAAAAGATGTTAATCCAGAATGCACTACTGATGGTTTATTTAGATGGGACGATATAGTAGATTTAACTTTCTCATACATTAATGGTCAAGAAAAAGGAGAGCTAATGAGATTTTTTGATAATAACTTTTATTATAGAAAAGCTGTAATAAAGTCTAAATTAACTCCTAAAGACGAATATAAAAACATTCTAGAAGTCGATAAAGAAATGATGAAGAAACTTGGCTTAAAATCTGGTTTAAGTGCAGTAATATTGGGACCTTTAACTTACGTTGAATTATCACAAGACGAATACTATCATAATGTAGAAGAATTATTATTTGCCTACTCCTCTGTAGTTAATGAAGTTATAAAAGGAATAGAAAGTAAAGTTGACATGATAGAAATACACGAACCTTCACTCTTCTCTAAGGGTATTAAAAAAGAAATACTCGATAAGCTTTCTTCAGCATACGAGAACATGCTTAAAGGTACTAGAAAGCCTACATTAGTTCTTTCCTATTTTGAGGTTTTAAATAAAAGACTTCCATATTTGTTTTCCCTGCCAGTAGAAAATTATGGCGTAGATGTAATAGAGAATAAAAAGAAGTTGCCTAATATATATAAATATTTTAAGGATAAGAATGTCTTCCTAGGAGTTTTAAACACTAGAAATACTAAAATGGAAAGAATAAGTACTATAAGAAGAATGGTAGAGAAGGCTAAGGAAAAAGGAGCTAAAGAAATTATGATTGGTAACGCAAGCCTAATGGACTTTATACCAGAGAAGATAGCTAAGAAAAAATTAATGCTTTTAAAGAAGGTGATACAATGATGGACGAGTTACCTATCCTACCCACAACTGTAATAGGTAGTTATCCTAGACCAAAGTGGTTAAGAGAAGCTATAAGATTACATAAAGCTGGAAAGATTTCGGATGAAGAATTGACGGAAGCATTTAATGATGCTGCTCTAGCAGTTCTTCATGATCATTATTTGGCAGGAATTGATGTTCCAACAGATGGGGAAGTAAAAAGGGATGAAATGGTTGAATATTTCGCGGAAAGATTAGGCGGTTTCAAGTTTTACGGTCCTGTAAGGGTTTGGGGTACTGCGTATTATAGAAAGCCAGCAGTTGTAGGAAAAATAGAATATAAATCACCGCTTTTAGTGGACGAATTTAATTATACTAAGTCAGTATCATATACTCCAAATGTTAAGATAACTATCACTGGTCCTTATACTATTGCCTATTGGTCGTATAATGAATACTATAAGGATATGCAGGATTTAGTATTCGATCTAGCTAAAATTATAAACAAAGAATTACATAATTTGGTAGACGCTGGTGCAAGAATAATACAAATAGACGAACCTGCAATACATTCTAATAAGAAAGACGTTAGTTGGGCAGTAGAAGCAGTAAACGAAGCTGTAAAGGGAATTAATGCTAAATTAGTTGTTCATATATGCTATGGAGATTATAGGATAGTTGCTCCGTACTTGAATGAGTTTAAGGTTGATCAAATAAATTTTGCTCTAAAAATATATAATTATAGATATCTAGAATTATTTAAAAAATATGGTTATGAAAAGGAGCTTGGATTAGGAGTAATAGACGTACATAGTAGACGAGTAGAATCTGCCGAAGAAGTTGCTAAAGATATTAAAAAATCGTTAAAATACTTCCCCGCAGAAAAGATATGGATCAATCCAGATTGCGGGTTAAAACTACTTCCTAGGAGCATAGCTTTCCAGAAATTAGTAAATATGGTAAAAGGTACAAAGATGGTAAGGGAAGAACTTAAAAAGTAGAATGTATGTAGTAAAATAAGCTAGTGATTAGCTATGAATAAGAAGAGAGCCAGAGGAAAATCTCACTCTACTAGACCAGTAAGAGCTGGAGCTCCTAAATGGGTTAGGTTCACTAGAGAAGAAGTTGAAATGCTAGTAGAAGAATTAGCAAAGAGAGGATACGGACCTAGTATGATAGGAGTAATATTAAGGGACCAGTATGGCGTACCTTTAGTTAAGCAAATAACTGGTAAAAAGTTGACACAAATCCTTGAGGAAAAAGGCTTGGCCCCCAAAATTCCAGAAGACTTATTTAACCTAATTAGAAAGGCTGTTAATGTAAGGAGACATCTGACAGAATATCCTAAAGATAAAGTATCTAAAAAAGGCCTTGAAGAAATTGAGTCTAAGATAAGAAGACTAGTAGATTACTATAAAGAAGTTGGAAAATTACCTGCTAATTGGAACTACGATCCTGCAACTGCTGAATTATTGATAACTAGTACATCATAACCTGCATCCTATTTCTTTCAATTTATTTTCAAGAACTAATTTATACGCGATTCTTGTCAATCTATCCGCTTCAGTATTTTCTTCTCTTGGAATCCATTTAAATTCTATATGCTCGAAATTTTTTAAACTGTCTTGTATTTTATCGTATATTCTTTTAAGTCTTGGAGATTTTATTCTATATTCTCCAGATAACTGTCTAATAACCAGTTGGCTATCTCCATAAAATATCGCTTTTGTAATTCCCAATTGTATTAATTTCCTTATAGCACAATATGCGCCCATATATTCGGCAACGTTGTTTGTCGAGTCTTTTGACCAAGGTTTTTCTGCTAAACCGTAACCTTGTAGAACTTGATTATCAATTTTTATTACATACGCATAAGTAGCTATTCCACCAGGATTTATTGGCTCGCACAATCCGTCAAAATTAACTTTTACCATCAATTTTTTCCTCTACCCTTTCCTTTAATATTTCTGCAACTCTTTTATCTACTCCTATAGGCTTAGCAATAACAACTTTCACTTTTTTCTCGTTTATTACGGTTTCTCCTTTCTCGTCTAGTCCTAATAATTTTGGGATATCTCTATAGAAATGCATACCAGCAGCAAATAATAGAGGCACAGCAATTATTTCTGTAGCACCTTTATTTACTAGGATTTCTAACGATTCTCTGAGTGTAGGTTTATTAAATTCAAGAAAACCATATTCTACTAAGGGAAAATACTCTGATAGTAAATTTTTATAGCCATCAGCTATATTTTTCCATTCCTCAACTCTACTGCCATGCAAGACTAAAATTATACCGATCATTTTAAGTTCTCTGGAGCTACGAGTTTATATACTTGTGTCAGAATACCAAAATGAAAAGGTGGCATTTAATTGCCGGACTTTAAGATTGTAATTTCAGATCCCGAAACAAAGCAATTAAAAATAATGAAAGTAAAGGTAAAGGTAGACGAAAATGTAAAATCGATAGATGGAGAAAAAGATGGAAAAGCACTACCTATAGCTAAATTAAATAGTAAATTAAAGCAAGCACTTAATCTGGATAAGTTATTAACACTGCAAATTGAAAAGCAAGAAGGAGATAAAAAAGTGAAAATAAAAGTACATTTCTTAGTGCAAATTGATGACAGTTTACCAGACAATGAGGTGCATATAAGTAAGAATATTGCAGAAAAATTCGGTGCTGAAGACTTTGAGGCCTTAGCATATAGGACTAAGGCTTTTCAAATTTCTATCGATCAATCAAAATTAAACTTATTTGGAACTAAAATAGGAGATAAAATAAATTTAGTAATTAGTGATACACCATTTACGTTAAAAATTACTGGAGGATCAGATAATACTGGCTTTGCAATGAGACCAGATATTTCTGGTCCTGCAAAGAGAAGAGTATTAGTTTCTGGCCCTCCGGGCTATATTCCACGCGAAGATGGTGAAAGAAAAAGAAAAATGCTAAGAGGGGATACAATAAGTAATGAAATTGTTCAGATAAATACTGTAATAGTAAGGTGATTTTTTGCCCTGGCCAAAAGTCCAACCTGAAGTTAATATAGGTGTAGTCGGTCATGTAGATCACGGTAAGACTACGTTAGTCCAAGCTCTAACTGGAATATGGACGTCTAAACATTCTGAGGAATTAAAAAGAGGAATGACTATAAAACTAGGATATGCTGAGGCAAGTTTTGGGATTTGTAAAAACTGTAAGAAGCCAGACGCTTATGTTAACGAGGAATCATGTAGGCAATGCGGAAGTGATGAAGAGCCGGAATTTTTAAGGAGAGTTTCATTTCTCGATGCTCCAGGACATGAGATTTTAATGGCTACTATGCTATCTGGAACTGCTATCCTAGATGGTGCAATTCTGGTAGTTGCAGCTAATGAACCATTTCCTCAACCTCAAACTAGGGAACATTTTGTAGCTTTAGGTATAGTAGGAATAAAAAATCTAGTTATAGTACAAAATAAAATCGATGTAGTAACTAAAGATCAAGCAATAGCACAATACAAGCAAATTACTGAGTTCATAAAAGGAACCTGGGCAGAAGGATCGCCTATAATTCCTGTTAGTGCACTTCACAAAATAAATATTGATGCGCTAATAGAAGCTATAGAAGAAAGAATTCCTACACCAAAGAGAGATTTAACTAAAACACCTATAATGTTAGTAGTGAGAAGTTTTGACGTAAATAAGCCAGGAACTACATTTGATAAATTAGTTGGAGGCGTAGTAGGAGGAAGTATAATTCAAGGTAAATTCTCTATAGGTCAGGAAATAAAGATTTTGCCTGGAATTAGAGTTGAAGATAAAGGTAAAGTAACTTACGAACCGATTTACAGTAAGATCGCATCGCTTAGATTTGGAGATCTAGAAGTGAACGAGGCCAAACCTGGAGGTCTAGTAGCAGTAGGAACTTATTTAGATCCTTCAGTAACTAAAGCTGATAGCCTAATGGGTAATATGGTAACGGACGCAAAGGCGGATATTCCAGTTTTATGGAATATTAGAGTTGAATATAATTTACTTGAAAGAGTGGTAGGTAGTAAGGATCTTGTTAAAGTTGAACCTATAAGAAATAAAGAAGTATTAATGATAACAGTTGGGTCTGCTACGACTCTAGGTACAGTAACTCATGCTAAGTCTAATGAAATAGAACTTGAACTTAAGAAACCAATTCCTGTTTGGGAGAATAATTTAAGATTAGTTATAAGTAGGCAAGTAGGAGGAAGATGGAGATTAGTAGGATGGGGGCAAATAAAAATTTAGGTATCCTAGTTGATACCAATATTTTACTTTACGTATATGATGGAGTAGATCCTTTTAATTTGATAATAGAATATCTTGATTATAAACCAGAATTCTATATTCATAAAGCAGTTTTTCATGAATTGGAAATTTTGAGGTCTAGACACTCTAGATCTCCTTCATATATGTCAAGAATAAATATTGCATTAATTTATCTGGAGAAGTATAAGAATTATTGGAAACTTATAGGTAATGAGATTGATAAACCTACTGACGATATTCTTATTGAATGCGCTAAAAGGAATAAATTACTTATTTTTACAAATGATAAGGAATTGAAACAAAAGGCATTAAAAAACAATGTAGGAATAATTTTTTTAACAAGTAAAGGTAAAATTATAAAATCGCTCTTTCCTATCTAACTGTTGATTATTATGTTTAAAATTATTAAAGCTAAAGGAGTTGTAAGAATACCGCCAGAATATTTTGGCGAAGAATTAGACAAGATTGCCCTTGAAATCTTGAAATCGGAATATCAAGATAAAATCTTTAAAGATTTAGGTTTAGTTCTTGGAGTATTGTCAGCTAAAGCTAGTGAAGAAGGCCAAATAATTTTTGGAGATGGAGCAACATATCATGAAGTTGAATTCGAATTATTGACATATGTTCCGGCTTTACAGGAAGTAGTTGAAGGAACAGTGGCAGAAGTAGATAATTATGGAATATATGTAAATCTAGGTCCAATGGATGGATTAGTACATATATCTCAAATAGCTGACGATACTTTTAAGTTCGATTCAACAAGGGGAGTTTTAATTGGCGAGAAAAGTAAGAAGGTTCTGCAAAAAGGAGATTTAGTTAGGGCAAGAATAGTAACTGTTTCTGCTGTATCATCTTCAGGTAAATTGCCTAGGATAGGTTTAACTATGAAACAACCTACATTAGGAAAGTTGAATAAGTGATGAAAAATGCCTAAATCATCAATTTTTAAAGCGTGCAGAAATTGTAAGGCATTAGTTTTGCCAGATCAAGAAGTATGTCCAATATGCGGAAGTACGAGTTTTACTGAGGATTGGGAAGGGATGGTTATAATATTGAATGAGAATTCTGAATTAATGAACTTAATAGGTGCAAAGAAACCTTGGAGATACGCGATAAATATAAAGTAGATTTATGTTTTTCTTTGCCAAAGGAAGTTAGAAAAGAACTTTCAAGACCGTATGGCATTCTTTTTAAATCTACTGAAAAACTCCTAAAATATGCAGATAATTTCGAAAGAATAATTACTGTAGGAGACGTTGTTACTCAAGAGTTACTAAAGAATAATAGAAGTGTATTTCTATCTATAGTAGACGGTAAGACTAAAAGGAATATAAAATTGAATATGAAATTTTCGAATTATGTTACAGTAAAAAATGAGCCGGGTATAATAAGACTTTCAGCAATGTCTTATATTAAGTCTGCATTAAATTCTTCATTAAGTTCTGTAATTTATGTTGACGGAGAAGAAGATTTACTTGTAATTCCCGCTACTATATATGGAAGAGAAGGGGATTTAGTTATTTACGGTCAACCTAATGCAGGAGCAGTTGCACTAGAGGTTTGTGAAGCAACAAAGTGGAGAGTTAATGACATATTTTCTAAGTTTAATGTAAAAAAATGTTAATCAGTCCTGCGCGGGTTCTTCACCTATCAGTCCTTTCGAGCTTCTTCATGCGCCATATTTTGTTGCTCTATTGGAATAATTAAGTAATAAGTTCATTACATCTAGTCCTATTATCTTAAGACTTCCTTTTCTAGCTTCTCTTTCGTTAAAGTCACTTACGTAATCTGGAATTATATTGTCTGGAACGTAAAGTAGAACTGGAACTGGATCTCCGGAGTGCTCTTTAAGTTCTATCGGTGTGGCGTGATCCCCAGTGAACATTATTACTATTTCTCTTCCTACATTATTTAATATCTTTCCTATTATATAATCTATTTTCTCGATTGCCTTAACTTTTTCTTCAGCTTTTCCATCATGAGATGCGGCATCTGTAGCTTTTATATGCAAGAAAATGAAGTCGTATTTATCATCTTTAAGGAGCTCTATAACCTTATCTGCCTTAGCGTCGTAATTTGTATCTATACCTCCAGTTGCGCCCTTTGGAGTAAATACGTCCATTCCTATCGCTTTACACACGCCTTTTATAAGGGCAGTAGCCGATACTGCTACCCCTTTTAGTCCAGTATAATTATATAACTTAGGTAATTCAACAAACTTTGACGCCCCCCTTAATAATATTATATTAGCAGGAGGTTCCCCTCTTTCAATTCTATTCTTGTTATATACAGAAGTTGATAACACGTCATAAATTCTTTTTGTTAAATTATTCACAATTTCTGCAGTCCTTCTCGCACTTATCGAGTTATCTAACGGTATAGATTCTTTAATCTTGTGTCCTACTTCGTGTGGATCTGTATCAGAGATCTTATCGCTAAGATCCTTTCCTGAGAGTACTACAGCAACTCTATGTTCTGTGGCTTTATAAAAGGTAACTTTAACTCCATCTATTTCTCCTATTTTCTGATTTAACTCATTTACCAGTTGTTCACTTTCATCAATCTTTCTACCTGCTCTCCTATCTATTACGTTCATGTTTTCATCTACTGTTGCAAAATTTCCTCTAAATGCTATATCTCCTTCAGTAAGATAAGCTCCAGTGCCTAAAGCTTCAAGTGCACCTCTGCCTCTATAATATCTATGAGGATCCACGCCAAAGATTGCCATATGTGAGGTATCACTGCCTGCTACTATTCCAGGGCCTATGGGATCCATCAAACCAACTAGTGAAGATTTAAGTAATTCCTTTATGTTAGGCTTATCTGCAACTTCTAAAGGTGTTTTATTGCTTAGCGATTTAACTTGCCTATCTCCTAATCCATCGGCAATAATTAAAAGTATTTTATATTTTTTCATACTACAGCGCTCCTCTTTAATTCTTTGGCAAGTCTTTCATATCTTTCAATATCTGCCTTAGTTATGCTTGGAGAAACTATTTTTAGAGCTTCTTCAAACTCTTTCATTGAGACTTTACTGTTAAAGTTATTCATACAATTTCTCATTTCCTTATTATAACATTCTTCTACAAATTTACCATCCTTTGTACAGACTTCTCTGGATTTTTGTTCGCATGTTGCAGATACTTGACGTAACATAAGCATTGTAGCTTCTCTTACTACTGCCTCTAAATCTGCTCCGGTATATCCTTCAGTTTTTTCAGCTAATGTTTCTAAGTTAACATCATCGGCTAATGGGACATTTCTAGTATGAACTTTGAGTATCTCCAATCTTGCCTTCTTATCTGGCGGAGGAACGTATATAAGTCTATCAAATCTTCCTGGCCTTAATAACGCAGGGTCTAATATATCTGGTCTATTAGTTGCTGCTATAACTACGACTTTATTTAAGGGCGTAATTCCATCCATTTCTGCTAATAATTGATTAACTATTCTTTCTGTTACGCCACTATCATGAGCAAAACCTCTCATAGGCGCTATAGAATCTATCTCATCGAAAAATATTACCGTTGGAGCCGTTTGTCTTGCTCTCCTGAAGATCTCTCTTATTGCTTTTTCGCTTTCTCCTACCCATTTTGATAATACTTCTGGCCCTCTTACTGCAATGAAGTTTGCTCCGCTCTCAGTTGCTACAGCCTTAGCTAACATTGTTTTTCCAGTACCTGGAGGACCAAATAATAGAACTCCTTTAGGAGCCCTAATTCCAGATTTAGTAAAAACGTCTGGGAACTTTATTTGCCATTCTATAGCTTCTCTTAATTGTTGTTTAACATCTTCTAATCCTCCTATATCGCTCCATCTAACCTTCGGCACTTCTACATATACTTCTCTAAGCAAGGTTGGTTGTATTGATTTCATTGCTTCTAGAAAGTCATTCATTGTAACTTTCAATTCCTTTAATAATTCTGCAGGAATCTGTCCTTGATCTAGGTTTACTTTAGTGGTAGCTAGAAATCTTCTCAATGCTACCATTGCAGCCTCTTTAGCTAAAGCCGCTAAATCTGCTCCTGTGTAGCCATTAGTCATTTCTGCTATGTCATCAAGGTTTACGTCATCTGAAAGAGGCATACTTCTAGTATGAACTTGCAATATCTCTTTTCTAGCCTTTGTATCTGGTGGCCTTATTTCTATTTCTCTGTCAAATCTTCCAGGTCTTCTTAGTGCAGGATCTATAGCATCTGGTCTATTAGTTGCGCCGATAACTATTATTTTTCCTCTTCCTTTAATTCCGTCCATTAAAGTTAGCAACTGTGCAACTACTCTTTTCTCAACTTCTCCTGTGACCTCTTCCCTTTTAGGAGCTATTGCATCAATTTCGTCAATGAAAATAATTGATGGTGCATTCTTATTTGCTTCGTCAAATATTTGTCTAAGTCTTTCCTCACTCTCTCCGTAAAACTTGCTCATTATTTCTGGTCCATTTATTGAAATGAAGTACGCTCCTATTTCATTAGCTAAAGCTCTAGCAAGTAATGTTTTTCCAACTCCTGGGGGTCCATAAAGTAGTATTCCTTTAGGCGGCTCTATTCCTAAACGCTGGAATAGTTCTGGATGTTTCATAGGTAATTCAACAATTTCTCTGATTCTTTCTTTGACGTCTTCTAGATCACCTATATCTTCCCACGTAACTTTAGCATACGTAGTTTCAGCTTTGACTGGTTCTTCCTTAATGTCTAGTTGAGTTTCTGAACTTACAAATACGTAATTGCTTGGTTGTGTATTTACTACCACAAGTTCTATTACACCAGTGTAAATTGGTATAGGGATTGTCTCTCCTTTAACCAATGGTTTATACATGAGTTGATCCTTTACGTACTCAACAAAACTTTGATCAAATCTTATTGGCTGTGTAGGTGCTAATACTATTTTAGTAGCCTTATTTACTGTAGCTTTTCTTATTTCGACTTCGTCTCCAATGCTAGCCCCTATTGCTTTTCTTATATAACCATCAATCCGTATTTCGTCGTCGTTAATATCATAAGCAGGCATTGCTTGAATCAAAGAAGAGCCAGAGGGTCCAATTATCTCCAAGTAGTCTCCAGCATCTATTTTTAACTTTGTCATTAAATTTTCTGATAGTCTAGCTATTTTTCTTCCTACATCCCTTTGTCTAGCCTCAGAAACTTTAAGCTTAATTGGAGTCGACATCAATATGCTATAGCTAAACCTTTTAAATAAGTCTTATTCAGAATCACTAGTAATGAGTGAAGAATTACCTAACTTAGTTTATATGAATTCATGCCCTAATTGCGGAGGAGAGATAACTGCTAATAGACTGTATAGAGGCTCAGTGTGCGAGAAATGCATAAAAGAAGATATTCAATTCAATTCAGTGTATGATTTGGCCTTATATCTATTAAAAAACAAGAGCTTAATTAATTTACGCTCGTCGTATGAAATACTGAAAGAATTGAAAGAAGTAGAAAGACTTTTTAAGAGAGTTCTAGGATCCCCACCATTAGGACCGCAGAGATCGTGGATAGTTAGAGCATTAAGAGGAGAAAGCTTTGCGATAATTGCACCACCCGGCTTAGGAAAAACTACCTTTGGAATTTTAATGTCTTTGTATTTTTCAGAAAAGCAAAGAAAAACTCTAATGATTTTTCCTACAAAGACATTAGTTAATCAAGTTGTTCAAAGAATACAAGAAATGAGCAAAAATTTAGAAGAAGTACCGAAATTAGCATATTATTATTCTGGGATTACTCAATCTCAAAAAGATGAACTTAATAAGATTTTAGAATCTGGAGACTTTGACATTTTTGTATCTACATCTAGGTATATAATTAATAATGTTGATTATATATCAACAAAAGATTATAAGTACCTATTTGTAGATGACGTAGATTCAGTTTTAAAATCAAGTAAAAGTGCAAACGCTGTATTAAAATTAGTGGGATTTACAGAAGACGATATTCAAAATGTGAGAGAATTATTAAGAAAATCTAAAAATAGTGAGGAAGTATATGACGAAATAAGAAAGATTAGAGAGAAAAAAACTGGGGATAAGATTGCTATATTTTCCTCCGCAACTATAACCAAAGGTAATCCAGTATTCTCAGCACTCATGGGCTTTAGGCCAGGTAGTGCAGTAATATACTTGAGAAATGTTATAGATTCTTATGTTCAGCTATCGAGCGCTACTGACGAAGAAATAATTGACATTGTAAATAAGATTGTAAATAAGCTAGGTAGTGGAGGTTTAATTTTTGTACCTATAGATAAAGGCGTATCTTTTGCTAATGAGATAGCATCAAATATTTCTGGGTTAAAGGCTGAAGCAATTTCTTCTACGTCTATTACAAAATTAGATAAATTCGAGAAAGGAGAGATCGATGTTCTAGTAGGTGTAGCTACTCATTACGGTATACTAGTAAGGGGAATAGATATACCTTGGAGAATAAGGTATGCAATATTTGCAGGAATTCCTAGATTTAGGTTTAAGATAGGAGAGACAATGCATCCTTTAGCTATGTTAAAGATGCTTACCCTTATCTCATTAGTAACTAAAGACGAAGAGGTAACTAAGATATTAAGAATAGTAAGGAATAAGCTAAGGCGTATATCTCCTGCCGCACTCGCAATGCTTGCAAATTCTGTAAAAAGTGGTAAAATTGAAGACAAGTATATCCAAGAGGCATATGATTTAACCAATAAGTATTTAAGAAATGAGGAAATTCTAGAAAAAATTGCAGAAATAGGGGAAATTTCAATAAATAATGGGTATATTTCAACCCCCGATTATTTAACTTATATTCAAGCTAGTGGTAGAACTTCCAGGATTTTTGGGGGAGAATTAACAACTGGACTATCTGTTTTACTAGTAGATAATCCGAGATTATTTGAACTCTTAAATAGACGCCTATCTATTGTTTTAGATGAAGTAACCTGGAATCCATTTGATATAGATAACGATAAAATAGGAAATAATAATTTACATGAAATACTTAAGAGAATTGATTCTGAAAGAGAGAAAATAAGAAAAATAAAGAAGGAAGGCCTTTTAACTTCAACTTCAGTTAAAAATATAAAGACAGTGTTATTTATTGTTGAATCTCCTAATAAGGCCAGAACGATATCTAACTTTTTCTCTAAACCGAGTATAAGAGTATTCAATGGAGCAATAATATACGAGACTGTAATAGGTGATAAAGTATTAATGGTTACTGCAAGTGGAGGACATGTTTATGATCTAACTACTAAAAATATAGGAATTCATGGAATAGAAGTGAGAAAGAATTCGAACCTAGAGTTTATACCATATTATAACACAATAAAGAGGTGTAATAATGGCCATCAATTCACTGAATATGCCGAAGGTAATAAGTGCCCAACATGTGGATCTACTATTATAAAAGATAAGATTGATGTTATTAATTCGTTTAGACAACTAGCATTGGAAGCTGATGAAATCTTAATTGGAACGGATCCTGATGTAGAAGGAGAAAAAATCTCTTGGGATCTATATTTGGCTTTAAAACCTTATAATCCAAATATAAAAAGAGCAGAATTTCACGAAGTTACTAGGAGAGCAATAGTAGAAGCAATAAATAATTCTAGGCAATTCTCTATACCGCTGTTACAGTCCCAAGTTGTAAGGAGAGTCGAGGATAGATGGATAGGTTTTAGTCTATCAACTAAATTACAAACTGTTTTTTGGCCACAATATTGCTCTGATGTATTAAAGAGAACTGACTGTGGAGAGAATAAAAACTTAAGTGCGGGAAGAGTTCAAACGCCAGTATTAGGATGGGTTATAAACAGGTATAATAAGTATAATGAAACTAAAAGGATGGTATTTGTAGTTAAGTTCCTTAATTCTCTTTCAGTTCTTGTCCCTAAGCAAGCAGACTTAGACAGAAATGATGTTAAAGTTGTAGTTTATAATATATCAAAGTCATCAGAAACATTTGGTCCTATGCCTCCATATACAACTGACGAGATGCTTTCTGATGCATCCAATTTATATGGAATTTCTGCTCCAGAAGCGATGAGAGTAGCCCAAGATCTTTTTGAAATGGGTCTAATAACATATCATAGAACAGATAGTACTAGAATCTCGAATACAGGAATTGCAGTTGCGGAGAATTATCTAAAAGAAGTCCTTGAAGATAAATATAAGGAGATATTTAAGCCAAGAACTTGGGGAGAAGGTGGAGCGCATGAGGCTATTAGACCTACTAGACCACTGGATGAGAATCAATTAAGAGCTTTAATAGAAGAAGGTGAATTAGAATTGCCTAAAAGGCTTACTTTAAATCATTATAGAATTTATGGTCTTATATTTTCCAGATTTATATCTAGTCAAATTGTACCATTAAATGTTGATAAATTGAAATTTAATATTAAAGTTTTGAGCAATGGCAAAGAACTTAAAGTAGAAAATCCAGAAATTGAGTTAATAACTAATGTCTCTTTACCTGGGGGAATAGACGTAAGAAAACTGTCATTATATTATCCAAGGTCTTATTTTGCTAGTAGGGATTCTTCTTATGCAGATACTATAAAGAAGCTAGAAGAATGTAGCAATTCGAGCCAGTGTGAATTTACAGGAAGTATAGTATCTTCATTTGTAAAAAGTGATTATCAACTTTATACTCAAGGCGAACTTATAACTGAGATGAAGAATAAGAAAATTGGTAGACCTAGTACGTATGCTACAATTATTGCCACATTGCTCAAAAGAGGATATATGTTAGAGAGCAAAAAAGTTAAAAGACTTGTTCCATCTAAATTAGGGATTAACGTGTATAACTTTTTAACGAGTAAATACTTTAAGTTCGTGTCGGAAGAAAGAACAAGACAATTACTTGAATTAATGGATCTTATAGAAGACGGTAAAGAAGATTATAGACAAGTATTAAAACAATTATATGATGAAATACAAAGTATTGGGTGAAAGTTATGCTAATCTCGTTAACGTATTTAAAACTCAAAGAGATGTCTAGAAAACATAATATAGAAAAAGCAAAGAAATTAATAAAAACTGCAAAAGAAAGAGGAGCAAAGTTAATAATTCTCCCCTCGTTATTTCCAGTCGGTAACACATTTGAAATATATAATAACGAGAAGAAAATGAGGAGTGTAGTAAAGAATCTTGCAGAGAAAATACCTGGCAATTCTACTGACATCTTGGTAAAATTGGCCATGGAAGGTGAAATACATTTAATAGCTGGTCCCCTTTTAGAGCAAGCAGGACCTAAAATATTTTTAACTACACTAGTTATTTCTCCGGATGGAGAAATAATAGGTAAATATAGGAAGATAATGATGTCAGAAAAAGACGTAAAGCTCGGAATATCTGGAGGTAAAGAACCAATTTATGTAGTTTTAGATAAAAAGTATGGAGTATTATCTGAAGATGACTTATTTTCACCAGAAATTAGCAGAATCTTAGCATTAGGAGGTTCACAGTTAATAATAGGTACCACTAGGCCAGTTAATAAAAAACAGGACTTGATAAAGTATGTAGCAATAACTAGAAGCGTTGAAAATGGAATTTCATACCTAATAAACGGAGAAATTATAGAGAACGAAGATGGAGAAATAGTAGGATATACGCCGACATTTATAGCTACTCCAGACTCTTTAGTTTATAAGGAAGCGGAAGATGAGGATTCTATAGTCCTCGTAGAAAGTTCTATGATAATACAGAATAAAGAAGGAGTTAATACAAGGTTGAATGGGATAGAGCCAATAATTTATGGACTTTGCAAGAGTATCAAAAAGACTAAAATGAATGAAAAACCTATTCCTAAGCCTGAGGGTTAATATATATTGCAGTTCTTCTATTTCTAAATGCTTCTTTTATTACTCCTTGAGCATTTAAGTCCTTTAAAATACGTTTTGCGACACTTAGGGTTATGTTAGTTTTTGTTGCTAGTTCGTAAGGTGTTATCATCTTTTCTCTTTTTATTTCTTCTTGGATTTTCTTAATCATTTCATCAGAAATTTGAATATTCTTTGAGATGACTTCACTACCAGTTTTACTTATCTTCTTTTTACCTTTCTGCTGTTGTTCTTCTTGTTGTCTCTTTAATCTTTTTTCAATGTTACTAATAGGCTTTTTCGATACTCCACCCATTTAGCACACCTATTAATCTTTAATGCAAATAGGCTTATAATAATTTAATGGATAGTAATCCGTTAGAAGATACGTTAGCAAGAGTTTCTAGGTTTGCTTCAATTTTAGGAATATCTAGAGCTGAATTACGAATATATTCTACATTGTTATTAGAAGGTCAGATGACTGCAAGGCAGTTAGCAGAGCGACTAGGAATATCTTATACAAAAATTTACTCTTTACTAACAAAACTGGAAGAAAGAGGATGGATTAAAAGATTAGGAAAAAAACCAGCTGTTTATGAGGCTATACCTCTAAGAGATCTATGGGCTAGTATTAAGAAAATGATTGAGATTAAAGTAGATGAATTCGAAAAGGAATTCATAGAACCATTATCCTCATTATTATCACCTTCGTCCACTTACAGTATAACTATGATACCTTCAGACAAGATTAAATCTACATTTTATGAAATACTCGATGAAGGCAATAAGGTTTCAATTGCAATATCTTATCCAGAATTATTAAGTGAAGATATAATACAAGCTATAAAGGCGAAAAGTTATACTTCTCCAGATCTTAGAGTAATAATTCAGAGTGATATAAATATTCCTGAAATTTCTGGACTGCAAATACGTAAATTGAGCAACATGTTTGGTAGTGGTTTAATAACTTCAACAGCCGTCTTGTTAATAATTAAAAATGCAGATAAGCTTTCTGGTTTATTCTCAAATCATAAGTATATCGTAGACATCGCTACCGTTTATTTTAACCATTTATGGACTCAAGCAAAATAAGAAAAAATTACGTTGCAATAATTCTTAAAAGCAGTTTTCAACTTAGGTGAATAATCGATCTTTATGAAAATAATAACCGTTAAACTACCGGAACAATTCTTAGAAGCTATAGATGAATTAGTAAACACGGGTAGATACGAATCAAGAAGTGAAGTAATTAGAGCAGCCATAGGTGATTTTATTAGAAAGGAATTATGGATAAAAGAGTGAATGATGAGGGCTGGTATTAACGACATAATGAGTTAAGACACCAATGCTGAAAGTTAAAATTTAAATGGCTTTTTGAATTTTGTTCATTTATATTTAGTGCAACTATCCTTTAGAAGATAAACATTTTTAATATAATGAGATTTATACATGTGCCAATTCAAGAAGGCGATCCAGTTACAATTTGGATTGATAATAAGAGAGCTTTTCTAATTAAGGTAAAAAAAGGCAAAAGACTTGATACTGACAAAGGTTACATACTTCATGATCAGCTAATAGGAAAAGAATATGGTGAAATTATAAAAATATCAAAAGGTGAGGCATATTTACTAAAGCCTACACCTATGGATATATATACTACTTTACCTAGACCATCACAAGTTGTTTATCCTAAGGACGCTTCGTATATAATTTATGCCTCTGGAATACAGCCTGGAGATACTGTAGTAGAAGCAGGGACTGGATCTGGGTTTTTAACAATAACTTTAGCTTATTTTTTAGGTCCTAACGGCAAAGTCATAAGCTATGATGTGAGAGAAGATATGCAAAATAAAGCTAAACAAAATGCATTAATGTTAAATCTTTTAGATCGAATAGAATTCAAAATTAAGGATATAAGACAAGGAATAGATGAAAAAGAAGTTTCTGCTGTAATTTTAGATATGCCCGATCCTTGGAACGTTGTATCAAAGGCTTATGAAGCACTAAAACCGTCAGGCTCGCTTATAGTATTCGTTCCTACAGTAAATCAAATAGAGAAAACTGTATTACAAATGAGAAATGAGGGATTTATAGACATTCATGCCGAGGAACTAATACTCAGAGAATACCAAGTAAAGGAAAATGCTGTTAGACCAAAGAACATTGGGGTAATGCATACTGGATACCTAATTAGAGGCAGGAAATATATAAAAGGAACTTCTCTATAATTATAATCAAATGAGCGATTCTAACTTTTCAATTTATCCGAAGATTATAGTCGAATTTGAAAACGATTTAGATAAAATTAGAGCTAGTACCTCTGATGATGCAAAAAAACTAATAGATTTAGCTTATAGTCTAAGCCTAGAAATGGATAAAGAAGTAAAGAAAATCTTTGATGACATTTCTTCAAATATTTCTAAAGAAACTCAAGAAGAAATAGATAGGTTAAGAAAGAAGTATGCTGATGAAAGGGAAAAGAAAATAAGTGAAATAAAAGAAAAGGCTAACAAAAACTTGGAAAAAGCTGTGTCAGAAGTTTTAAATGCAATTAAAGGTGCATATAAGTGAGTTCTCCTTCTTTAGCATATATTTCCTCGATTTCTAGATTATTTAAATCGACAACATTAACTAAAGGTCTTGTAACAGAGCTATTAGCTGAGAATGATTGGAAAAATGTATTAAGTATATTAAAAGAACGAAACTTTATAGAAGATATTCCAGCAACATTTGATGATGCTGAGATAGAAATAAAAAGAAGAGCAATTGACCAAATTTATAAAATATTAAATTTTTCATCTTCAGTTAAGTCTGCTCACGACATTGTAGATTTATATTATTATTATTTAACTTTAGACGAATTTAAATCAATAATTGCTGGAATATATAATAAATCAAGACCATCAAAAATTGTATTTCTATCGAAAATATATGAATCTAATCCAACAACTATAGAAGAACTAAGGAGTATTATAAGAGGAACAATATATTCTAATGCGTTAGAGTATGCACTATCAAAAAATCCAAAGAATTTATCTCAGTTAGAGTCTCTTCTTGACTTTTACTTTATCGATAGACTATCGTCAATAATTGAGACCTTCAAAGGTGACTGGAAAGCTGCTGCAGAAGCAATAATATGTGGATACAAAGATTATTACTCAGCCAGCTTAGCGATAAGGCAGAAGATAGTAATACCACTAACATGTAAGATATTGCCAGATATTATAAGGGATTTGCAATCTTCAAAAATGGAAGAAGTAGCCAATATATTAAGAAGAACACAATACTCTAGGAATATCGAATTAGGTGATGCATATTCCGCATTATATTCATTGTATAGATTAGCTAGAATAGAAGCTAGAAAAGCTTCAATATATGCATTTATGGGTTCTCCATTTACTCCTGTTACTGCTTTGGCTATAAGCGAACTAATAAAATTGGACATGGAAGATCTAATAATAATAATAAATGGATTAAAAATAAAAATGAATAAAGAAGCTATAAAATCAAGACTTTCATTAGAAATTATTTAAAAATTTCTCGTCAACAATGTAACTTTTTTCATCTTTTATTATAGTAAATTCTGGAAACTTGGGGGGATCTGGCAAATTAGCTAGGGGTTTCTCTTTTCCAAGATATATCCATTTTATCTTCCCATTATATTTTTCCAGTTTATACCAATATTTTCCTATGTAAATATATTTCTTACCATTTTTATATACTACATGATAAGGTTTCAAATACACTTCACTTCCACTAATTTTAGAGTTATATTCATATACTTGCTCTTTTAATTTGCTAAATATTTTATCGAACTCTTTTTCTTCTAGTCTAACAAGCATGTATCGATGTTTACCTTTATTTTTAAGAATGTTTAAAATTATTAGTAGTGGTATAACGTGAGAGAAAGAGACTTTGGTCATACCGGAATAAGAGTCTCAGAAATTGGAGTAGGATTATGGAGTCTTGCTACTGACTGGTGGGCTCCAAATGTAAATGCTGAAGAGATTTTGAAAAAAGCTTATGAACTAGGTATAACTTTTTACGATACTGGAGATATTTACGGTGAAGGAAAAGCTGAAGAATTGCTTGCTAAAGTATTAGGAAATAAAAGAGACAATATAGTTATTTTAACTAAGATAGGTTACGATTTTTATAACAAAAAGGGGAGAAAGATAGAACAGAATTTTAATATAGATTATTTAGAATTTGCAATAAAGGAATCACTAAAAAGATTAAATACAGATTATGTTGACATTCTTATGTTGCATAATCCAAAAATGAACGTAATTAGGAATAAGGAAATCTTTGATTTTATGCAAGGACTCAAAAAAGACGGCATAGTTAGAGCAATAGGAGTTGCACTAGGTCCTACACTTGGCTGGGGAGAAGAAGGATTGGAAGCAATAAAAATGGGGTATGAAGGTTTAGAGCATATTTATAATATGATTGAACAATATCCAGGTAAAGAGTTTCTTAAATACAGAGTAGGAAATGTAGTAAGAGTTCCTCACGCATCTGATGCTTTAATTGAAGATAAATGGCCAATAGGCGAGAATAAAAATCTTCATAGAAGTCTAAAAAACATTAAATGGATTGAAGAAGCAGTAAATAACAGCAAAGGAATGTTAGAATTTGCGAAATCAAAAGGCATGAAGTTATCTCAATTAGCTATAAAATTCGTATTAGCTAATCCTAATGCTTCTACAGTGGTTCCTAATATTACTTCAGTTAAAGAATTGGAGGAATTTGTAAAGACAGAAGAATTAGAAGATCTAACAGAAGAGGATATAGCATTCATCTCTTCTTATTATGAGAAATATTATAAGAAACTTAATGATGAAAGCATTGAAGAGACTAAAATCTATAAATGAATGTAATAATCAAGAAATTTTTTAAAAGCCTTACTTCTGTGTGAGTATTTATTTTTCTCTTCTATCTCCATCTCTGCAAAAGTTTTCTCGGATCCTTCTGGTATAAAAATAGGGTCAAATCCAAAACCTTTATTTCCTCTAGCCTCTTCTGCTATTTTACCGTAAACTTCTCCAGTGAATATTCTAATTTCATTCTCATTCACATAGGCTAATGCAGTTTTAAAATACGCATTCCTGTTTTTTTCGCCTTTCATAAGTTTTAGAATGCCATTAATATCTAACGTTTTTTTCACAAACTTGGTATAAGGTCCTGGAAACCCGTTTAACGCTTCTATAAAGAGGCCACTATCTTCCAAGATTATAGGTTCGTTTAGTATTGAATAAAAAACTGAAGCTGCATGCCTAACCACATCTTCTAACCTATCTGCCTGGATTTCAAATTTAGGCAAATTTATCATTGATAGTTTAATACCGTACTGTAATGCTATTTGATTCATCTCTTCAAATTTTCTCTTATTACCTGTTACTACTTTTACTTCTTCTTTCTTCAACATATCTACCCCTCATTCTAATATCTTTCAAAGTCTCCATAACTTTTTCATATAACTTAAACTTCGAATATGTTAATTTAAATCCTTCAAAAACTTCATCTTTTTTATCGGGATGAACGCTCTCTAAAGACCTTAAAAACACGTGAACATCTGTGGCAAAATCTTCAACATCGTTACTTCTTTTTGATAGTCCGAAATCTATTAAGAATAATTGGTTCCCTTTTAAAATAAGATTGTTAGTTGTTAAGTCTCCATGAGCTATTTGAGAACTGTGTAATCTTAATGCTATTTCTCCTATCATTTCGCCTATCTTCTTTGGGTCGTAAAGGTTTTTCCATAATACTTCCTTTACTGTTATTCCTTCTATAAATTCCATTATTATTGAGAAATTATCCTTATCTATATAGAGTATAGCAGGAACATTTATACCCGATTTTAATGCATTATACATGAGCTTTGCTTCCATAATAGTTCTTTCCAAATTTATTTTCCTGTCTAACTTGGGATCCCTATATGCTTTAGATATTCGTTTCTTAACTATTGCATGAATTCCTAAGAAATACGTTTCGTAAATTTGTGATTCTGCACCTCTTTTAAGTAGTTTCAATTCCTCCAAGGAATATCTACCTCGTCTATTCTCCACCTGGGTTTTACGACCGACTCTTCTATAGGTATAGTGACTCCACTCTTTAAGGCTAAAAGTCCAGCATAAGCTATCATAGCGCCATTATCACCAGAAAATTGTGAGGGTACTATTTTAATTTCAACATTCCAATCTTTTGCTAGTAAATTCAATTTGCTACGTAAACTAACGCTTGCTGCGACCCCTCCTACTACCATGATTTCCTTTTTTTCTGTTAGTGCTAATGCTCTTTCAGTAGCTTCTAAAAGCATATCAAATGCGTTTTCTCTAATACTATAACAAATATCTGGAATTGGATATTTTTTTGCAGCTCTCAGAGCAGCAGTTAGCAGTCCAGAGAATGACATATCTTGTCCTTTAACAACATATGGTAAATCTATTAAATCTCTAGCATTTTCAGCACAAATATCTATAACATGCTTTCCATTAACAACATACGGTGGTGCTAGATTTACTTCTCTGACAAAAACGTCCATCATATTTCCTAAAGCTATATCTAAGGTCTCACCAAAGATTCTAAACTTCCCTTCATAAAAAGTTGTTATTATTGTATTCCCTCCAGATAAGTATAAAATAAGCGGATCCTTGGCACCCGTGGTTAAATATCCTATTTCTATATGTCCAATTCCATGATTAACTGGTATCAGCTTCTTATTATATTTTAATGCTAACGCCCTAGCTACTACTGCACCGACTCTAAGAGCAGGTCCCATTCCTGGTCCTAATGCTACTGCTATTCCGTCAATATCTTCTATAGTAGTTTTTGCTTCCTCAAGTGCCTTTGCTAGTATATCTGGGGCAACGGTTGCATGATGCCTCGCTAGATCTCCAGGCTTCATTCCACCAGATTTAGGTATATAAGTATCTCTAATATTAGCTAAAATAAAAGGAGGTTTATCTTCTGCTATTCCAACTCCAAAAGTATGTGCTGTTGATTCAATACCAAGAACTTTCATTTCTTATTTTTTCCCCGAGGAAACAAATTCTGTATATCCGCATTTACCGCAAGCCCATCTCTCAACTGGTTTTAAATGGTGAGCCATTACACTACCGCATCTAGGGCACTTTTTGTTCTTTAATTTTACTTTTCCATCAGATATTTCGTAATAAAGTCTTACTGAAGCCTTAACTTCACTTGCTTCCTTTTTCGCCACCTTGTTCACCTTCCTTCTTTGTGCTTGTACCTCTTGTTAATAAATGTTTAGGCTCGTATTTTTCTAAAGTTTCTTTATTAGTATAAACATGAACTCTTGCAGTGCTTATCCCAGCACCATAGCTAGTAAATATTTTTCTGACTACAATAAGATCTTCTTTAGTGTTAAGCAATTCACTTACTGCCTTTTTAATCTCGTTTCTTGACGGCGTTCCAGTACCTATATGATATAATTTTAGTGATAATTCTCTTCTTCCTATTACCTTGTTATCAAAATCTTTTTCTATTACACCTTGAATCTTATCCGAGATTTTAATTTGCTGAGCTTGACTCATCGAGTTACAATATAAAAAATAAGATTTAAGAGTTACGCAAGTCTTTAATTATTTCCTCAGCAACTTTCTTGCCTGAAAGAATCATTGCTCCAAATATAGGCCCCATTCTAGGCAAGGATTTTACTTCACAAACTGCCATGCCAGTTGCATATAAGCCTGGAGCTACTTTTCCTGTATTTTCTACAACCAGCTCTTCAGCTATTTCGCTATATGCGGATTTCTCTCCAGGAACAGATATGCCTAGCTCTGGAACTTTTCTAGACGCAACAGAAATTATCTCTGCGTCATGTCCAGTAGCATCCACTACGGCTTTTGCTGAGATAAATAATGGATCTACGTGTAAACCAGACATTTGTGTTGAAGTCCATTCTACTGCTACTCCAGCTACTCTAAGTGGATTTTCTCTGAATATTACATCGTCTACAGTAACTCCATGAATAATCTTTGCACCTGCATCTATTGCTGCGGTAGCTAATTTAGCCATAAATTCTGAGCTATCTATTACAAAAATTCCTTCTTCTGGTTCTATGTATCTTATTTTCAATTCCTTTATTATTTCATCTGCTGGAGTTTCTATAACAATTTTATGAAAATTCATTGCTCCACCTCCTATACCGCCTCCGAAGCTTAGTCTTCTTTCGAAGATCACAGTTTTTAGGCCTGCCTTTGCTAAATAATAAGCCGCAGTCATACCAGACGGTCCAGCTCCAACAATTACTACGTCACTTTCTACTAAATTATTCCAATCTTCAAAAGTGTATTTTAGAATATATTTACTTATTTTCACTTCATTTACTTGTTTAATTCTTATGCTTTGCATGTGTTTACTTCATAATAACTTACTTATAAACTAAGTTATATAGAGTTCATTTAAGAAATATATTTAAATTCTTCATAAAGTTAATGAAATATGCCATTAAAATTAGATACTAAAATTAACGAAATAAGATGTAGCTGGTGTAAGAAGATAATAAGAGGAAATCCAATAGTTGTTAAAACTTGCTGTAACAATAAACCTTTAGTATTTTGTAGTAACTCTTGTTACACAGCATGGATGAGACAGTGGTTAAGAAGACAAGAGCAAATAAGAAGAAGGTAGTAATAGGAATAAGCGGTGCAAGTGGAATAATTTATGGCTTAAGGGCAGTAGAAGTACTAAATGAATATGGATACGACCAATACGTAATAATAACTAATGCAGCAATAAAAGTTGCTGAAAAAGAAAACGGTATAGACTTGGTTCATGAAGTAAGAAAATTCACTTCTAATATATTTATGGAGAATGAAATAGATGCTCCAACTTCTAGTTCTAGTTTTACTGTAACTACAAAAGGGATGATTATAATTCCTTGTAGTATAAACACATTAGCTTATATAGCTCATGGTTTTGCCTCAAATTTACTTGCTAGATCTGCAATAAATTACTTAAGGAGTAGACAAAAGTTAGTACTAGTAATTAGAGAAACTCCTTTGGGTCAAATAGAGCTATATAATGCATTAAAAATAGCTAAAGCGGGAGGGATTATAATGCCTGCTTCACCAGGCTTTTATATTAAGCCGACAAAAATTCAAGATTTAATAGATTTTATTGTAGGAAAAGCTCTTGACTTGTTAGGAATAAGGAATGAATTATATAAAAGGTGGTCTAAATCAGATCAAGATCCTTCTTACCAAGTTTCTTAGATATGATATCTTTAACCTTATCTTCATACTCATCAGATTCTTTTAATTCTTTCTCCATATCGTCTCCATCAGTTCTTTTATTTACAGCAAAAGCACACCTGTTACCCGGAAGTAGTGCTCTTTTTTCACAATATGCGTATTGGCATTCGCCAGTGATACAAGTATCTCCAACCCATCTGCAGAAGCCTACTTTATATGGACTACCTTTTACATATTTTGTCTGTATCATTAATGCTCTCTTATTACACCTAAAATAAGGGCATAGATAATTGCATTTTTCTCCCAAAGGTAGAGGTTTTGGCTCGTTTTGGGATATTTGTCCTCTTTCTTTATTAAAGCTCCTTCCAGAATAGTTTCTCAATCAAAACCCCCATTTTTCATGTTATGCAATATTATTCTATAATTTCACCCATTTAAACATTACGTATCTTATATTTTTTGGCGAAAGCATATTAACTATTGCTAAGATGAGTTTCTTTCTAGTACTATGAGATACTCTTCCGAAACTCATCAACTCATTTGCAAGAAGAGTTGAGTTTGCGTCTAAAACTATTACTACGTAAGGGGCATGTTCTATTCCAGGACCTAAAGTATATATTGCAAAATCTGCACCAAACTTTATTCCAGATCTAACTACAAATCCCTTATTTCTTAAGTCTGAATATACGATGAATAGGCTGTCAAATCTTGCTATGTTTTTTCTACCAATTTCATACAGATCATTCTCATTCAGCTTATTTCCATTATATATAACTTCTATTTCGCCTTTCTTTAGTAAATATAATCCTTCTATTAAAGAAAGTTCCAATGGATATTTTATATCTTCGGCTTTCTTCGGTTTATTTATCCCAAGTGGCTTTCCATAAAAACCAGTAGAATATAATTTTTTGCTATCATTTATATCAAAGATTACAATCTTATCGCCAAATAAATATCCTTTTATGCTCATCATGTTCTACTAAAGGCTATGTATGTTATAGAGTTAGCTGAATCTCTAATTAGGTCTTCGCTATCCTCTAATCTATCAGCAATATCTTTCATTAACATTACATAGACAAGGTCGTCGTGAGGTTTTTCAAACAATTTTAATTCAATATTTCTATATAAATCGTCAACGTCTTCCTCTAATTTTAAGATATTTCTAGCAGATTCTATAGATTTCTTAGCATTTGAAGACAGTGTTTTAATTGACTCAATTAAATGGGTAAGAGAAGCAAGTATTTTCTCGCACATTACTACAATTAAACCGTGCATTATATTATCAATTTTGCTACTTCTTGTTAGAAGTACACTTAACCTATATGTTGCAGCATCTATATTTTGTGCTATTTTTTCTAGATTATTCAAGATATCTATATAAAGGTCTACATAGTCTAGTCCTTCTCTTACCTTCATTATATATTCTCCAGTGAGGTACTTCTCATTTTCAACGCTGTCCTTTATTCCATTTATTTTCGCATAAATTTGCATAGGATTAATTTTATTATCATCTACAGTAAGGAATTCGTAAAGTGCTCTAGTTTCGTCAATAAGTTTAACTGTTATTTGTTGTAATTTTTCTTCTAATGTTATGTTGGCTATGCTCATGATTTCACTATAGACTTATTTTAGAAATTTTAGAAAGTATATTATCAATTTGCTTTATATCGTCGTCTACATTTATATCATATCCCATTTCCTTTGCTTGTGTAGAAAGTTTTTGTAGGATCTCCTTTTCATCCTTAAATCCAACTATATTTAAATAACTTATTATTCCTATAGCCTCTTCTTTTATTCTTGAGTTTCCAACGCTATCAATGTGAGTAAGGATAGTATTAATTCCAAGTTCAAGATCCTTCCTTATCTTTCTCATTCTTTTTATGATTCTCATAACTCTATCCATGTCCATCTGTGGAATTGCACTTAGATTTTCTAGCTCGTTTAAGTATGTGGAATGGTCTTCTATCAACGTCTCGAAATGAGTTAATGCTATATTAACTTGAGTGTCACTATCGTTCATTATACTACCCTCAGTGTGACAGTACTATTATCTTCTAAACCAAGTTTGAGCATATCTGAAGGATTTGCCCATACTTCTATATCTTGTAGCCCATCTTGAGAAATTACCTTTAATCTTAGTCTTTTTCCTTTCACTGAAATTTCTACTTCATTTTTAATATTCATTTGTGAAACTAATTTATTTGAAATTATTATGGTTCCCTCATCAACTTCCGGCTTCTTTCTAACTTTAACTCTCTTTTCTTTTGGAGGTTCTCTTTCTCTATTTTTAAGTGCGGAAGCAGGTGGAATGACACTAACTAATGATTTTATATCTACTTTTTTCTCATTTTGAGAATTATCCTGACTCATCGCTTGATCCCTTTGGTATTATTTCTTCACCACTAAATAACTTCTCCAAAGTATTAATTAATTCCTCTTCTTTTACTCTAATTTGATTCCAAGTATCTCTATCTCTTATAGTAACTGTATTATCTTGTAACGTCTGCGGGTCTACAGTTATAGCATAAGGAATACCTATCTCATCCGCTCTGGCATATCTTTTACCTATACTGCCACTATCATCAAATATTGCATCGAATTTTTCTTTAACTTTGTTATAAATTTCCCTTGCTCTACTAATTAATTCTTCTCTTTCAAGTAGCGGAAATACAGCTACTTCATAAGGAGCTATTTCTCTCGGTAATGACAATACTATTCTATCCTTCTTTTCTCTGTAAGCATTCAGTACTGAGATGTATAAGCACCTCTCTACTCCAAAAGATGGTTCTACCACGTGTGGAATGAATCTCTTGCCAGATTCCTTTTCTTCTCTTTCTGTTACAGTTACATATTCTTTAATTTCCTTTCCATCAATTTTTTCATCAAGAATTTTTTCGACTTCTTCGGGTTTTAATGATGATATCCTTTTCATTAACTCTTTAACGAAATCCTTGCTCTCTTTATTTAATTTATCCTTATTTATAATTACTATTTTCTTTTTAATAATCTTAGGCTGATCATATTTTTTAAATACTGATAAATCTTGTCCACTAAACTTGGAATGTCTTGAAAGATCGTAATCTCCTCTATAGGCATGGCCGGAAATTTCGACTTTATCTTCTCCTACTATAACCATTTGATCGAAAGTTTGGCTAGAATAATGAGCTCTCTCTGAAGGAAGTTTTTCTTCAAAGTAAACCCTTTCAAGTGGTACACCTAGCTTCCTTACAAATTTATTAGCAGTAGCCATCCAATAAGCCATCCAAGGATTTATAACGATCTTCTCGTCTACGAGCTCCTTTACCTTAAAAGTTGACGGTTTATCTCCTTTTATTTTAGCTTCAGCAGGTAATACGTTGATTTTGTCTTCAGAAAATTTATCTAAAGGAACGTTTTCTGTATCTTCAGGATCCATGAAAAATTCTATTTCCATTATCGTGAACTCCCTCATTCTTATTAAGCCCTGTCTCGGCGAGATTTCATTTCTTGCTACTCTACCTACTTGTGCTATTCCTAAAGGCAATTTTTCCCTTGTAGATTCGTAAACTCTCTTGAATGAAGTAAACATTCCTTGTGCGGTTTCTGGCCTTAAAAATCCAGTACTTCCAGTGTATGGGCCAATATTAGTTGAGAATAGTAAATTAAAATATCTAACATCTCCTAAATCTCCACCACAAACGGGACATTTTATATTCTTTTCTCTTATTAAATTTGTAAGTTCCTCAGCTTTTAACCCTTCAGCATTAATTTTTAAAACTTCCTCTACTAAGTGGTCGGCCCTAAATACTCTATGGCACTTGCTACACTCGACTATAGGATCAGTGAAATTTTCAAGGTGACCGCTTGCTTCAAAAACTTTCTTTGGTGTTATCATTGGTGTCTCTATTTCTACAACAAAATCACTATTCTCTTCAACGAAGATCTTTCTCCATAACTGTACTATTTTATTCTTTATCCTAGTTCCTATAGGTCCTATGTCGTATAATCCTCCTACTCCTCCGTAGATTTCATATGATGGCCAAAAAATTCCTCTCCTTTTTGCAAGTTCTATAACTTTTTCCTCGCTCACATAACCCAATTATTGTATTAAGCTTATAAACCTCATTACAACCGTTATATGCATGAGCGATGCAAGACTGCTTTACTTGAACGATGTAAGTAGGAAATTTGCAGGTTTTAATAAAGAAAATTCTCCTTTTGTAATACTGGGAATTCCAATGGACATAACAAGTAGTTATAGACCCGGTAGTCGTTTTGCACCATCTGCTATAAGAGATGCTGCACAATACATCGAATTTTACTCCTTAAGGACAGGAATTGACATGGGAGAGGTAGGATTTAACGATATAGGCGATGTAGCTTTACACCCTTCAAATGTTGAGGAGAATGTAAAAAGAATATCTGATGTAGTAAGCTATTTTTCAGAAAAAGGTAAAATAGTAGTATCGATTGGAGGAGAGCATACTATAACGGTTGGCACGGCCAGTGGTACAAGCGCTGATTGTGTAATAAGTTTTGATGCACATTTAGATCTAAGAGACGATTATTTAGGATATAAATACGACCATGCATGCGTAATGAGAAGATTAAGTGAAAAAGGAATAAAAATCATGGAAATAGGCAATAGAGCTGTTAGTAAAGAAGAATTAGAATATGCAAGAAAAGCAGGAGTCCCATTTATAACATCTTGGGATGTAGAACTATTAGGCTATAAGGAGGTGGCTAGAAAGATTATTAATTTCACTGAAGAATGTAAAAGAATATACATAACATACGATATGGATTCTATAGACCCATCTTATGCACCCGGTGTAGCTACTCCTGAGCCTGAAGGATTAAAACCCACTACAATTCTAGATATAGTAAAATTAATTGCGGATAAAAGAATAGTTGGTTTCGATATAGTAGAAGTATCTCCTCCCTTCGATCCTTCTGGAATCACATCAGTATTAGCTGCAAAAATTATAATGGAGACGAGTGCAATAATAAAATCTAAATTGCCTTAATTACCTTGATAGTTGGTTTTCTTATCATGTATATTATGTTATACCCACAGTATGGGCATCTAACTCCAGGTAAAACTTTTAATTTATCATCATCAAAAGTTTTCCAACACCTACCACACCTATATTTGTCCATAACAAAAGCTTATCTTTAAGAAGTTTTAAATTTAATGTGGATAGAAAAGCTCAAAAAGGAGTTTTTATAATTCTTAATTAGAAACATGGCAGACAACTTGTGTGGAGGACTTCCACCAGATATATGTGAACAATTAAATAAAGAAGAACAATTTATAAAAATAAAGTTAGAGAAAAGACGTTATGGTAAAGAAGTTACTGTAATAGAAGGGATAAGTAGTAATGATGCTGACTTAAAAAAGATAGCTTCAGAACTTAAGTCAAAATTAGCTGCAGGAGGCACGGTAAAAAATGGGAGAATTGAAATACAAGGAGATCATAGAGAAAAAGTTAAGGACATTTTAGTAAAATTAGGATTTCCAGCAGAAAATATAATGGTAATAGAATAAATAAAAATAAATTTTAAGATTATAAAAGTTATTGATTTTGTATTTCTATTTTTAATTCTTGAATAAGTTCCTTATATCTATTTCTTACGGTTACTTCTGTAACTCCAGCTACTTGAGCTATTTCTTTTTGTGTCCTTCTCTCATCATTCATTAATGCAGCAATGTAGATTGCTGCTGCAGCTAAACCTGCAGGATCTTTCCCTGCAGTTAAACCGGCATTCTTAGCTTTTTCTAAGATCTCCGCAGCTAGTTTCATTGTAGCGCCGCTAAGTCCTAATAAAGATCCTATTCTAGTTACATAATCCTTAGGATCCGATACTGGTACTTCCACATTTAGCTCTCTTAGTAATAACCTATAACATCTAGCTACTTCTTTTCTATTTGCCTTGGTATATTGGGCAATCTCATCTAAAGTCCTTGCAATTTTAATTCTCCTACAAGAAGCATAAATGGATGCGGCAACAACGCTTTCTATTGATCTTCCTCTAACTAAGCCCTTTTCTACTGCTTTCCTATATATTAATGCAGCTTCATCTTTAACAGATTTAGGCAAACCTAATAAATTACCAATTCTTTCCAATTCATTCATTGCTTGAGCAAGATTCCTGTCAATAGATGATTGAATTCTAGCTCTTATTTGCCACTTTCTCCACCTTAGTACTTCAAGCCTCCTTTTTGGATCTAAATTCCTCCCTATAGCATCCTTATCTTTCCAATCTATAAGTGTGGATAATCCCCTATCATGAATAGTCTGGTTCAGAGGCCCACCAACTCTGCTTCTTTTCTCTTTTTCTTCTGGAGTAAAAGCCCTCCACTCTGGGCCTTGGTCAATAATTCTTTCTTCAATCACTTCTCCCGTTTCTGTACATATGTATTCTCCTCTATCAGCATCAAAAACTATTTTATCTGGAGGGCAAATGTTATCTTGAGGTTTATCACTCATAAGTAGGTCACCTTAAGCTTGAACATTCTCCGAAACCCTTTTAAATCTTTCGATTACATAATTTATAAGTTTTTCCGTCATGTTTTTAATCTATGAATTTCAGATCACGGAAAAAGCTTTTAATATTATATTTAAAAATTTAAATCTTAGCCGGGTCGTCTAGCGGTCAAGGATGGCGGGCTCTGGCCCCGTCGACCAGGGTTCGAATCCCTGCCCGGCTACTTTGGTATTATATAACCTGCAATCCTCGGTTTACCTTGTTTTGCGTTAACATTGACTATTATAAACCTCTTAGGTAATGGCATTTCGTTACTCAGCTCAACATCCACATTACTCCCATTAATCTTTAAGTTAGCCATTACTGATACTCCATCTGCGACTAAATGGTAACTTCCGGACTCGATTTTAGCCCAAGGGAATAGGAAGATTTCTCCTGAGAAACTCTTTACAGTCTTTACTTCGCTCTTAACTAAAAGCAGTGCGTCCCTCATTTCGTCTTCTCTTACATTTCTTAACGCAAAACCTATTCTGATTCCGGTATCTACAGCCTCTTGATCTTCATCAAGAACTTGAATGCTCTTTATCTCAACTTCTTTATTCTGCGGTATAACTTTCAATTTATCATGTACTTTAACTTGAGTATAGGAAAATCCAGTAATTACTACTCCAACACCTTTCACTACGAATGCTTTATCTATATAAACTACTCCCTTATCTTCTTCTTTTCCTTCAAATTCCTCAGGAGTCTGGTGAATAGGGAACTCCTCTAGGGGTAAGCCTTTGAATAATTTTCTTACATCACTTTCTGGCATTTCAGTTATTATTTCTCCTTTACAACCTGCAGATGTAATTAAAAGTGCTAGTTCTCCTTCTGTCCAAGAAGGAACTATAGGCAAATAAAGTACGCAATACGATGAAAGACTAACTGCCTCAGCAGCTTGAAGAATCTTTTCTGGATATTCTGTAGGTACTAGGATTGACCTTATATAATCTCCTTTTTTCCTATAATAAATTCTCAATTTCTCATTTTCATGAAGTTTTCCTAAACTTTCAGCTAATTTTCCTGCCTTTTCCTTGTCTGAAGATAGTACACTTATAATGTTGCCGTAATACAATTATCAACACCGTTATAAACCTTAGTATCATAAATAATATTATGAAATTATCCGTCATCGGCGTAGGGATGAGTTTAATATTTATAGGCTTTGCACTACTCTTCATCTCAGCTTTATCTTGTACAGTCTCTACGCCGAGTACTTCTAGCACTGCTGTAGGAGGACTAGTATTAATAGGTCCTTTCCCAATATTCTTCGGAGTGGGCCCAAAGAATGAATTATTGCCTTTAACAATTTTTGGTATAATTTTCACGGTAATTGCAATAATCTTCTTCATATTAACTTTCTATATGTTCAGGAAATGGAGTCAGAGGCCAGAAATTTAATTTTCTTTTAGCTAAAAATTATGCGAAATGACTAAAAGCGTTTCTAAGCTTAAAATAAAAGGTAAAGAAGTCATTATGATAGAACTTAGAAAGCATGGAATTGATAGCATAATGCTTAACGGAGAAATTAAGGTAGGGGAATACGATGGAGTTGAGTTTGTTAAAAAAGAAGTGAGCGAAGAGAAGATGAAAATAGCTGAAGAGTATTCTTTAAAAGTTAAGGAATTGCTTAACTTATGCCCTTGCATAATTTCCATAGTTTATTCCGATATGTTATATGTAAAATTCTATTACAATTCAGTCGATGTTATTGCATTTATTAGTCAAAACGGTTATACTACTTATAATAAGCAAATTTCTATAGATAAGTCTACCGAGGGAAGAATAAAGGATTGTGCATTAAAATTTCTAGAGATATTAGGAGTAAAGTTGTAGTTTATTATCGTAAAATGTTTTATACTAGAAATATTCGGTTATTGTGTGAAATGGGACGAAAGAAGAGTTAAAATTGTAGAGGAGCTTAAAGCTAAAGGAATTAATCCTTATCCGCAGAAATACGAAATAACTCATACTATACTTCAGATTAGGCAAATAGGCCTTAATAGGCAGGATAAACCTCACGAGCCTTTTATGTTTGATATTTCAACTGCAGGTAGGGTTGCCAATATTAGGAGGCATGGAAAAGCGTCTTTTGTAGACATTTTTGATGAAGGCGAAAGATTACAACTTTATTTAAGGATAAACGAATTAGGCGATAAATATGAAGAGTTCTTTAATTATATTGGAAGAGGCGATATAATAGGAGTAAAAGGAGATTTATTCTATACAGGTAAAGGAGAGCTGACATTACTTGTTAAGAGCTATGAATTGCTAGCAAAGGCACTAATAGAGCCTCCTGATTGGACTAAATTAAGTACGGAATTTAGATACGCTCATAGATACGTTGATTTTCTCTATAATGATAATGCAAGGAAAGCTATGGAGGTAAGATTTAAGACTATAAAGGAAATAAGAGAATATTTAAATTCAAAGGGATTCATAGAAGTCGAAACGCCAATATTACAACCAGTTTATGGCGGTGCGTTAGCAAAACCGTTTAAATCTAAAGTGAATTATCTAAATGAAGAATGGTACCTCAGAATTTCATTAGAGCTCTATTTAAAGAGATTCATAGTCGGCGGATTTGATAAAGTTTTCGAAATAGGTAAAGTGTTCAGAAATGAGGATATAGATGTAACTCATAATCCAGAATTCACTGAGTTGGAACTTTACTGGGCTTATGCAGATTATAACGATATAATGAAACTTACTGAGGATATGTTAAAAACTGTGGCAAGTAAAGTTTTAGGAGACACTAAGCTCAAGTATAAAGTAGCAGATAAGGAATATGAAATAGAACTATCTCAGTTTAGAAAAATTACTATGTTTGATTCGCTAAGTGAAGCCCTCGGTAAAGACGTTGAGAAAATGACAGATGATGAATTAAAAGAGCTAATGAAAAAATATGGTCTTATACCAAGAGGTAACCTTTACGTCAGAGGTTTAATGATTGAAAAATTATTTGATAAATTAGTTACACCCAACTTAATACAACCTACTTTCATAACTGATTACCCAATAGAAACTACACCATTATGTAAGCCTCATAGGTCAAAGCCAGGTTTAGTAGAGAGATTTGAATTATATATTGCTGGAATGGAATTGGCAAACGCCTATACTGAGCTTAACGATCCAATATTACAAGATAAATTATTCAAAGAAGAGCAAGAAATGATGAAAAGAGGAGACGAAGAAGCTCATCCTTATGATAAAGACTTTGTAAGGGCCTTATCTTATGGCATGCCGCCTACTGGAGGTTTAGGTATAGGAATAGATAGGCTAGTAATGCTATTGACGAATAATCAAAGTATAAAAGAAGTAATACCATTCCCAATGCTTAGCGCAAAATTAATTGAAGAAGATTAAGCAGTTATAGATAACATTATTGCATATACTAGCGACATTAAAAGGAAAGCTTGTATGGCCATAGACATTTTTTCACCGTTTTGTGAACTTATCTTTTTAAGTAATTCTGTAAATATTTTCCCTCCATCTGTAATTATTAACGGTGCAGCATTAAATAATGCTAAACTGAAATTTATTATAAACATCCAGGTAACGAAAAGCAAGAACGGTCTTACTGATGGAGGAAAATAGTAAGTTACATAAACTCCTAAGAAATGGTTTTTAGCTTCAGCATGTTTTACTATTGTTGACCCATTTGGTGCTTTTAGTACTATAGTATAATTAGTGCTTTGATTTAGAGCTGTAGTTAGAGAATTGAAAGTATTTGTCCTAATTCCGTTAACAGATAGTATTACATCTCCAGCTTGTATGGATGCGTTATAAGCTGAACTATGAGGTATTACCCCTTCTATAAGTAAACCTTGTGAAAAATATCCGGGCAAAAATATAGCTAGTGGAAAAAATATGCCTGCAAGAATTAGGTTTACTGCTATACCTGCAGCAAGAATTTTTATTTTTGCAGGCAGGCTAGACGCCATAAATTCTTCATCTTCAGGCTCTACAAATGCTCCGGGAAAGATTCCTAAGAGTATGAAACCTCCGCTTTTTACGTTTATTTTATTTGATGTTGCAGATACTGCATGAGATAATTCATGTAAAGTAACTGAAATTCCTAAAGCTAAAAGAATGTAAGGCAAGCATGATAAACTTATAGTAACTCCAGGGATTATTGGTTCTAGCCTTACTGTAGTGGATTGTGGGTGAAAAATTAGGCCAAATATTACATAGTATATCATTGTAATACCTCCAATCATTGCAAGGATTCCTAGGATCATTGCTATTTTTTCATAAATTTTAAACGGCTTTGAGGAGGCTAATCTTGGAAACCATAATGATCGGGTACTCTTTTTCCACATTAAAAATAGAGGATATATAATAAATCCTTTTGGCTCAAGTCTTTTTCTAAAAGCTAAGATAAGCCCCCAAAATATTACAAAGCCTATTGCAAAGGTGTAAAGGGAAATATCCATAAGAGTTTAACTTATCTAAGAACTATAAATCAATTGTGGAAATAGAGTATACAGAAGAGCAGTGGAAGTTATTTAATGAAAAGAGAAAAAGGGCAAAAGAAATCCTAGAAACCTTATATTACAAAGGTATTAAGGGATATGCCTATGGATCTATTGCTAGGGGAGATGTTAAAAAGACTAGTGATATTGATATTATCGTTTTTGAACCTAATATATTAGAACTTGATTTACTTGAAGCTGACCATAAATATATAATACAAGCTACACCAATATCAACTCCTAAGGCTTATATTTCATTAAATCCTGAGGAAACTGAAGTAATATCTTTTCCATTATCAAAACTTAAAAAAGATGAAGAGGAATTTTACTATTTTGGCGGATTAGTTAGCCTAGAGGATATAATAAATGGCGTTAGAAAGCCGGGTATAAATAAGGAATTAAAGCTTATTATACCAAATAAGAATGGTCATGACGAAATTCCACTTAAAGGAAATGAAGACTATGCTACTAGGTTACTTAAGATTTCCATAGCAACTATTAATGAGAGAGAAAAGCTGTTGATGAAAAGAGAGGACAAAGGTAGAACTGGCGTTTTCTTGAAATATGAATTAGCCGCTAACGAAAATTTTGAGGAAGCAATAAGAGAATTAAGTAGGAGAAATAAATTCTTTAGAAGGGTTCTAAATGATTCAAGGTAAGATAGGAGATCTGGAATTAAAAGTTGTAGATATAAAACAAACTCATATAAAGGAACTTTTCTATTTTAAGTTATACTTAGGAGACAAGCTAGTAGGATATTGCAACTATTTTTCTGGAAGGGATTATTATCCAGATTGGCTGGAAATAGATTATTATCCGTGGTTAAGGGACGTAGGTTTAGAGGAAGAGTTCTTCAAAAAGATATACAATTTCCTATCCAAAAGAGGTAGGCTATTTGTGACGTATGATAAGGATAAGGAAACTTTAGATATGATAATGAAAGGTTATTCTGCTGTAGATACTCCTTTAGGTTTTTCTTTGTTAAAAGCAGGATTCACGTGGTTCAAAGTTTGGTACTTTCCTGAAGGAGGCAATGAAGGAAGTCCAAAGATACAAGCTAATAAGCCTTTGAACGAAAGTGTAGCTCTTAAGGAATTGGAGGAGTTATTAGAAGATGTTAAAAATGAGAAAGTTAAAGACTGGATAAATGCTAAAAGGAAATCCAGAAATTTCATTGTATAATAGAGATTTACCATTAGGATGTAAATATTGTAGATTAGGAAGTAAACTAGTCGTGTTCATTACTGGAGAATGCGGTGACTCGTGTTATTATTGCCCAGTAAGTGAGGAAAGATTTGGTAAAGATGTTATGTATGCTAATGAAAAGAAAACCGAGAGTTTTCAAGATTTTATATATGAAGCATATAAGATGAATGCACTAGGTGCAGGAATTACGGGTGGAGATCCTATTTTACATTTGGATAAGGTAGTAAAATTGATAGAGATTTTAAAGTCTGAATTTGGAGAGGACTTTCATATTCATCTTTATACATCTGGCAGGTATGTAAATTATGACGCTTTATTTGCTCTCCAGAGAGCAGGACTTGATGAAATACGTTTTCATCCAGTTAGAAAGGAATATCTTAGAGCAGTGGAAAAGGCATTGAATTTTTCATTTGATGTTGGTTTAGAGGTTCCAGCAATACCTGGAGAGGAAGAATATCTTAATTTTTTAATAAAGTGGGCTGAAGAGCATAAAGTTAAGTTTATTAATATAAACGAATTAGAGATAACTGAAAGAAATTTTTACAATTTAAATTCAAAAGGCATAACAATTACCCATGGATTAGCAGGTGGAAAAGGAAGCTTCGAGCTAGCGTTAAAAGTACTTGAAGTAAATGTAGATTCTAAATTGGACATACATTATTGTAGTTCAGTATATAAGGACGTGGTAGAAACTAGAACGAGGTTCCTAAGGACTATAAGATATTATTCTAAGCCTTATGAAAAATATAGTGGAGAAGGTACCATAATAAAGGCTTTTGTAAGAACAAACGCAGATCTATCAGATTATGGCGAGAAAACCTCTAATGGATTTTACATTTCTCCAGAGTTTGTTGATGAGGTAATATCAAAATATAATCCCGATGAAGTCAGAATTGTGGAGGAACTCCCTTATGGCTTGAAAATATCCGATAAATTAATTTATTCTAAATCTAAGAATTGCTAGTATTCCTGCGAAATTTTTTACTTGGAAGTATATGGGAGAGTCTCTAGGTATTATGTGAACTTTTCCTCCTCTTTTCTCTACTTCTTCCATTATATTTTGCACCTCTTCGTTTTCAGTTACCATATCTTCTATTACAAGTAAGGAATCTACGGCTCCATATTCTGAAGCTTTTCTTGTTTCATCAATTCCATAAGCTATTAATCCAGAATCCTTATTTAGTAACATTAATGCCTTATCCAGGTCTTTTTCCGATTGAGAAATTTCGTAATCTCTCATTATTTGATCTATTATATCTCTTTTTAATACTTCATTTAATCCAGCTTCTGTAGCAGAAGATACTGAGTCCATGTAAACTTTTACTTTAGTATTCAAGTGTTTTCTTACAATCTCCTTAAACGGGCCTGGGCCGGCTATTAGCACAGCATCTATATTATTATAACTATTTAGGTAGTTTTCAATTTCTTTTGCGACTTCTCTCGCATTATCTTCTATAATTCCCTCTTCTTTTGTTGGCGTAGATAAGCTCTTTTCCGCAAGTATTTTTATGCCTTGAATCATAGGTATTGCTATTAAGTATTCGTCAAAATCGACAAGGGCTATTAATACTCTATTTTTCTTTTCAGCTTGTTTGTAAATTCTATCTAAAACACTTTTATTCCATTTTTCCTTTATAATTATTATCTCATCTCCTATATCAAGGTTTATTGTATGATGTGCACCTTTTATGCTATATCTTTCTGGAGCATCGAGTATTATCCCATGAATTCTTAACCTTGTAGTGAAGGCTTGGAATTCTGTATATTCTACTTGTAGCTCTATAATCATCGAAACTCTTTTTCCTTCATTTCCCATGCTTACATCTCTAGAAGTCCTTGCTATTACTTTATCTCCCTTATTTAGGATCATGTGTAAAGTCCACAGATCATCCTCGTCCTCTACATGAACTTTCATTGTGCCTTTTTTCTCATCGAATTCCAATACTTTCATTATCTACTCTAATTTAATCATTTTGTGGTAATTATAACTGATGCAACTGAAGACGATCTGCAACAAATTTATGAGATAGAAGTGGAAAGCTTTGATAACCCTTATCCTTACTCTTTACTAAAGGCATATCTATATATAGCAGATGGATTATATCTAGTTGTCAAGGAAGACGGTAAAATTTTAGGCTATGTAATAGGTATTATACAATTTAAAATAAGAGGGCATATAGTTTCTATAGCTGTACGAAAAAGTTATAGAAATAAAGGAATAGGCAAACTCTTGATTAACGAGATTGAAAGGAGATTTAAACTAGGCCATTGCAAGTACTCATATTTAGAAGTCATGACTACAAATAAAGACGCATTCTACTTCTATGTTCACAATGGATATTTTCCATTATTTGTGAGAAAAAATTATTATGGTAGAGGAAAACATGCGTTCGTTATGGTTAAGGATTTATATTCTAGAAAAGGGTTGGAGTAATTATTAATCTTTGAAATTTTATAAAGAATATATGATAGGATGCTTTTACATTTTAGACTTTTCATATGATGTAGAAGAGGGTAAGCCAGTAATTTATATATGGGCTATTGATAAGGAAGGAAATAGGGTAGCAGTCCTAGAGAAGAATTTTAGACCATATTTTTATGCAATCTTAGACGATACAGTTGACCCAGATAAAGTAACAGAAGATATAAAACGATTAAGCATATCTCAATCCCCAATTACCAGTGTAAAATTAGAGGAAAGAAAATATTATGGCAATCCAGTAAAAGTTCTGAGAATAGAAACAGTAATTCCTGCATATGTAAGAACTTATAGAGATAAAGTAGCTAAAATAAAAGGAGTAAAAGAGGTAGTAGAAGCAGATATAAGATTTTACATGAGGTATTCCATAGATCACGACTTAAAGCCTTTCCATTGGTTCAAAGCGGAAGTAGAGGAAATTCAAGATCCCAAACTTAGAGTTAAAAAAGTATATGAATTAAAAAAGATTATTCAGATTTATGAAGATAAGCCACCAGAATTGAGAGTTATGGCCTTTGATATTGAAGTATACAATAAGTACGGTTCTCCAAATCCAAGGAGGGATCCAGTGATAATAATTGGCGTATGGACTAGTAATGGCGGAAAGCAATTTGTTATGAAGGATGACGATCTGGAAATTATTAGAGAGTTTGCAAAATTTGTTTTGGACTATGATCCAGATATAATATTAGGGTATAATTCTAATGGCTTTGATTGGCCATATTTACTTGAAAGAGTTAATAGCAGAGGTGTAAAGTTAGATATAGGTAGAAAAGTAAATTCAGAACCTTCACAAGGAACCTATGGACACTATTCCGTAGTTGGAAGATTAAACGTTGATTTACTTGGATTTGCAAGCAGCATTGCAGAAGTGAAAGTTAAGAGCTTAGATAATATAGCTGATTATCTAGGAGTAGTTAAAAAGACTGAGAGAGTCAACCTTGAATGGTATCAAATTCCAGAATATTGGTCCGATCCATCAAAAAGGGATATTCTTTTGAGATATAATATGGATGATGTAAGATCTACGTATTTGCTTAAGGATGTGTTCTTACCCTTTGGAGAACAATTGACCATGATTACCGGATTGCCATTAGACCAACTTTCTATGGCAAGCGTAGGTTATAGAGTAGAATGGCTTTTAATGAGAGAGGCATATAAATTTAGCGAAATAATACCAAATAGAGTTGAAAGAGAATACGAAAGCTATAAAGGAGGGCTGGTAATTTCCCCCGCACCTGGGATACATGAAGATGTTTACGTGCTTGACTTCTCATCAATGTACCCTTCAATAATGATAAAATATAACATTGGCCCAGATACGCTAGTTAAAGGTGAATGCGAGGATTGCTGGGTTGCTCCAGAAGTTGGCCATAAATTTAGGAAATCTCCTGACGGATTTTATAAGAGGATTTTACAGAAGCTAGTAGAGGAAAGAAAAGCAGTAAAATCAAAAATACCAATAGAAAAAGATGAATATGAAAGGAGAAGACTAAACGAAAGACAAAGAGCATTAAAAGTTATGGCTAATGCTTTTTATGGATACATGGGATGGTTAGGTGCTAGGTGGTATAGTAAAGAAGGTGCAGAAGCAGTAACAGCGTGGGGTAGGGAAATTATATCTTCTGTGGCTAAACTGGTGGAGGAGCGTGGTTTCAAAGTAATTTACGGAGATACTGACTCAGTATTCATAAAAGGATCTGGAAATGTAGATTCATTGATTAATGAGATAATGAATAAATTTGGATTAGAAATAAAGATTGATAAAATATATAAAAAGATATTCTTTACAGAAAATAAAAAACGTTATGCCGGAATTACCGAGGATGGAAAAATAGATATTGTAGGTTTTGAAGCCGTAAGAGGTGATTGGTGCGATTTAGCTAAGGATCTACAGAGGAGAGTTATTGAGAAAATACTAACATCTGGAGTAGATGAAGCAGTGAAACTTGTAAGAGATGTTATTATGAAAATAAGGAGAAAAGAAGTGCCAATACAAGATTTAGTAATTTGGAAATCTTTAGACAAAAGCCTTGAGGAATATGAAGTAGACGCACCCCACGTAACTGCTGCAAAGAAAGCTATGAAAGCAGGTTACGTGATATTTAAGGGTGGGAAAATAGGCTATGTTATAGTTAAGGGAAGCGGAAAAATTTCTGAAAGAGCAGAACCATACTTCATGGTTAATGATATTAATAGAATAGATATTGACTATTATATAGATAAACAAATTGTTCCTTCTGCCATGAGAATTCTAGAGCAGTTCGGAATAAAAGAAAATACGTTAAAAAATACTAGCTTTGATATCTTGAATTTCTTTAAGAAGTGAGAATATCAGACATTGTGAGTATTTTTACATTATCTAAACTCTTGTTTATTCCTCCTATTCTAACTCCTACTAGTAGCTTAACCTTTTTAGAAGCTGCAAGCTCTAATAATCTTTGCGTAATTACTCCATCAAATACTATGTAAGCAACCTTGTTTTCGCTCATTGCCTCTAGTTTAGGTATTATATCTCTAACTTGAACTTTCTCTACTGGATTCCAATTTTCATCAAACATTATTCCTTCTAATGTTCCTGGCAACTTCTTTATTTCCTCTAATGCTGAAGGAGGAATCTGTATTTCTACCTCTTTAGGAGGCTGAATTACTGTTACAGTCTCTTCTGGCGTTTTAACTACAACTTGAGGAGTTTCTTGTTGTTTCTTTAGATATTGCGATATTGGAACCATGTTAGATAACGCCTTAGCTATTTCCTTTCCAGTTAATTCCTCGACTTCTCTACCTTGTGGAGCTCTGGCCACGTAATCTATTTTAACATTAGCATTAAGTAATTCCTTAAGTATCAGATCTCCTCCATGATCTCCGTCTAAAAACGCTATTACCGTATTCTTTTGCTTGCTTAGGTCTATTATACTTTGAGGAATTTTACCACTTGCTCCTTCTACTGCTACAGTATTTCTATATCCGTATCTTAATAAATTGATAACATCAGCTCTTCCTTCTACAATTATTAAGTTTGGATCAGTAAGAACATCTGGTCCTGCTGGTAACTTTTCTGGTCCGAATTCAGTAATTTCTCCAGTTTTAACTGCACTACTAATTTCATTAAGTACCTCCTTAATATCAAGAGTCTTCTCCTTGCTCCAATTTGTTAATATTTCCTTAGCTCTATCAATAATTTTCTTTAATTTCTCAGCTCTAATATCTTGGATTTCTTTGAGTTCAAATTTTGCTGGATAAGGACCTATTTTCTCTACACTCTCCACCATCGATGCTATTAGTGCTGTCTCTATTCTGTCTAAATTTGATGGTATTTCTATAGTTCCTTTTGTTTTTCCACCTTTAGTTTCCATTTCCACTACTATTCTTCCTAATCTACCTTTGTCTTGTAATTCTCTTAAATCAAATTCTTCCCCAAATAAATTTTCAGTTTGCCCGAATATGGCACCAATAACGTCCGGTTTATCAACTATTCCCTCGGTTTCAAAATATAGTTTAATTATATACTTCATGAGTTTCACCTTGAAACATTTTTTGAAATCTTAGATACTAATTCTTCATATTCTGGGGTGTTTAACTTTTTCCTTATTGGTTCTAGTATCTCATTTAACTTTCTTGCAGTTGCCATTTTTAAGTCCATTGGATGCAACTTCCCTTCTGCGAACGCTTTCTCAAGCTCTTCATAGCTATTAAACTCTATATCTCCACCATATTTTATATCTCTCTCAACTTTTAGCTTGTTAACATTAGTAAATATAATATATTTATTAATCTGTAATATGGGATTAAGTTCAACTACTCTGCTAGGGCAATAAGCACGCATAATTTTTGCTGTAACTTCCTCTGGTGAGTCATTTATAAATATCGCATTCTCAGGCTTTGATTTGCTCATTTTTATTTCAGAAAGCAAGTCGTCTTCCTCTACATTGCCCATTCTTTGTCCTCCTTTTAGCCCTACGAGAAGTGGAGTATGAATTGCTATAACCTTTTTCCTATGAAACTTTTCTGCTATTTCTCTAGCTAGCATATGGGCTTTCCTTTGATCGGTACCACCTAATGCGATATCAACATCAAGGTAAAATATGTCACTTACTTGCATTGCGGGATAAAACAGTTTTGACGTATCTAACTCTGCTTCGTCAGACTTTCTCCCCATTATTGTTAATGCTCTTTTCATTCTAGCTAATGTAGTATTTTTAGCAACCTTTAGTACTAATTCCCAATACACTTTATCCTTTACCATATCCTCTGCATCGACTACGTTAATTTTACTCATATCTAAACCGTATGCAGAAAGTACATCAATTGCGTATTTTCCCGCTAATTTAATAAGCTCCATATCTCCGTTCAACTTATCATTTATCCAAGCGTGCCATGTAGCCATTAAAAGCGTCATATTTACTCCAGCATTACTTAGGTCCTTTACTTTTTGTGCCCATATTAGCCAACCTATGTGAAATAGTCCACTAGGCTCAAAGCCAATATATCCCTTTAATTTTTCATTGTTTTCTAACTTCTTTTTAAGATCGTCTAGTGTTACAATTTCTTCCACATTCCTAGTTATTAGTGAAAGCTTATCTTCCAAATAATCATCCCCAAATCTAAAAGGAAAGAAGTGAATAAAAAGTACTATTCTTCTAGAAGTTCTTTCAAAAATATTACTATAGGATGGGAATTACCTAGTTTAGATTTTAAGTCTTCGAAAATGAAATCAAGGTCTAAGTCCGCATTTAGTATTCTCTTTATTAGAATTTCTGTAAATAAATACGAGTTTGTAACTGTTTTCTCATCTATCTCTTCATCTTCTTCTTCATTATCCTGAAATAACTTAAACTTTTCATTAGCAGATTGGGGTCTTAATAATGATTTTAAGTAGTCATCTACTACTTCTTCCACGCATTTTCTGTCTTCGCACATATTTAATTTATATATACTAGGCCCGTTTAATGGAGGCAATTTGATCAAGATATAAATTACGAATAGCTGGTAAAAAAATCACTATTCTCCCATAACTTTTACATTAACAGTCCTAACTCTAGGCCCGTCAAATTCTAACAATATTATTCTCTGCCAAGTCCCTAAATCCAATTTTCCTCCTTTAACTGGTACTACTCTAGAGTTTCCTATTATGGAAGATATTATATGTGCATGCCCATTATTATCAATTATATTATGGTTAAATTTTCCTTCTGGAGGAACAAGTTTCTTTGCCCACTCTAAGTAATCGGTCATTAGCCCTTTCTCAGCTTCGTTAACTATTACTGCACAAGTTGTATGTTTTACGAAAATGTATGCAATTCCGCTATCTATACTTTTTGCAGCGTCTTCAACATTATCAGTGATATCTATGCTCTCGAATCTTTCATTTGTTTTTACTTTAAACTCTTTCTCAAAAATCTTCATATGCATTTTAAGTTAACTAGTGAATATAAGCAATCATGGTTGATCTAGAAGGAATAGCTAGAAGATTGCAGAAAGACGAAGCTAGAAAAGAGATAATAAAATGGCTAGAATTTTATAAGGGTAAAAGAGATATTAACGAAAGGATAGCTGATAGTATAATAACCGAAGTGGAAAATTCTAAGAAAGCCTCAATTTATGAGCCAGTATTATCTGGAATAAAAGCAGGAGATGCAGGCTTAGGCTCTAGAGGCATTGGTGACCATATAATTCATCAGAAAATTTTGGAGATAGCAGGTAAGAAGGAATTTGAAGACGCTGGAATTGCAGATGACATAATAGCCTCAATAGACGGGATTCATTCTAGGTTATCGTATTTCCCATTTTTAGCCGGTTTTCATGCAACTAAGGCTACTTTAAGAGATATAATGGTGAAAGGTGCAGAACCTTTAGGGGTTATTGTAGATATACATTTGGCAGATGATGCAGACGTTTCATATCTTCTAGATTTTGAGGCAGGAGTTACAACTGTTACAGATTTTTTAGGAGTCCCTATCTTAGCAGGTAGTACATTAAGAATTGGTGGAGATTTAGTTTTAGGAGAAAGGATAAGCGGAGGGGTAGGAGCAATAGGAAAGCTTAAGTCAAAGTTTTTTGCAAGGCATAACGTTAGAGAGGGAATGAAAATAGTAATGACTCAAGGAAACGGTGGCGGAACTATTTCTGCCACAGCTATATACTATGGATTTCCAGAAGTGATTGAAGAAACATTAAGTTTAGATGAGCTAGTTACTTGCAAGATTATCTCAAATAATCCAAGTATAGCCGAATCCATGACTGACGTAACTAACGGTGGATTAAGAATGGATGCCATAGAAATTTCAGAAGCCAATAAGTTGTCATTTATAATAGACTCTGAGAAATTCCTACATCTTATAAATCCTAAGGTTTTAAAAATGCTTAATGAACTGCAAATAGATCCTTTCGGAATTTCTATAGATTCTATCTTAATATTCACTAATAATGAAGATAAGGTTTTAGAATTACTGAACAAGAATAAAATTAAAGCCGATGTAATTGGTTATGTTACTACCTATAAAGGCTATCCGATATTAACAGAAGATGGTAAAAGATTGGAAGCAAGATTTAGGGAAAGCCCTTATACTCCAGTTAAGAAAGTTATAGGCAATTATTCTCCTTATACTATAGACGATATTGAGAAACACTTATCTAACGCAGTAAAGTTTTCGAAGATAAGAAAGGAAAACGTATTGAAAAATTTAAAAAGCCATTTTGCATAGAACATCCAGTCGATATTATATGTCAGAGTCATTTAAGTACATAGTTAGGCTCTTTGGGCAAGACGTAGACGGTACTATGAAAGTTCCTTATGCCTTGGCTATGGTAAAAGGAATCGGCTATAATACTGCAAGAGCTATAGTAAGGCAATTAGGAATAGACAAGGATAGAAGGCTTGGCGAGCTTTCAGACTCAGAGTTAAAGAAGATTGAAGAGGCATTATCAGATAAGACAATAAAAGGATTACCTTCATGGATGCTTAATAGGAGGAAAGACTATGAATCTGGGTTGGACTTACATTTAGTTACTTCTGAGCTAATTTTCTATGCTAGAAATGACATAGAAAGAGAAAAGAAGATCAAAAGCTGGAGAGGAGTTAGGCACGCATTGGGCCTTAAGGTTAGGGGACAAAGAACAAGGACTACTGGAAGAACTGGAACTACTGTAGGTGTAAAGAGAGCCAAAGCGGCACAGCCCGCAGGTGGCGGTCAAGCTCAATCTTCTCAATCTTCTCAAGCTAAGAAATGAGGTGAATTAAATGGGAGATCCTAGAAAAAGTAGGAAAAAGTGGGAAGGACCCGGTTTACCTTGGATAAAAGAACTTTTACTTCATGAGCAAGAGTTATTAGGAAAATATGGGCTTAGGAATAAAAAGGAAATATGGCTAGCAAGGACAATAGTAAGGAAATTTAGACATATGGCTAGAAGTTTACTAGCATTACCACCAGCGGAAAGAATGGTCAGAGAAAAGCAATTAATATCAAAATTATATAAGATGGGTTTATTAACATCGCAGAACGCTACAATAGACGACATTTTAGGCTTAACGGAAGAACAGTTATTAGAAAGAAGACTTCAAACAATAGTTTTCAAAAAAGGTTTAGCAAAGACAATATATCAAGCTAGACAATTAATAGTTCACGGTCACATAGCAATAGGAGGCAAAAGAGTGACTTCACCAGGCTATATTGTACCTAAAGATGAGGAAGATTTAATAGATTATTACCCAACTTCCGTATTCAAAACAAGACCTCCAACTGCTCAAGTTACCCAATCCTCTCAAGTAACTCAAGGTGGTGAACAGAATGTCCAGCAGGCGTGAAATTAGGTGGGGAATAGCCCACATATATGCTTCACAGAATAATACAATTATTTCAATAACTGATATAACAGGAGCAGAAATGATAGCTAAAGCTTCAGGCGGAATGGTAGTTAAGGCTGATAGAGAAAAACCCTCACCTTATGCGGCAATGCTAGCAGCAAATAAGGCTGCAGGAGAAGCATTAGATAAAGGCATAATGGCAATCCATATTAAGGTAAGAGCTCCAGGAGGTTCTGGTCCTAAGACTCCAGGGCCCGGAGCACAGCCGGCAATAAGATCTTTGGCTAGGTCAGGATTCATAATAGGCAGAATAGAGGACGTTACGCCAATACCTCACGATAGTATTAGGAGACCTGGAGGAAGAAGAGGAAGGAGAGTATAAAATGATAGATGTAATAAAAAAGGAAGGAAATTTTATTTCCCTTTCTTTAGATGGATATCCTTTAGAGTTTGTTAACGCAATAAGAAGAGCTTGCATGCTATACGTTCCAGTAATGGCAGTAGATGATGTGTATATTATAGAAAATAATAGTCCTTTATATGACGAAATACTAGCACACAGATTGGGTTTAATTCCTTTTTCATCAGATGAAGCTATAGACCATTATAGACCTCCAGAAGAGTGTGCGAACTGCCAAGAGAATTGCGACGGATGCTTTAGTAAAATCTATCTAGACGTAGAAGCTAAGGATTCAGAAGTCATGGTATATTCAAAAGATATAAAGTCTGATGACCCAGCAGTAGTTCCGATAAGTAAAGATATACCTATAGTACTATTAGGCAAGAACCAAAAAGTCTCATTAGAGGCTAGATTGAGGCTAGGATATGGCATAGAGCATGCTAAATTTAATCCAGTTACTATTGCTGTATTAAGATATTATCCTCATATTGAATTAAAAGATGATAGTTGCGTTAAAGCAGCAGATGTATGCCCAGAAAAAGTCTTTGCAGTAAAGGATGGAAAAATAGTAATAGCTAATGAAATTGCTTGTACATTATGTGAGGAATGTTTAAGGTATTGTGAAGGAATAAAAATCTCTTCTGTTGAAAACAAATATATCTTAGAAATTGAGAGTGTAGGTAGTTTAAAGCCAGAGAGAATTTTATTAGAGGCTGGAAAGAGTATAGTTCGTAAACTTGAAGAATTGAAGAAGGTGATTTCATGACTGGAAGTACAAATATTATGATTAGAAAATTAATTAGGAGCCTAGAAAAGCAGAAAAAACCTTTATGGAAAACTGTAGCAGAGAAGCTCCAAACTCCAAGTAGGAAAAGATGGTATATAAACTTATATAAAATAGAAAAGTATACGAAGCCTGGGGATATTGTAATAGTCCCAGGTAAAGTTCTAGGTATAGGTAATTTAACTCATGAAGTCACAGTAGTAGCACTTGATTTTTCTAAGTCAGCTAAAGAAAAGATACTTAAAGCTGGAGGTAAAGTTATGAGTTTATATGATTTTGATAAGCTAGATTTAAAGGGTAAAAATGTGAGGTTGATGAAACAATGAGTGAAGTTGTAATTGTTAATGCAGAAAATCAGATTCTGGGCAGAATGGCAACTAATGTGGTAAAACTGCTCAAAGAAGGTAAAAAAGTTGTAATTGTTAATGCAGAAAAAGCTGTAATAAGTGGTCCTAAAAGTAGAGTAGTTGCTGGTTATAAGTTATACTTCTCACTTAGAACTCTATTTAACCCAGAAAAGCAAGGAGTTAGAAGGCCTAGGAGTCCAATTAATATAGTAAAAAGGACAATAAGGGGTATGTTACCCAAGACTCCAAAAGGCAGGCAAATGTTAAAAAGCGTTAAGGTTTACATAGGCGTTCCACAGCAATATAATGGTAAGAACTTCATAAGCTTTCCTGACGCAGACGTAAAAAGACTTAAAGGTAAGTATATTACTGTAGGAGAATTAGCTAAAGAAATGGGGTGGAAAGTTTATGTCAGAGCAGCAGGCCAATAAAATTATAATAACCTCAGCTAGAAGAAAGATGGCAAGGGCACAATGCCAACTTACTGAAGGAAAGGGTAGAGTATTTGTGAATGGAGTGCCAATAGAACTTATACCCATCGAAATGATAAGATTAAAAATTATGGAACCTTTATTACTTGCGGGCGAGTCACTAGCCTCAAAAATAGATGCTAAAATATACACATTCGGTGGAGGAATAATGGGCCAAGCAGATGCCGCAAGGATGGCGTTAGCTAGGGCATTAGTTAAGTTTAGCGGTAGCAAAGAATTAGAAGAATTATACAAACAGTATGATAGGACAATGTTAGCAGGAGACCCAAGAGAGACAGAGTCAGAAAAATGGATGAGGTATAGTGCTAGAAGATGGAGGCAGAAGGCTTATAGGTGACATTTATGATAATTCCCGTCAGATGCTTTACTTGCGGATCTTTGATAGCAGACAAATGGGAACCCTTTATAACTAGAGTTAATGCTGGAGAAGATCCACAAAAAGTATTGGACGACCTAGGTGTTAGAAGATATTGTTGTAGGAGAATGTTATTAAGCCATGTAGATATTATAAAAGAGGTAGTTAATTATACTAGACCAATTTAAGGTGATTTAAATGTCAGAAGAAGAAAATAAGGGAACCGAGTTATCTGAGGCAGAAAAAGCTGAATTACAAAAATCAGAGAAAGGAGCAGTAATAGAATTATTAGCTCCATTAGAGAACTATCTTTCTGCAGGCGTCCATATAGGTACACATACATGTACTAAGTATATGGAGAAATTCATTTATAGAGTAAGGCCTGAAGGCCTTTACGTACTTGATGTTAGAAAAATAGATGAAAGATTAAGAATTGCTGCAAAATTCCTTTCAAGATTTACACCTAGTGGGATCCTAGCTGTTGCGTCAAGGCCTTACGCATTTACTCCAGTTCAAAAGTTTGCAGAAGTAGTAGGAGGTAGGGCAATAACCGGAAGATTAGTTCCAGGCACTTTAACTAATGCATACCTTGACAGATTTATAGAGCCGGAAGTGTTACTTGTGTCTGATCCAAGAACTGATACTCAGGCAATAAAAGAGGCTGCAGATATGGGAATCCCTGTTGTAGCTTTTGCGGATACTGATGCTAAAATAGAGTATGTTGACCTGGTAATACCTGCAAATAATAAGGGAAGGAAATCTTTAGCTTTACTTTATTGGCTACTAGCTAGGCAAATACTTAGGGAGAGAAAGCAGATACCCATGGATGCCGATATACCAGTGAAGGTTGAGGAATTTGAGGTGAAGCTTGTTCAATGAAAAGATTACCTGCAGTAGCCGGTGCATTTTATGAGGCAGATCCTCAGGAACTAAAAGATCGAATTGTTTGGTCATTTACTCATCCTGTAGGTCCTGGCAAATTACCTACAGTTCCAAAAGAAAAAGGTAAGAGAGATAACTTATTTTTTATTGTTCCTCATGCTGGTTATATTTACAGCGGTCCTGTAGCAGCCCATTCTTACTATTATTTAGCTTCTGAAGGCAAGCCAGATCTTGTAATAATTCTAGGTCCTAATCATACAGGTTATGGATCTTATGTTTCCTTATGGAATAAAGGTTGTTGGGAGACTCCGCTAGGAGATGTAAAGATAGATGAAGAGATGGCAATGGAGCTTGTGAAGTATAGTGAAGTTATTGATATAGATGAGCAAGCTCATCTATATGAGCATTCTGTTGAAGTTCAAATACCTTTCTTACAGTTTTTCTTCGATTCTGATATAAAAATAATTCCAATAGTTATACTTTATCAAACTCCTGAAATAGCAGAATACATAGCTGAAGGAATATATAGATTAATGCAAAAACATCCTGAAAAAGATATAGTAGTCCTAGCTAGTAGTGACATGAATCATTATGATCCTTACGATATTACGTATAAAAAAGATGAGATGGCGATAGAGAAAATAGAACAACTAGATTATAAAGGGCTTTACGATGTTGTAGAGAATAAGGATGTAACACTTTGTGGTTACGCTCCAATAATGGTTGCGATGATATTAGCAAAGAAATTTAATAAGAAGCCATATATTTTGAAACATGCTACTTCTGGAGATACATCGGGAGACAAGTCTTCAGTAGTGGGATATCTTGCAGCAAGATTTGGAAGTTAAAGTTCCATTTTGTTATTCTGGGCTCCCATTGGAAGTTAATAATCCAGTTTTAATTAATTTTGCAATAGTTAAAGTGAGAGAGGTAAAAAGAAAACCAAAAATAGATAAATTCCTAGAATATTTTCGTGAAGCTACAGGCTTTTCTTGTAATATTGACTATGATATAGAGGGGAATTTGCCTTTTTCTTCTTATTACGTTTATGTAACGAGAAAGCTCGTTGACTTATCAATAAACAAATGCAAAATTCCCATGAACGAAAATGACGTTAGGGAAACGCTAGAAATGATAGATGACGCAATGTTTGACTCTAGATTAATAAGGGCCTTAAGAAAGGCTCAAGAACTTAATTCACCTATACTTTATCGCGATGGAGAAGATCCAGTACCTCTTAGTGGAAAGGAAGTCAGAATAAACTTACTTACCAGCTTTCCACTACCTAAACCGAGGTTTTTAGAAAGTTCATTAATTCACTTGGCCGGCATTTTACCTGTAGAAATATCTAAAGATTCTAGCTTAATTCAATTTGAGAACGGCTTATGGAGTTCCCTTTATGGTTTGCCATATCCGATGAACAATAGTTGGAAATGGATATGGGACTTAAAATGGGCTTCACTTATAGAATTATTAAATTAGGAGGAAGCTTAATAACAAATAAGAACATACCTTATTCTTATAACGAAGAAATAGTTAGGAGAATTGCACGTGAAATTAGACAGTTTTATCCATTAATTGTCATACATGGAGGAGGGAGTTTCGGTCATTATGAAGCCTCTAAGGGCGATAAGATAAAAACTGTTATTGCAATGCAAGAATTAAACCTTAAAATTATGAAAATCTTTTATAATGAAGGAATTAAAGCATTCCCTTTACCAGGCAGATTCTTTTCCATAGACACTGTTAAAAGATATTTACAGGAAGGACTAGTTCCAGTCATTTATGGCGATATCACTGAGTCTGGAAAAATAATTTCTGGAGACGATATAGCGATCTTGTTAGGTAAAAAGTTTAACTCTAGAGTATTTTTTGCCACAGATGTGGATGGGGTATTTATCAATGGAAGAGTTGCTAAGGAAGTCAATTCTCCTTTTATAGATGATCTATCTTCTTCAAGCTTTGATGTTACTGGTGGTATGAAAGCTAAAATCCAGAAAATTTTGGAAAATTGTGTAGAAGCCTTGATATTCAATGGTAAGATCGAAGGCAACATATATAAGGCATTAGAAGGAAAGAATATAGGAACTCTTGTAAGGTGTAAAAATGATAACAAATAGAAAGTTGGAGCACGTTGAAATTTGTCTTTATGAGGACGTTGAAGGTTATATACCAACATTACTTGATGATGTAATTTTAATACACCAAGCAATGCCTTGTCTTTCATTTAATGAAATAAATACTAGCGTTAAATTTCTCAACAAAGAAATCTCTGCACCACTAATGGTAACTGGAATGACTGGAGGAAATGAAGCCTTAGGAAAAATTAATGCAACAATAGCAGAGGTTATTGAAGAATTAAGATTAGCCATGGGAGTTGGAAGTCAGAGGATTGCAATAGAGCGAGCAGATGCTAGAGAGAGCTTTAAAATCGTGAGGAAAAAAGCCCCTACATCACCTATAATAGCTAACATCGGAGCTCCTCAGTTAGCTAAAGGTTACGGATTAAAAGAACTAAAGGAAGCAGTAAGTATGATAGAGGCAGATGCTATAGCTGTACATCTAAATCCTGCTCAAGAGTTATTTCAGCCAGAAGGGGAGCCAGAATATCCAGGGGATATTTTAATAAAACTTAAGGATATTTCAAAAGAATTGGGAGTACCAATAATAATAAAGGAAACAGGGACAGGCATTTCAATGGAAACTGCAATAAAATTTAAGGAAATTGGAATAAGATACTTTGACGTTTCTGGACAAGGAGGAACTAGTTGGATTGCCGTAGAAATGGTAAGAGATAAGAGAAAGAACAATTGGAAAAAAGAAAGTGCGGAGCTTTTTGCCGGATGGGGAATTCCTACAGCAGCCTCAATAATTGAAACAAGGTTTGCAGTTCCTGATGCGTTTATAATTGGTAGCGGTGGGATAAGAAATGGGCTTCAAATTGCTAAAGCTATAGCTTTAGGAGCAGATATTGCCGGAATGGCAAGTCCGGTTTTAAAGAAAGCCGTGGAAGGAAAGGAGTCCTTAGTTTCCTTCTTTAATAAGGTAATTTTTGAACTTAAAGCGGCTATGATGTTAACAGGAGCTAAAAACGTGGAAGAACTTAAGAGAGTTCCAGTAGTTATTTGGAAGGAATTAAGAGAATGGATGGAAAGTAGAGGGATAAGCTTATCTACATATGAGAAATTAAGAAAAAGAGAATAATGGAACTAGACAAGTATTTTGATGAGATAATTAAAAATGTAAATGAAGAGATAGAAAAATACATAAAAGGTGAACCAAAGGAACTTTACGACGCTTCAATATATCTTTTAAAAGCTGGGGGTAAAAGACTTAGGCCACTTATAACAGTTGCCTCTTCAGACTTATTCTCTGGAGATAGAAAAAGAGCGTATAAAGCTGCAGCTGCTGTAGAGATCTTACATAATTTTACTTTAATACATGATGATATAATGGATGAAGATACACTTAGGAGAGGAATGCCAACAGTGCATGTAAAATGGGGAATACCAATGGCAATTCTTGCAGGTGATTTACTTCATGCAAAAGCTTTTGAAGTTTTATCAGAGGCATTAGAAGGATTAGATTCAAGGAGATTTTACATGGGTTTATCAGAATTTTCCAAATCAGTGATAATAATTGCAGAAGGTCAAGCAATGGATATGGAATTTGAAAATAGGCAGGATGTTACAGAAGAAGAATACTTAGAAATGATAAAAAAGAAAACGGCACAACTATTTTCGTGTTCTGCATTTTTAGGAGGTCTAGTTTCTAATGCTGAAGATAAAGACCTTGAGTTGCTTAAGCAATTTGGACTAAATTTAGGCATTGCTTTTCAAATAATTGACGATATTCTAGGTCTAACTGCAGATGAGAAAGAACTAGGTAAACCGGTATATAGTGATATCAGAGAAGGTAAGAAGACTATCCTTGTAATAAAGGCATTGAGTTTAGCGTCGGAGACAGAAAGAAAAATTATAATTGAAGGACTTGGATCTAAGGATCAAGAAAAAATAGTTAGAGCAGCAGAAGTAGTAAAATCTCTTTCATTAAATTACGCATATGAAGTTGCAGAAGAATATTATCAAAAATCTATGAAGGCTCTATCTGCTATAGGGGGCAACGATATAGCTGGAAAGGCTTTAAAATACCTTGCAGAGTTTACAATAAAAAGGCGAAAATAGTGTTGCCTATTTGTGCCATTATAGCTTTTATTATAACATTTCTTACTACTAGATGGATAATTCGCGTTGCAAAAGAGAGAAAAATTGTAGGGAAGGACGTAAATAAGCCCAATAAGCCAGAAGTACCTTCACTTGGCGGAATAGCTATAGTAGCAGGTTTTGTTTCTGGAACTTTTGTACTTTTAATACAGGACCAAAATTATGAGAGAATAATATCGTCAATTTTACTCTCCTCGTTATTGATAGCTTTCCTTGGATTAATGGACGATTTTTTGAATCTTAGGCAATCTATTAGGGCTTTTACTCCAATCTTTGCTGCAGTACCTCTGGCAGTTTTTAGCGTAGGGCATTCAGCAATATCCATACCTTTTTTAGGGGTAGTAAATTTAGGAATCTTCTATTACGTGGTTGTAATACCGGCTGCACTAACAATTTCATCTAATGCCTTCAATATGCTTGAAGGACTTAATGGATTAGGAACCGGAATGGGCATAATAATGTCAGCTGCTTTAGCCTATATTGGTTTAACAAGGTCTGGGAACATTTTTGTTGCAGGAGAAATGGCATTGATCTTGCTAGCTTCTCTCTTAGCCTTCCTTTATTATAATAAATATCCAGCTAAAGTTTTCATAGGAAACATAGGGACATACTTTGTTGGCTCAGTAATAGGTTCTATTGGAATAGCTGGTTATATGTATACTGCTTTGGCTGTATTATATTTACCTTACGTTGCGGAATTTATATTAAAGGCAAGAACAAGGTTTAAGGGAGTATCATTTGGAAAAGTTGACGAAGACGGAACGTTATATTGGAATGATAAGCCAAATTCTTTAACTCATATAGTTATGAAAATGGGAAGATTTAAAGAATATCAAGTAGTTACTATACTTTGGATTATTGAAGGCATATTTGCAATACTTGCAATCTATTTACAAACTACGGTAATAGTTATATGAAAAATTTTTTAGGCTAATAATGTACTGTAAAAAATGGGGCTGTAGTCTAGCCAGGACTAGGATGCCAGGCTTGGGCCCTGGTGGTCGCGGGTTCAAATCCCGCCAGCCCCATTGTGAGGATACTCCCACTGCTAAGATAGTATTCGACTATCTTATCTAAGGGGTCAATGTGACGCTCTCTTACGTTACCTTTTTTGTTCTTCTCTATAGAGTAAACATTAGTGCTTCTTCCTTCTCTAACGGATATTCAGGCTGAGAAAACTCTATAACCCATAATTTAAACTATGCTCCTTTTCAACCATTTAAGCACGCCCTAACTCGGCTGCGAAATTGAAAGTTAATGGCGAAGATTCATCAAAATGTAAAAATTCAATCGTATTCTTTGGCATATATAGTCTAGTTATCTATCGTGAAGACAAGTTTTTTAGTCTTTCTGACTTCCTCCTCGCCCTAGAATGTTTCCCTTCCAATGGGCACATAGTCCCCGTCATTAATTTAGGCGACTCAGAGAACTATTTGAGGAACTTTCATCTATAAATGCTGGTTGCCCCTAACTCGAGCTGGAGAGGAGCGTAATTAACGTCACTAAAAACTTTCTTGGATATCAATCCCCTTTTCCGCCTCCTTAACCCCATTTTGGTAAAATAAGGGCTCAGGCCGGGATTTGAACCCGGGACCACTGGGTCCACAGCCCAGCGCTCTCCCTGGCTGAGCTACCTGAGCCAAAACAACATTATACTTTAGATTTTATAAACTCTTCTCTTACGATATCTAGCAATTTTCTAGCTATAATTGTTTTATAACTTTTAGGTATCTTTATAATTTCACTATTAGTAATAACAATTACCTCATTATATTCAGATGAAAAACCTATATCTTTTCTTTTTACGTTATTTGCAACTATCATATTAAAGCCATGCCTTTCCTTCTTTATTTTGGCTTTTTCGATAAGTTCGTCATCATTATTTACAGTTTCCGCAGAGAATCCTACTACGAAAGCCTTTCCCCTTATATATTCTGAAATTTTAGGTGTTTTTTCTAACTCTACTTTTGGCACTTCAGTATGGCTATCAATTTTTTCTCCTCTTATTACCTTAAACTTATAATCTGCAGGAGCTCCTGCTAATATTACTATATTAAACTTTTCTTTCTCAACAAGGTTTACAACATTTTTTAGCATCTCTTCTGTAGTTTCGACCTCGATAGTTGGAGAATAAGGATGTAAATGAGAGCTGAGAGGACCATGAACTAAGACCACTTCTGCTCCTCTGAAGTAAGCTTCGTTAGCTATTGATACGCCCATTGTGCCACTACTTGGATTTGTTATAAACCTTACTGGGTCCATGTATTCTCTGGTAGGTCCAGCTGTAACTACAATTTTTAAACCTCTAAGGTCCTTCTCTCTTAAAATATAAGAGGTAATTCTTGAGGTTAGATATCCAATATCTGGGTAATGAGCTAGATTATTTACTAAATTAGGTTCTATAATTTCTACATTATTATTTTTCCTTAAGATTTCTATTGCACTTTGGAGTTGAGGTGAGTTCCACATTTGCAAATGCATTGCTGGAACGAGTATTACTTTTTTATTTAACTGAAGAAAATTTATTGCAGTTAGAACTAAATTATTGTCTGTAATACCATAAGCTAACTTTGTTATAATATTCATAGTTGAAGGTGCAATTATCATTACGTCAAACTCCTCAGCTAATTGTATATGTTCTAGTTTCCCTCCTATTTTTACGATTGTCTTGTTGCCTGTAGCCCAAGTGAACATTTCCGGGGAAATTAATTTAGATGCTGATGGAGTCATCATTACCTTTATTTCTGCCCCTCTCCTCATTAGTTCTCTTGCAAGGTCAAGGGACTTATATAAGGAAATACTGGCTGAGACTCCTAATAATACTTTTTTACCTTTTAGTTCATCACTAATTTCGCCTATTATTCTCTTCGATGGATGAGTCATAAATAGGTTCAAACATGTATATAAACTTCTTAATAAAAATATTATAGCATGGAACAAGCAACAAGCAATAAATCTACAAACTCATTTCTTATTAGAAATGTTAGAATGGACGATATAGACGATATAATAATGATTAATAGGCTGTCATTACCCGAAAATTATCCTTATTACTTTTTTGTCGATCATATTAAAGATTACGGAAAGGCGTTTTACGTGGCTGAAGTTAACGGTGATGTTGTTGGATATATAATGCCTAGAATAGAGTTGGGCTTCAGTAATTTGAAGAATTTGCCGTCATTAGTTAAGAAAGGCCACGTGGTCTCTATAGCAGTTTTAGAGGCTTATAGGAATAGAGGAATAGGCACTGCGCTTCTTAAAGCTTCAATGAAAAGCATGAAAGAAGATTATGGTGCTGAAGAAGTTTACTTAGAAGTTAGGGTAAGTAATTATCCAGCTATTTCAGTATATGAAAAACTTGGATTCATGAAAATCAAGGTATTAAAACATTATTACGCTGACGGAGAAGATGCGTACTTAATGGCTACTTATCTTACTTAACTGAACCTTCTTTTCTTCTGGATAATAAATTGCAAGGTATCCTTTTTCGAAAGCACCTACAGAAATTACTTGAAATCCTTGAGAGTTCACTATGGTTTGGTTTTCAGAATGGCCGTGTATTATAATTTTAGTCTTACTTGAAAGTATCTTTGCAGAAATTTCCTTCTTTCCTATTTCAACGTTTATAATCATTCCAGACTTAAATCCTTTAGGAGGGAAATGAGTTATACTAATTTCAGTTGAAAAATCAGTTGAGAGACCTAAGAATTCCTTCGTTATTAGTTTCTCAGTTTTTTTAAGGTATTTCATGATATAAACGCTTTCCATTTCACCCAAAATTCCATGAAAGTTATTAAGATATTGGGGGCATTCTACATCCCCTAAACCTATTACTCCGTCAAAATTATTATTTATATATTCTACTGCATCCTCTTGGCAAGGGAAGCGGGTAATCATTGCGAGTTTTTTCATACCACTTATCAAGTAAATATAATGCAATACCAGAGGCTATAATATCTGCCGTAGATCCTGGATTATAATTATTCTTAACTAGAAAATCATTGAAATCCAAAAGTTTTTTCTCAGTAAAATCTTCCTTAACTTCTCTTGCCATGTGAGAAATAAGCAAAGCAATCTTTCCGCCATACTTTCGGTATATTAATCCATCCGGTTGTTCTGATAAAATTTCTATGAAAGCTTTCTGTATTCCTTTTTCAAGACTTTCGCTATCTTTTATTATTTTATATGCGGTATAGGAATACTCATAGTTTCTTATCATATTTCTAGCTATAGTATCCATATTTGATGAAAATACTAAAACCTCATATATGGTTTTATTTGTTGTTTCCCTATAATCCATGACGTCAATTTTACCTAGATAGCTTAATTTCACTTGTTTTAGAGCTTCAAAAAACCATTTAGTATCTTCAACATCTAAAGAAATTATGACTTCGCTAAGTTTTCTCCTTAAATTCTCCACATTATCAGCTAGGAGTGATGAATAAGAGATAGGAAGTAAGAGCAATTGTGTACCTAGAATTGAATAATTTACCTCCATCTTCTTACTTTCTTTTATAGTAAGGTAAAGCAGATCGTATAGTGGTCTAGAAGAATTATATCCTCTAATACAGGCTTTTCTATAATACGCATTGGCAAGATTTGCTGAAAGTAGAATATCCTCATATTTTACGCTTTTAATATCTTGTATTCTCGAAGCGTTACCTGGCTTGAATACCGAAGCTTCTATAATAGATGAAGACGATAAGATATATGCGACTTCACTACATAATTGGTCTAATATATCCTCCAATTTTTTTATCACCTATCACGATTTCTAATTCATCTTCGCATTTCATTAGCATTCCAAAAGCTTCTATTTTCTTACTGTAATAGAGAGCCAAGTTGTAAATACCTTCATATGACACTATATTAAATGTTTTACCTTGGGAATAAAGAGTAGAAATTGATGGATAAAATAAAGCTCTATAATCGCTAACATTTTCTCCGACCACTTTTATAGGATTTACTTCTACACATACTTTTTCATTATATTTCCAAGGTTGGTCATCTACAAATAGGAATGAATACTTCGTACCCTTGTATTTTCCTCTAGTTTTTTTACTATATATGGTTTTAACTACTTCTATTGGTAGAGAATAATTCTCAGAAGTTTCAAAGATCCAATCTTTATCCTCCTCAAATCCTTGGAAGACATTAACGAAATCCTCGGCGTATTTTTTGCCATAAATTACTAGATCAACATCAGAGCTCTCATGAGATATTCCTGCAAGCAATGAACCAGTAACTCCAATCTTATCTAAAGGCAAGTTTACTTCCATTTCAGCTAACATATTTATTACAGTTTCTTCCAGCTTATTTGTAGGCTTGTGAATTATCTCCTTAATTTTATCCTCAGGCTTAAAATGGTTTTTAATTTCTGATATTTTAAGCACGGGAAATGTAGATCCATAACAAGGTTCATACTCGAAATTTTGTTTAATTTTTATCAAATTTTTTACTCCATATTTTTTAAACACTCTTTCGTATCCTTTCCAAAGCCCTTCCCTTGTATACACGTATTTTAAATATGCAAATACGTACCCAGGAGGATTATAATTTGTAATAACTACGTAAAGATTGTCATTTTTATCCTTGATTATGTCTTTATCAAGGAAGTAATTTCTTCCCATCCCTTTAACCTTACATAATCTAGTACTGTACCAGAGCTATTAAGCATATCAATGTACTTTCTAAAAATTCCTCCACCTATTGCATTTGCTATAAACGCAGCTCCTACAGAAGCTTCCTTGTACTTTATCTCGAATTTGATTCCAAAATCAATTTTATCCTTAGCTTTCCCAGAGACTATTATTGGTAAGTCTAGTTTTTCGCTATACCATTCAGAGATTATCCTTAAAATCTCTAAGGATCTTTTTTCCTCTCCTTGAGTATATATAGTATCTTTAGTTATCCTTGAGTACTTACAAAGTAAGTAGGCAATTTCTCCATCAATGCACCCAGGTGAAATTAAACCTGGTATCTCGGTTCCTCCAAATCCGTCTATTATTTTACCATCTTTAACTACTATGATTGATGAGAAATGTCTACCTATTTCGATTAATACAAAACTATCAAAAATAGTCCTATAAAAGAATGCAGAAGCAACTTTATCCGCAGTACCCATATCTATTTTATTTATCTTCCTATATTCTGGCACACTCTCAAGTTCTATTACTGAAGGTATAGTAAATGCATTCTCTTCCGGTATTATTGCTCTTAAAAAACTCCTAAGAGGACCCTCCTTTTGAGGATCCGCGAGCGTTAATAGAAAAATTTCTTTCTCACCTATTTTTGAAGCTTTAACTAAAGGCAATCCGTGACCAGAAGGTAATGCAATAGCGCTAGGTCTTTTATCTCTTATCAACTTAACTAGTCTCATGGAATCGTGAATAATTAGGTCAGTAGGTATTTCATAATACTCAACTATTCTTCCTAACTCGTCTACGAAAGTTATTGCGTAACTTTCACTCCCTGGATCAACTCCTGCAAATATCACTTAATAATTTAAGCTATAAATGGAAATAAGACTAACAGATGATGACTCAAAGATAACAGAACAGTGATGTAAGTGGGCAGCCACTGATTTTATATACAAGTGTATACATCACTATTAATATGGAAAATGAAAATAATGGTAAACGTCAACCTTGTTTTATGAGAAAAGATATTTATGATGAAATAAGAAGATTAACGGAATTAAACGGCTCTTCAATATATAATTATACAAATGATTTACTAGCTGCGTCAATACAGATGGAGAAGAACGGAGTAGATATTAAAAACGAGATAAGTACGTTTATACTCTTGTCTAAACTAATGAACAATTATAAAGGATTTATGATTCTTGTTCCTTTCGATTTCTTAAGAGACTCACAGATGAGCCTAGAAAAATGGAAAGAGTTAGGTAAAAGTTTAATGAGTTACGTAAGTCAGTTAATGAATAATGTTGAAGTGTCATTTTTATCGATTTTACGTTTCTTTCTACTCTTTATAGGTGACGTAAACGTTGATTATAATGGTAAATACATTGAAAGTTTTTCTCCTTATTTTCAAGGTAGAATAATAGATTTCATAAAAAGCCTAGTAGATGGAATGCTGGAGGTAAGCAATCTAAAGGCCGATGTTAGTGCAACAACTGGAATGATAAGAGTAAAATTAATTAGTACTAAGGGCATAAAAGTTTAACACTTATTATAATATAATATGAATAAAAAATAAATATTTCTAGTGACGTGATTTCCGAGATATAACATTTGAATATAGTGCGTTAGCATACAATAGTTAACGTTTCTAAAAGATCCGCACATGTTGCAATTAGTATAGAGTTTTCTCAGCCAAGCGATACAAGATTCATCAGAGAGGGAAGAAGTATTAATATTTACACAGTAGAGAAGGACAAAGACAGTAACATAGGAGAGCATTGACTACTTAGACGAGATAATCGAATGTGGGTCTGGGAGCGCTTACCAGACCCTTATGGGCCCGGAGGGATTTGAACCCTCGACCACTCGGTCTCTCACCGAGGCTATGAGCCGAGCGCTCTACCTAGCTGAGCTACGGGCCCACTATTTTCTTTTTAATAAACAATCCTTTTTAAGACTTACGAAAAAAATTACGTACCATATTTCCATTGCTTCATATACTCCTTTTGCTCTTCAGTCATTTGCTCTATTTCTATTCCCATTCCTTTTAATTTTAATAATGCTACTTTCTCATCTATTTCTTGAGGAACATTGTATACTTTTATTTCAAGTTTATCTCTATTGTTGTAAATATATTCTACCGAAAGTGCTTGATTTGAGAAGCTTAAATCCATTACTTCGCTTGGATGTCCTTCAGCTGCCGCAAGGTTAACTAATCTGCCGTCCGCTAGTAAATATACTTTGTTACCATTAGGTAATTCATATTCATCTAAGTAAGGCCTTATATTTCTCACAGATTTTGCAATTTCTTTTAAGCCTTTAACATCTATTTCAACGTTAAAATGGCCTGCATTCGCCAATACTGCTCCATTCTTCATTTTTAATATATGTTCTTTGCTAATTACATTTATATTACCAGTTGCTGTTACAAATATTTCTCCTACTTCTGCCGCTTTGCTCATTGGCATTACGTCAAATCCGTCCATTACTGCCTCTAATGCTCTTAAAGGTGAGGCTTCAACTACAATTACTCTAGCTCCCATACCTCTTAATCTGGTGGCTATTCCTCTCCCTACCCAGCCATAGCCTACAACTACTGCAACTTTTCCTGCAATTAATATATTTGTAGCTCTTAGAATTCCGTCTATAGCGCTCTGCCCGGTTCCTATCCTATTATCAAATAAATATTTTGTAAACGCATTATTTACAGCAATAACTGGATATTTTAATACTTTAGATTCCTCCATCGCCTTTAATCTAATAACCCCTGTGGTTGTTTCCTCTGTACCTCCTATTATCTTTAGAGACTGGCATTTTTCGTGAATATACGCATGCAAGTCTCCTCCGTCGTCCATTACAATGTTAGGTTCATATTTCAAAATTTCTTTTATATTCGAATAATAATCTTCTTCACTTTCCCCTTTCCAAGCAAAAACTTTTATTCCATCTTCAACTAACGCAGCCGCAACGTCATCTTGAGTGGATAAGGGATTACTTCCTGCAAGTGCTACTTCTGCTCCAGCCTCTTTTAATGTTCTTACAAGTGCTGCTGTCTCTTTAGTTACGTGAAGTACAGCCGAAATTCTTACTCCCTTAAGGCTTTGTCTTTCCTTTAACTCTTTCCTTACGCTCATTAATGCGGGCATATGCATTTCTGCCCATTCTATTTGTTTTCTGCCTTGTTCAGCGAGTTTTATGTCCTTGATTTTATAGTCCATATGAGAAAATCTTGTTTTACGTAAAAAAGTTAAGTGATATCGAACGTGAAAGAACAATAAGTTTAAAGTCTATAATCTTAACTCTCTCTAGATCTGAATGTTTAAGGATAACGATTTTGTGTATATAGATTATGTTAGTAAAATTAAAGATACAGGAGAAGTAATTGATACAACAATAGAGGAGGAAGCAAAAAAGGCAAACATTTATAATCCAGAGAAAAAATACAAACCACTCCTAGTCATAATAGGGGAGCACAGAGTTCTAGAAGGATTGGAAGAGGCATTAAGGAACTTTAATGAAGGAGAGCAAAAGGAGATAGAAATTCCTCCGTCAAAGGCTTATGGAGAAAGAGATCCTTCAAAGGTTAAATTAGTATCTTTAGGAGAATTAAAGAGACAAGGTATCAATCCTAGGCCTAACATGGTAATAAGATTAGCAGAAGGTGGATATGCTACAGTAAAAAGTGTAAGTGGAGGAAGGGTAATACTTGATTTGAATCATCCATATGCTGGAAAGACTATAGTTTACAACGTGAAAGTAGTTAAAGTACTTAAGGATGAAAAGGAAAAAATTCAAGCATTAGTTGAAAGGTGGTTTGGTGAAAATAGCAAAATGACGTTTGAGCTTACAGAAGATAAGAAGAGCGTAAAATTTGAAGTTCCAAAGGATTACTTTCTGTTAGAAGATTTGCAGACTAGAAAGTACGTCTTGGCTAAAGATATCATAACTTTCGTGCTTCCAGAGAGTGTAGTAAGTTTTGTAGAGAACTATAATAAGGATACTTTTAAGTAATAACTCCAGTATTTCTTGCAACTTTTTCTGCAGATGCCCAAGTTAATCCTCTATCTCCAAGTATAGTATATCTTTCTGGGCGAATAGTATGAGCAATAGTTAATGCCTTTATTATTATTTCATTTGGTACTCCTAATTGCTTTGCAGTAACTGGTGCACCTATCCTAATTAACGCTTTTCTTATCTCTTTCCATTTTATGCCATGAATATACGCCATCATTATTGTGCCTACTCCTACTAATTCGCCATGAAGTGGCCCTTCTGGATAAAGCATTTCTACCGCATGAGCAAATAAATGTTCTGAACCGCTTGCAGGTCTTGTACTTCCAGCCATACCCATTGCTACTCCACTGCTTATTAATGCTTCTACTAAAAGTCTTACACCGTATTTAAGGTCTTTATTTATAATCCTAGTACAGTTTAACGCATGCCTAGCTGAGAGCAACGCTAAAGATGCAGTATAATCACCATAATATTCTCCTCTTAATTTAGCTGCTAATTTCCAATCCCTTACTGCTACTATTTTTCCTACAGTATCTCCTATGCCAGCGTTAATTAGTCTCCTAGGTGCAGAACTTAGTACGTCAATATCTGCTATTATTGCTGTAGGTTCTTTAGCTTTCATCGATATAGGCTTTCCTAGACCTTTTATTGCGGCAAAAGGTGACGTAATGCCGTCATGGGAAGGAGCAGTCGGTATACTAACAAATCTTTTATTTAATTCAAATGCTGCAAATTTTGCAACGTCTATAGCTTTTCCTCCGCCAACTCCTAATATTACGTTGCTCTCATGTTTTTTAGCGAATTCTTCAACTTTTCTGACCTCATCAAGGTTTGCTTCTTGAACTTCTATTACATCAGCAGGTATTTTATCTAGGATTTTACTAACTATCAGCCTTCTTACGTTACTGCCAGTAACTATGAGGAAAGAACCAGTAAGTCCTAACTCAGAAAAGTATTCGTCAATTCGAGATATTATCCCATTACCAATAAAAATTCTTTCTGGTAAGCTGATTATGTGCTCTCGCATTTCCATATGGTAATGTAAAGTTTTAAATATTAAAAAGTGAGTATGTTAGTTGTTAGTCTCCTTCTTGGTGAGTTAAGTGACAAGTAGACTTGAAATTTTAGGTGCAATATATAATGGAATTCCAAAAGATGCAGGAATAACTAGAATAGAGTTTGAAGGGCCAGAAATAGCTGTATATGTAAAAAATCCAAATTTTCTAACTAATGGTGGAGATATTATAAAGAAAATAGCCAAAGAAATAAAGAAAAGAATTGTTGTAAAAGCCGATAAAAGCGTGAGAAAAGATGAAAAAGAAGCAATAGAAATAATAAAGAACATTGTACCGAAAGAAGCAGAAATAACTGACATAAAGTTTGACGAAGATTTAGGAGAAGTATTAATAAAAGCTAAGAAACCTGGATTAGTAATAGGAAAAGGAGGTTTAATACAGCAAAGAATATTCCTTGAAACTTTCTGGAAACCAGAAATAATTAGAGAGCCGCCAATAAAATCTAAGACTATAGAGAATGTCATAACTCACATATATAATGAAACAGAATATAGAGCGAAAATCCTGAAGACTTTTGGAGATAGAATACATAGAGAAGTATTATTTAAGGATAGATATGTTAGAATCACAGCATTAGGTGCTTTTCAAGAAATAGGCAGATCAGCAATATTAGTAGAGACTCCAGAGAGTAGAGTTTTACTTGATACTGGAGTAAATCCAAGCGTCAATTTCGGAGAAAGAATGTTTCCTAAATTAGACATAGACCAGCTTAGATTAGAAGACTTAGATGCTGTAGTAATAACTCATGCGCATTTAGATCACTGCGGTATGGTTCCCTACCTATTTAAGTATGGATATGAAGGTCCAGTTTATACAACTCCACCAACTAGGGATGTTATGGCTTTAATGCAATTAGACTTATTGGACGTTGCAGAGAAAGATGGAAGACCTTTACCTTACAGCGCAAAAGAAGTGAGAAAAGAGCTTCTTCATACAATAACATTGGATTACGAGGAAGTTACTGACATCGCACCAGATATAAGGTTAACATTCTATAATGCTGGACACATTTTAGGCTCAGCAATGGTTCATTTACATATAGGCGAAGGAACTCATAACATTGTATACACTGGAGACTTCAAGTATGCAAAAACTAGACTATTAGATAGAGCTACTAGTGAATTCCCTAAGGTTGATACATTAATCATGGAGACAACTTACGGTGCTCAAGAGCAAACTAGTAGGGAGGAATCTGAAAAACAGCTAATAGATATTATAAATAATACAATAAACAGAGGAGGCAAAGTCCTTATTCCAGTCTTAGCAGTAGGAAGGGGTCAAGAAATGATGTTAGTAATAAATAATGCGCTAAAGAACAAATTAATACCAGAAGTTCCAGTATACGTGACTGGATTATTCGATGAGGTTACTGCAATACACACTGCTTATCCAGAGTGGTTAAGTAGAGAAGTTAGAGATGCGATACTTTATAAGGATGAGAATCCTTTCGTTTCGGATCAATTTAAGAGGATAGAAGGATATAGGGAAGATATTGCACAAGGAGAACCTTCCATTATTTTAGCAACATCTGGTATGCTTAACGGCGGACCCGCGGTGGAGTTCTTTAAAGCTATGGCTCCAGATCCAAAGAATTCTATAGTATTTGTAAGCTACCAAGCGGAAGGAACTTTGGGTAGAAAGGTAAGGGATGGAGCAAAAGAAGTACAAATAATCGGAAGAGACGGAAGAGTAGAAAACATACAAATTAATATGGAAGTAAAAGTAGTTGATGGTTTCTCAGGGCACTCAGATAGGAGACAACTACTAAAGTTCTTACACGACTTAACTCCTAAGCCTAAAAATATCATTCTAGATCATGGAGAATATAATTCAATGATGGCCTTTAAGAGACTTATAGATAATCCTAAAGAGAAGGAAAGGCTTGGAATTAAAGGGGCAAACATCTACACTCCTGCAATACTCGATAGCTTAAGAGTCGTATAAGATGTTACAAGACGGATTTAATTTTTTAAACCAAAATAGCCTTTAATATTTTGTAAAGGGCCCGTCGTCTAGCCTGGTTAGGACGCTGCCCTGACGCGGCAGTAATCCTGGGTTCAAATCCCAGCGGGCCCACTTTGAGGCTGTTATGTTTTATTTGTAAATTTAACTCGTGCAACAATAGGCATTAAAATATGCAGCGCTAATTTAGGTGAGGTTGCTAATAATTACCTTTCCTATAACTGAAAATATTCCGCTAATTATTATTAATATTCTGCCTATTAATGATATTAAAGTCGGTATTTGATGTAAAAATATAAATGCAAATAGCATTGCGAATACTGATCTAGATAGCTTAGAACTGACGATAATTGAATATTTATTTTAGCAAGTGCATCATATCATAGGAATAAAGCTAGTAAAGCATTTACTAACGTTGCAATGGTAACTATTATTAATACTATTTAACGTTAAATTGAATCTTAGTATTAAAAGGAAAGATGAGGTGACGATTGTAGATATTATCGTCTGATAAAATACTAGCTCTTTAGGATTTACAAAATAGGGGTTAAGGGGGAGAAAAGCCTAGGGAATGAATAGCCCCCTTATAGATTTAAATATTCGTTTATCTATTAGTGACGTTAATGACGCTCCTCTCCAGCTCAAGTATGAGCAACCAGCAATAAGGGACTAGGTGAATGAAAGTTACTCACTCTTCCAATGCTCTGAGCCACCCGAATCGATGGTGGGAACTATGAGCCCCTTGGGAGGGAACCCTTCAGGAGGAAGTCAGTATTCCAGTAGACATTTTGCTAGTAACGGCTAGGAGTCCATAAAAATTCCGCTGGCTAGTACACTTAGACTACCAATACTAACGTTAAGAGCTGTTGGATCGATTATTATGAATACTTT